>JAQUJY010000011.1:10416-50024 GCA_028680705.1 Bacteroidales bacterium
TTACAGGAAGTTTTTTAATTACTCTAATAATTTCCCTTGTTCCCATAATTCATTCTATTCCTTTCTGCAAAGATAAAGTTTTTTAAAGTCGAAAGCAATCGCTTAAAGATGCTCGTGTCGATTTCCTTAACGTGCCCCAACTAGCGTATAACACTGTACTACTAGTTGTTGTGTTTGATATAATTCCCAAAATCTACCCAACTTAATGCGCCTCAAGCCAGTTCTGCCCAACTCCCATATCAACCTCAAGGGGCACCGAGAGTTTTATAACATTCTCCATGCAATCCTTAACAATGGACTTCATGGTGTCGAGTTCGGGCTTGTACACATCAAAGTTCAATTCGTCGTGCACCTGAATTATCATCTGGCTCTTTAGCCCTTTCTCGGTCATTTGCTGATTAATGGCAATCATGGCGGCCTTTATTACATCGGCTGCCGAACCCTGAATGGGCGCATTTATGGCGTTTCGCTCTGCCAATCCGCGTACGGTTTGGTTGTTCGAATTAATATCGGGCAAATAGCGCTTACGACCGTATATGGTTTCAACGTAACCCTTCTCGCGGGCCACCTTAACGCAATCGTCCATATAAGCCTTTACGCCTTTGTAGGTATCAAAATAGCCGTCAATTAAATCCTTTGCCTCGGTTCGGCTGATGTCCAAACGCTGCGAGAGTCCAAACGCTGAAATGCCGTAAATCATCCCAAAGTTGGCCGTTTTAGCTCGGTCTCGCTGCTCGCGAGAAACTTCAGATAGCGCCACCTTAAAGATTTTCGATGCGGTGGCAGCGTGAATATCCTCTCCATTCTGGAATGCCTCAAGCATTGAAGGGTCTTGGCTAACATGCGCCATAAGGCGCAGTTCAATTTGGGAGTAGTCGGCCGAGAGTATAATGTAATCATCGCCGGAAGGGATAAAGGCCTTCCGAATTTCCCTACCCCGCTCCTCGCGAATGGGAATGTTTTGCAGGTTGGGATTATTGGAGCTGAGCCTACCCGTTGCTGCCACCGCCTGATTAAACGAAGCATGAATTCTTCCTGTTTTCCTATTAATTAGCGTTGGCAAAACCTCAACGTAGGTTGATAAGAGTTTTTTAACCGAACGAAAATCGAGAATTTTGGCGATAATAGGGTGCTTATCAACATACTTCATCAACTCCTCCTCGCCAGTTGAATATTGCTTGGTTTTGGTGCGCTTTGCATCGGTTGCAATCTTCATTCTTTCAAATAGTGCCTCCCCAAGTTGCTTTGGTGATGAAACGTTTAGGTCGGGCATACCCGCCATTTCCTTTATATCGTGGTCGAGCAGCAGTAGCTCCTTATTCAATTCAACAGCAAAATCGTTAAGCGCCTGTGTGTTTATGGTAACCCCTGCGTACTCAATCTGTGCAAGCACCTTAATCAGTGGCTCCTCAAGTGTATAGTAAAGTTTAATAAGATTTTCCTTCTCTAACCTTTTCCACAGTATCGCCTTTAGCTGTAAAGCAAGGTCAGAGTCCTCACCAGCATAAATAGCTGCCTTTTGGGGGTCGATATTGCGCATATTCAATTGCCTAACACCCTTTTTACCTATCACTTCCTCAATATCAATAGGCTTATAGCCCAAAATATTTTCGGAAAGAATATTAAGATTGTGCCGCATATCAGGCTCAAGAAGATAATGCCCCAGCATGGTATCGTTTAGCTTGCCACGCAGCTCAACACCGTAATATTTAAGCATCAGTAAATCGAACTTAATATTCTGACCTATTTTAGCGATGCTCTCATCCTCAAAAACGGGTTTAAAACGATTTACAATCCCATTCGCCTTGTCATCATCGGCAGGAATGGGAACATACCAAGCCGTATGGGGCTCAATGGAAAATGAGATACCCACCAATTTCGAAGTATGATGCTCAAGACCTGTGGTCTCGGTATCAAAAGAGAATTCATCGGTAGCGGATAAAATCCGCACCAGCTCATCAATCTCCTTGTCGCTGTCAACTAAGCGATAGTCGTGTTTTACATCATCGATGGTATTTAAATAGGGCTCAGTAATGGGTTTTGCAAAATTGTCATCACCAAAAAGTGAGGTTTGTATAGGTTTGGGGTTACTCTGAGTTTTGGTCTCGCCAAAAATGTCACGGCTCAGTGAGCGGAACTCCAACTCCTCAAACAATTTTTTTAATTCTTCGGCATTTGGCTGAGCACGTACCAACTTATCAAAATCGATATCAACTGGTACATCAGTTTTTATTTCAACCAGAATACGAGCTAAGTCAAGTTGCTCGCGATTTTCTATCAATTTCTCGCCCTGTTTTTTCGATAGCTGGTCAATATTCTTGTAAATCTCCTCAATGGAACCGTACTGCGCAATGAGCTTAGCTGCAGTTTTCTCTCCAATCCCTGGAACACCTGGTATATTATCCGATGCATCGCCCCAAAGTGCTAGTATATCCTTAAACTGCATAGGGTTTTCAATACCATACTTTTTGCATAAATCGGCGGCGGTAACCGTTTCAATATCGGCACCACTGCGCGAGGGTTTTACCATTACCACACTTTTTGTAAGTAGCTGACCGAAGTCCTTGTCGGGGGTCATCATCATTACCTCAAAGCCCAAAGGCTCAGACCTTTTGGCCAGTGTCCCCACAATATCGTCGGCTTCGTATCCTTGCTTTTCGAGAATGGTAATATTCATGGCGCGAATAATCTCCTTAATAATTGGCACTGCCGAACGAATATCCTCTGGCGTTTCCTGCCGGTTGGCCTTATACTCGGGGTACAAATCGGTGCGAAAAGTCTTGCCCGATATATCAAAAGCCACAGCAATATGGGTAGGGTCAAAACGTTTAAGCGCATCGAGCAGCGATTTGGTAAAACCAAAAATTGCAGAGGTATTCTGCCCCTTACTTGTTTTAATGGGGCGACTAATAAATGCAAAGTAGGCACGGTATATCAGAGCGTAGGCATCGAGAACTAAAAGTTTTTTTGACATAACTAGGAGGATGTTTCAATGATTATAAAAATAGAATATACATGCAAAACCTAAAGGGTAATGCAATATCAAAAGTAAGAAATAAAAATTTGCGACAAGTAGTTTTTATCGAAAGCAGTAATAAGAATATGCCGTTTTTAAAGTCTACTGATTATCAGAGGCAAACCACTCTGCATAACTGGTGGCTGTTTCGTGTAGTTTAAGATGGTGTAAACCAACCTCTTTAGGAAGTTGAGCAGAGATTAGTTTTGCAATATAAACTAGAAGATTCTCACAGGTTGGCTGAAAATCTACTGAAAGAAGTTTTCCTAAAGGGATTTTATCTTTTAACGCAAAAAGCGGACTATCCTCACAAACCAATAGCACATGGTCGAACCTGTCAAGGACCTCGCGCTTAACAATCCCCTTTAACTGGCCAAAATCCATAACCATCCCACACTTAGGATTTGCCTTATCAGCAATGGGGATGCCAATAACCGTAACCTCTAATCTATACGAGTGCCCATGAATATTTTGACAGGGACCATCGTACCCTTCCAGCACATGAGCCATTTCGAAAGTAAACTCTTTGGTTAAACGAATTTTTGCCATATAATCTAGTTCACAAATTATTTGAAAATGCAGAAAACGGTTGAAACAGAACCCTAAAGGATGTAAATTACTTTATGGAGTACACTTGCTTAAGCATTCTATTATCTTGGAAAGATTATCATTTTTTAAAAAATAGAAGGTATTTTTTCCCTCTCGCTTCGACGACAGCACTCCTTTATCCTTTAGTATTCCTAAGTGATGCGATGTGGTAGATTGCTCTATCTTAAGCCGTTGATGTATCTCAGTAACCGACATCCTAACGCCATCCTCTAAAAAACTCAAAATAGCAATGCGCATAGGATGAGCCATAGCCTTGAGCATTCCTGCAGCATATTCTAAATCTTCAATCTTAATATCCCTAAGCTGACCCATAACTCTCTCATATTGATATAATACAAATATATAAATACTTTTATCATTTAGCCTATAATTAAACTATTTTGCCCATAGTGAATAACCTGTTAATATGATATCATTGAAATACTACATTAGGTTTGTGTGAAATTTGGAAGGTTTAAAATGAAGTTTAACAAAAAATTATAGTTAATTTGCTAGTAACTATAATTCTAAAAATGCAAGTTTGTGTTAAATCCCAATAGCATTAAAAAACCCGTTGCCAAAGAGATGAAGGAGTTTGAGGACTACTTCGGCAATGTTATGAAGAGTAAGGTTCCCCTGCTTGGAATTATTACAAACTACATATACAGGCGCAAGGGCAAGCAAATTAGACCTTTGATAGTATTCCTGACTTCAGCAATAAACGGTGGGATAACGCAATCGACCTATGTTGCTGCCTCAATGATTGAGCTACTGCATACAGCAACGCTAATTCACGATGATGTGGTTGACGAAGCCTATGAACGCAGAAGTTCATTTTCTATCAATGCCCTTTGGCGTTCAAAGATTGCTGTACTGGTTGGCGATTTTTTACTATCGAAAGGGTTACTAATTGCAGTTGAAAACGATGAATTTGAACTGCTAAAGCACATGAGCAAGGCAGTTAAAGAGATGAGCGAGGGCGAGTTGATGCAAATTGAGCGTTCGCGTAAAATGGATATTGATGAGGAGACGTACTTTGAGATTATCAGAAAAAAAACAGCAACGCTTATTGCCTCATGTGCAATAAACGGTGCCCAAGCGGCAAAGGCGTCGCCAGAGCAATTGGAAAACATGTATAAATTTGGCGAGAATCTGGGTATTGCATTTCAGATTAAGGATGATATATTCGATTATGAACCCCAGGGTATAATTGGCAAACCAACAGGGAATGATATAAAAGAGAACAAGCTAACGCTTCCAATAATATACGCACTTACCAAGGTAAGCAAGGCGGAACAATCAAAAATTCGATTGCTACTGCGCAAAAGCAAGCACAGCACAAAGGCAGTTGATGAGGTAATCAGGTTTACCAGAAACAATGGAGGGGTGGAGTATGCTTCTGAAAAGATGCTTTTTTACGCTCAGAAATCGAGAGTTATACTAGACACATATCCAAATTCACCATACAAAGAATCGCTAAATAATCTAATCGACTATATAATCACCCGCAAGAAATAAGTTAAAATAAGGATGAGCATACTCGATATTATTCTATTGGCCTTTTTTATTTATGCTGGCTTTAAGGGGTTTCGTAAAGGATTTATTGTTCAGGCCGCTGGGCTTGTGGGCTTAATTATTGGTATATGGGGGGCCATCCATTTTTCCGATTATACTGCTGGTTTACTTGCAGAACATTTTTCGGTCACATCAAAATACCTGCCTTTAATTGCTTTTGCAATAACATTTACTGCTCTTGTGGTTGCGGTTCATTTTATTGGAGTTTTAGTAGAGAGCATTAGTAAACTAGTCTTTTTAGGGTTAGTTAACAAACTGTTGGGGGCTGTATTTGGAATACTAAAAACGGCGTTAATATTTAGCATAGTCTTACTACTTATGAGCAAGATAAGCGATAGGGTGAAAATTATCCCTGAGGATTTTGGGCAAGATTCGATTCTATACAATCCAATAAAGAGAATAGCCCCGTCAATTTACCCATACCTAAAATTTGATGAGATAAAGGGTACACTTGAGGATACATTCATACAAGACAAGGATAACATTGAAATTTAATATCAATAACAGTTCAGTTTTCTTATCTTTGCCAAAATTTTTTGTGTATGAATTTTGTTAAAGAGCTTGAATGGCGGGGCATGATTCACGATATAATGCCTGGAACTGAGGAACTACTCCTAAAGGAGATGAACACTGCTTACGTAGGAATAGACCCCACCGCCGACTCGCTACACATTGGACACCTAGTATCGGTAATGATGCTTAAGCATTTTCAACGCTGTGGCCATAAGCCAATCGTATTGGTTGGTGGCGCCACAGGTATGATTGGCGACCCATCAGGAAAATCGCAGGAGAGAAACCTACTAGACGAAAAAACCCTTAGGCACAATCAGGAGTGCCTGAAAGAACAGCTTGCCAGGTTTCTAGATTTCGGTTCGGAAGTGCCCAATTCAGCGATAATGGTAAACAACTACGATTGGATGAAGGATTACTCATTCCTTGATTTTATTCGCGATATTGGCAAGCACATCACCGTAAACTACATGATGAGCAAAGACTCTGTAAAAAAGAGAATAAGCGGAGAAGCGGGATTGGGATTATCATTTACTGAGTTTACGTACCAGCTAGTTCAGGGAACCGATTTTCTTCATCTATATCAAAACCATGGGTGTAAACTGCAAATGGGAGGATCCGATCAGTGGGGTAATATAGTTACCGGAACGGAACTGATTAGGCGTAAGCTAGGGGAAGAGGCCTTTGCGCTTACCTGTCCATTGATTACCAAAGCCGATGGCGGAAAGTTTGGCAAAACCGAACAGGGCAATATATGGCTTGACCGTAATTTAACATCACCCTACAAGTTTTACCAATTCTGGCTAAATACCTCCGATGAGGATGCTGAAAAATACATCAAAATCTTTACACTGCTAGACAAGAGTACCATTGACAAACTTGTTGAAGAGCATAAGCAGGTTCCACATGAGCGTAAACTTCAGAAAACACTAGCAAAAGAGCTAACCACAATGGTGCACTCCGAGGAGGATTACGACACAGCAATTGAAGCATCGGAAATTCTTTTCGGGAAATCTACGTCAGATATTCTCCATAGAATAGACGAAAGCACATTTCTTTCCGTTTTTGAAGGTGTACCGATGTTTAACATTCCTATGGCTATACTTAAAAACGGAGTTGCATTTGCCGATTTGGCTACCGAAAAAACCGAAATATTCCCATCGAAGGGTGAATTACGAAGAACTGTTAAAGGGGGCGGAGTTAGCCTTAACAAAGAAAAAATAAACGACGCTGAAGCAATAATTGACACATCCCATTTAATCAATAACAAGTACATCCTTATTCAAAAAGGGAAAAAAAACTACTACTTAATTAAGGTTGATTAGCAAAAACACCAAACCATGGAAAAAAGACAACAAACCGACTTTAACCTAAACGGGACCAATTTGGTTCAAACAATCTGGCAACGTAAATTTATGCTTACAGCAATTACCGCTGTAGCTTTTGTTGCATCTATCGTTATATCCTTCTTAATAGTTCCCACGTTCCAGTCAACCGCTATCCTTATTCCCGCAAAAGCATCACAGGCTTCAAAAGATGCCTTTGTCCCCACCAGACCCTATGGATTTACGGTTTTTGGAGAAGACACTGAAGTAGAACATTTGCTTCAGGTGCTTTCATCGGAAAATTTAAGGCATAGGATTATTGAAAAGGAGAGGCTTTTTGAACATTATGATATTGATCCTAATTTTAAGCATGCAAGGCATTCCATTAACGGAAAATTCTCATCTAACATATCATTTAGCCGATCACAATACCGAACGGTAAAAGTTACAGTGTTTGATATCAGTCCAGAGAAAGCCGCTAAAATTGCTAACACAATTGTTATAGTTGCTGACAGCTTAATGCGAAACACAAAAAAGGAGGTATCTATAAAAGCACTTGAGGCCGCAAACATTCGGTATAACGAAGCACTTAGAGAATACTATCAAGTATCCGATAGCCTATCGTTTGTTATGTCGAAAGGCGTTTTAGATTTACCTTACCAAGCAAAAGAGGCAACTAAAGTTTATGCCGAGGCACTAGCCTCTGGAAACATCAGTGCAGCCAATAGAGTTAAAGATTACATGGATAAAATATCAAAATATGGTAGCAATTTTACTCGTTTTGATAAAGATATCTTAAATAAATCGAGACAAATCTCTGATATGCAAGAGAGTATTCATATCTTAGAACTCGAAGCTGACGGCTCCATCCCTTCTCAGTTTGTGATTGACTGGGCAACGCCTGCCGATAAGAAGGCTAAGCCTAAGAAATTAACCATCATAATTGTATCAACGTTATCTGCCCTGTTCTTTGCAGTTTTTCTTTTGATTTTAGTCGACTTTTTCAGAACATCAATACACCCTTCTAAGAATAGTGAGAAATAAAAAAGATATAGTCCTAGTAGTTCTAATTAGTTTACTCTTTATTGCCGCAAATTCTTTCTATACCTATCGGCAATCGAGTATACTTAGCCTAGTACCATTTGTGCTTTTATCAGGTATGTGGGTGTTTTTTGCACCTACAAAACTTTTTTATGGGCTAGCATTCCTTGTTCCCTTATCCGTTTCCCTTAGTAAAATAGTCCCTGGGTTTTCGTTCGATTTTTGGTTTCCAACTGAACCCATCCTCGTTTTTCTATTGCTAATGCTAATTCTTAAATCATTTAAAGACCATTTCTTTCAGAAAGAGTTATTAAAGCAACCAGTATTTATTTCTATGCTATTCTATTTAGTTTGGCTGCTAATTAGCGTTGTGCCAAGCGAGATGCCGATTGTATCAATAAAATATTTTCTTGTCCGATTTTGGTTCATTGGCATTTTCTTTTATCTAGCATACTTCCTTTTTAAGCAGAACACAAAAAATATCAATTTATTCCTTGCCTTATTTATAGCAGGATTAGCTATCGTAGCCATTTTTTCCATTATAAAGCAATCCACAGCAGGTTTGCTAAACCACCACGCCGCCTACAAATCAGCTTCACCATTCTTTGTCGATCACACATCGTATGGAGCCACACTGGCATTTACAATTCCTTTTATAGGAGCCTTAGCGCTTAATGCCAAAAGAGGAATATTTAAATTTTTAGGCTGGGGCTTTACAATTTTCCTTGTTTCAGCGCTAATTTTCTCATACTCACGTGCTGCATGGCTAAGCCTTTTACTAGCAATAGGAGTTTGGTTTTTTATTTATTTTAAAATAAAGTTTCGTACCGTAGTAATAGCAGGTGCACTTCTAGCGGGGCTATTCTTCACCTTTCAGCATGAAATTAAGTGGCGATTAGAACGAAACACCACCGATTCAAGCGGAGATTTTGCTGAACATGTAAAATCGATGTATAACATCCGATCGGATGCATCAAATCTTGAACGAATAAATAGATGGGATGCTGCTTGGGATATGTTTTGTGAAAGACCTCTCTTTGGATGGGGGCCAGGTACATACCAGTTTGTGTATGCACCATTTCAGAAGAGTCAAAACCTAACAATTATCAGTACAAATTTTGGTAACTGGGGAAATGCTCACAGCGAATATCTTGGTCTGATGTCGGAGGCTGGACTTCCCTCTGTTCTTGCCTTTATTTCAATTTGGGTTTTTGCTCTTTTAGCGGGATTTAAACTCGTTAAAAGACCAAACATTAGTCGAGAGCACCGAAATTTAACCATTGCCTGCCTAATGGGCCTAATCACCTACATTTCACATGCTTTTTTGAATAACTTCCTGGATATGGATAAAATTGCGGCTCCGTTTTGGGGTTCGATGGCTATCATTTTAGCACTTGAATACCATTATAAAGAGTTAGGGAATAGTTCCAAGGATGATTTAGCTAAAACAGAATCCTAGTATTGAGATATCGTCAAAAATTTCAATTTGCTTTTGCTCTACTTGTTCAATCCTTATCTGAACAATATCCTCAACATTATCCTTTATTGATTTGTTATTCCCAATACAATCCTCAATAACACTATGATCAAGCACCACCTTGTCGTTCTGGGAAAACTCCACTAATCCATCTGTATAACAGATTAACTTTGAGGGTGAAGTTACCCTAAGAGAACCTACATTCATCACAGGTATTTCATCTATCATCCCTAATCCTACGCATCCATTTGTAAGAAAGGATATTGCATTTGTTTTAGAATCAAAGAAAACGGGCGGATTATGTCCTGCATTAATATATTCAAGACTCTTCCGCGTTGGGTTATATCTCCCAATAAATATGGTGATAAACCTTTCACCCTTGGCTGCCTCCATAACTCGCAAGTTAAGCTTCTCTACTAAACCGGTAAGGGTAATATCATGAGTAAATAGTGCCCTTAGGTTAGCCTGAAAATTCGACATAAGGATTGCAGCAGCCATTCCTTTACCTGACACATCGGCTATACAAAACCCTATTTCGCCCCTTTCAAGTTGGATTACATCAAAAAAGTCACCCCCCACCTCCGCATGGGGATGATAATATGAATGTATTTTAAAATCGGTAGTTTGCGGCAGTGCATCCAGGTTAGGAATAAGCAAATTCTGCATCTTTGAGGCGAGTTCTAGTTCCTTTTTCATTGCCTCCTGCTCCAACGCTTTATGAAACAACCGCAGGTTCTCAATTGCCACAAAAATAATTATGGATAGGGTTTGCACAAAATTAAGGTGCTTTATGGTTGCACTCACACCTTTGGCCTCTTCTTTTGTATCAGCAATTAATACAAACGCTAAAGGAGCGTTATTCTGAATAACCGGTATAATTATATCAAACTCTTGCAAAAATCTATTCTCAGATGTGCTAACAAACGATATCTCGGTAAATTCCATTAAATCATTCTCAATATCAATTCCATCACACAAACTCTCAGGGCAATTTGTTGATAGTAACAAATTCCATTTATCCTCAAACTTTAGAAAGAGGATTCTGTCAATTTCCAGGTCGTCGTTTAAAATTGTGCGAAACCTCTCCAAGAGATCTTCAGTTCGCATATCACCACTAATTGCCTGAGCCATAGCAAGCAATGTGTTGAGCTTAAATGTACTTAACTTTAATCTTTTTGATGAGGTAAACGACATAATGCCATTTGAATGATTACTAGAGAATAGCTAAATATGTTATACACCAATAGCTGTGATTAAGTTACGAAAAATAGCAATGCTACTTTCTCTTTCCCTAAACTTATTATGATAAAAGTAATATCTGCCAATAACCTATTAGTTACTTTACCCGCTCTGAATATTCGCGAGTACGCGAGTCGATTCTTATCTTTTCGCCTATTTCAATGAATAGAGGAACATTAATAGTTGTACCTGTTTCAAGGGTTGCCTGTTTTAATGAAGAGGATGAAGCCGTGTCGCCCTTTAAACCAGGCTCGGTATACGTAACCTCCAGCTCAACAAAGGGAGGAAGTTCGCAGGAAAGTACCGTTTCGTTCTCAGCTTCTACAACAAGTTCAACATACTGCCCTTCTTTGAACAGATCTGAATTTTCAATCTGAGCCTCATTGAGCATAATTTGATCAAAGGTTTCCTGATGCATTAAATGATAACCCATATCGTCCTTGTACAAAAACTGGTAAGGTCTACGCTCAATTCTAACGGTGTTGATTTTCACCCCAGCATTAAAGGTATTCTCAATTACTTTACCAGTTTCTAAATTCTTTAACTTTGTGCGCACAAATGCTGCGCCTTTTCCTGGTTTTACATGCTGAAACTGAACAATAGAATATAACTTACCGTTGTATTCAATGCAAAGCCCATTCCTAAAATCTGCAGTTGTTGCCATAATGTTTTACTGTTTTCTTATTTATATTGCAAAAATAACAATTTGATTTTCCCTCTCGCTATATAGAGTAACTTTTTATCAACCTATTCCAAATGTTTCACAAAGTAAACCTATTAAAAAAGCGCTTCAAAAGGGTACTTAAGTCCACTGTACTGATCTAAATCGCAGTAAATTGCACCTAAAAAAATATTAAACTTTATACGGATTGGGATGTAGTTATTGTCGTTTGAGAACCAAACTACCATATCGTCATTATTTTTAAAAACCCGGCCAGTTATTACAACTGGAACAAACTTAAGGCAATGAACATTTCCCATGCGTGTCTTTATGGTTTCGTAACCCATAAACCTAACCCTCAAACTATACAGCTCATCAGAAAAGTAGGTTTCAACAAGTAAAATATCGTCTTTCTTTAAGGGCTTATGAAAATGATGATTCCTTAGGTAGTAGAATGCGGATAGTATATCGTTACAGTCTTTTGGAACAACTACCTTAACCGTATCTGCGATAGTCACAATAGATGAATCGGAGCGAGACCAATGGTCAAAAGTTTGAACAGTATACTTGGTATAACGGCCTTCTTTAATATCGCGAATGGCCATATAAGGTAAATCAGTTGACGGGTCTGTAAAACTCTGGTAAGTATCATCAACCCTATAAAGTTTATCGAGCAACCCCACTGTTCTACCGTTAAGGTAAAGATGGTTCACTGTCCTTCCATTGTACTTCCCCTCTTTTACCTCAAGAACAGCTTTCCCACCCCGAATAATTCCATAATTAATAGAGTACTCTAACTTTTCGCCCCCACTAAATGCATCTCGCTTTTGCCCATAGGTGTAAGATGATGAACCTATAAGGAATACAAGAACGGCAAAGAGGGGAAAAAAATTATTTTTGCCCCAACACCTTGTTCTTTGCAACTGTTGCAACAAAGTTTTTAAGATAGAACGGTTCAAAGTAGGCAACATCTTCAAATTTGTTTTGATTATACAATTTCTCTGCAAGATGTATCATAAACCGTGCCGAGGGATTAAAGCCATCGAGAAATAAAGCATTAGGCAAAGTTATTACCTCTTTAGCCTTTTCTGAACCATTGCCAAAGAATAGGATTTTATTCTCTGTTAAATAATCACTAAACGAATTGGCATCTAGAACTTTTGCCTCAACCCCTGTTAATGCTTCAGCATTAGCAGAAAAAAGTTGACTGTAAACCTCCATCCTTCTTGCATCAATCATCGGACAGAGCATACTTGGGATAGATTGTTGCTTGCCATCTTTAATCATTTCCATGGCACCATGTGCCATAGCCTGCAGGCTACCTACGGCCAAAAGCGGTATTCCTGAACCGTAGCAAATACCCTTGGCAACCGAAACACCAATCCGCAAACCAGTGTAGGAACCAGGTCCTTTACTAACACACACTGCACCTAAATCCTTAACCCTTAAACTCTGCCTTTTTAGTATGCTATCAATAAAAACTGTGGTATTTTTTGCATGGCTATTCTCTGGATCATGGCTCTCCTCAACATCAATAACTCTACCCTTTTGCCCAAGTGAAACTGAGCATGTACTTGTTCCTGTTTCTATGCAAAGTATAAAACTCATAAAATGTAAATGCTATGGATTTTGAAAAAGTTTATCTTGTGAAACCTTTTTAACCAATTTGCCATCCTGCAAACGCCTTGATATGGCGCTAAATGGACCAACTACAACCTCAACACTATCGGATAACCCCTCTAAGATTTCGATATGCCTATTATCCTGAATTCCCGACTTAACATAAACCATAACAGCCGTATCGCCCTTGGCAACAAATATTACCTCTTTAAGCTTGGCATTATTGGCTTTCTCTTTGTCTCCCTCTTTAACCTCGGCTATACTTTTTGCTAAAACAGAAACTGAATCGGAACGGGTAGTAACTGCCTGAATAGGAACCGATAATACGTTAAATTTTGTTGTGGTTTGAATATCAACAGTAGTTGACATGCCAGGCCTAAAGGGATTAGGTTTCCTCTCGTCAACTAAATGCCTATACGACAATTCCATAAGTAGCACCCTAACCTCAAAGGTGGTAACCTGATCGGTAGCAATACCTGTTACGCTAGCCGAATTGGCTATTTGGGTTACCAATCCCTTAAACTTCTGGTCGGGATATGCATCCACATATATAAGTGATGTATCGTTTAGTTTTACCCTAACAATATCGTTCTCGTTAACGCTTACGCGAGCCTCCATTCGGGTTAAGTCAGCTATCCTCAGTATTTCGGTTCCTGCCATTTGCGCTGTTCCCACAACCCTCTCGCCCAACTCTACACTAAGCTTAGAAATTGTTCCGTCCATTGGTGCATAAATGGTGGTTTTGGCAAGATTCTCCTTTGCTTCCTTGAGCGATGCCTCGGCACTACTAATATTGAAAAGAGCTGCATTTACGTCAGCTTTCGCTACCTCAAAACTGGTTTTAGCATTCTCGTGTTCCGACTCAGATATTGCTTTCTGCTCATAGAGCATCTTGCTGCGATTATATGCCAATTCCGATTGCTGCAGCTGGGCTTGCACCTGAGCCAATCGAGCTTTCGAGGAATTAACCGATGCCTCTGTTCTTTCGCGAATTGAGACATAAGTATCGGGTTTTATACGACACAGTAACTGACCCTTAGAAACCCTATCACCCTCATTAACGGGAAGTTCAATGATTTCGCCTGATACCTCGGGGCTTATCTTAACCTCAATTACTGGTTCAATTTTTCCGTTGGCCGATACGCTCTCAATTAGGGTACGATAGGCAGGATTCTCAACCACAACATCAATGGTTTCGGGCTTACCAAACATACCTCTCTTTTTGCCAATAATGGCAACTATAATCAATAGAACAACAGCAATTAGCAGATACCGTAGTGGCTTTTTAAATTTCATAACTGTATTATTATTAAATACTAAGGGGAATTCCCTTGTAAAAATCTAAAATTTTAACTTTAAAAATATACTCGTACTTTGCGCTAACCAACTCTGCCTGAACCTTGGCTAAGCGCGTTTTTGATGTGGTATAATCTAGTGAATTAGCCAGACCAAGCGAAAAGCGTTGCTCTGTATACCTAAAGGCTTCCTGAAGCGCATTTAAGTTTTTTTCAGTTGCAATATACTTCTTGAATGCTGCCATAGCGTCGGCTTGTGCTTGCTGTATTTCTTTGAAAAGGTAGTTCTTTTCATTCTCAAGGCTAAGCCTTGTATTCTCAAGATTTATCCTGGCATTAGATATTGATGTTCTAACCTGTGAACCATTGAAAATTGGTATTGATAAATTAAGCCCAATACCTGTATTGGCATTATCCTTAATCTGGTCGAGAAAAGGATCTTCAGAAAGCAATGGATTTGAGCGAAGTAAATGCTGTGCGCCAGTTCCATAGTTTGCACCTAGCGATAGTCTCGGGCTTTGAGCCCCCTTTGCAATTTGAACGCCTTTCTCAGCACTTTGCACCCTAATTCGGGCACCTTGTATTTGGGGTAGGGTTAACTGTGCTTGGTCAAAAATGTTCTGGGTCTGGTTTGCAATTGGCTCTTGGCCTAAAGACTCAATTTGTGGTTTTTGTACTGCAAAGTTCTCCGTATCCCTAATATCAAGAAGTTGGGTTAGGGTTAGGTATGCCAAATCGAGCTGATTCTGAGCGTTTACTAACTGTAGTTCATCCGAAGCCCTTTGGGCCTCCATCTCCATAAGATTTCCCTCAGGAAGGCTTCCTGCATCAACCAACATTCGGGTTCGTTCAACCTGCATTGTGCTAAGCTCTAATTGCATCCTACTGGATTCAACTATTTCTTCACTAAAAAGTATCTGCAGGTATGCCGCAGCAATGTTTAGGGAAATATTGTTCTTAAGCCCTTCAACATCGCTTAAACTCGCCTGTAGGTTAAGCGCCTCTTGGCGCTTTGAATTGGTAAGCTGAAAACCATTAAAAAGGGTTACCTGTGTACTAATCGACATACTTGACGATTGTATATCGCTACGCTCTTTCTGGTTTGTGATATAGTTTGTAGACCGACCAAAACTATAGTTATGATTGGCCGATGCATTTAGGTTAGGATATACACCATGTTTTGCTCGTATAAGCTGATTCTCAGTAATCTTAACATTAAGCTCCTGTTGTTTGAGCTGAATATTGTTATCGAGAGCATACTCAATACACTGCTGTAATGACCATAGTTCCTGAGCCTTAGCCGAAAAACTTAAAAAAGCAATAACTGCAATGGTAGCAACGCTTTGTTTTATTGTAAGCATATAAAACCTTGATTAGTACGGTAAATAAACTACGAAGATATAATATTATTTTTACGGATGGTTTTAAAAGCAGAAAATAAAGTATCCCAAAACTATGTTTGCTAATACTTTGTTTCTGTAACAAACCCGCCTTTAACTAATATTCTTGTTTTGATTCAAAACCTGATTCCAAAAATACAATAGTTCTCAATTGGGTAATGAAAATTCTTCATATCTCTCCCGGTTCTAAATACGAAGCAGTTGAATATCCATCTACTATGGTAACCATAAGGAGTAATAATATAAATAAAGATTACTCCTATTCAATTTCTGCAAAACCCTTATGCAAATTGAATATTTCCACTAATTTTGGCATTTCCGTTATAAGATTAGGATTCTTAATTAAGTGGCATATAATATTATAATACAATTACGCCACTTATTGCCTTGGTTTTCGTAAATCAATCTCAGTTTATTAAGTTTTACAGATAAAAATCTATTGAAAAATGAAAGAAAGAATTAATGCCTATATTTCCACATTTTTGAGTATTTTAAAGATTTTTGGTTTCTGGATAACCCTGTTTTTCATTGCTAGAGTTGTGTTTTTATTTAGTTTTGGCAAGGAGTTGATTTTCAGCGAACATATTTATGAATTGTTTAAAGCATTCATAATGGGTTTTCGAACTGATACCATGTCATTATCTTATTTTTTAATCCTTCCGTTCGCATTATCCTTTGGTTTCTTCTTTGTTAGCATTAAAAATATCCTGCTTTACAGAAAGATTTACAACAAAATACTTCTATGGTATGGAATTATATTTAGTGTTATTATTGTATTAGGCATAATTGCAGATTACTACTATTTTGTATTTTTTGCTGACCACTTAAATATACTGGTTTTTGACCTGTTTAAAGATAATACCAGCGCTGTTTTAAAGTCTATTTGGACAGATTACCCCTTTGTCAGAATTGTACTCTTTCTCATTATTGTTTTCTTTATTTCGAGGTTTATAATAAAAAAAATATGCAAAACGGAAGTCCAGATTATTAAAAATCACGGAAAACTTAAAACGTTTATATTATCTATTGTCATTGTTCTCTCATGCATGGTATTGCTCTTTACTGGAATGCGAAACTCATGGGGAACCTTCCCTTTGAGGATGGAAAATACAGGAGTTTCGAATAATTCATTTATAAATAAAGTAGGACTTAACAGCTTTTTTTGCCTCCAAAATGCGATTTCTGCATTTCAGAAACAGAGCATCAATACAGATATTGAAAAAAGTATCAAAAAAAGTGGGTTTAGCAGTATAAATGAAATAAATGACGCCTATTTGGGCACTAAAGAGCTGATAAATGAAACACCTTACAATGAGTTTCTAGAAAAGACCCCTCCAAATGTTGTTTTTGTTATGATGGAAAGCATGAGCCAGTTTTTAATGGAATATCATTCTACAAAGATGAACCTTTTGGGCGAGCTAGAAGATGTTTTACCCAATTGCTACTTTTTTAAAAATTTTATGGCAGCAGATAATAGTACAATCAGCTCGCTTGAAGAAATTCTATTTAGTAGCCCGCTTCATCCAATTTCACAATCAACATACAGAGAAAAAGAACTCTCCAGTAGTGTAACTTTACCATTTAAAGACAAAGGCTACCAAACATATTTTTTCACTGGCGCAAGGTTAAACTGGCGAAATTTAGAAAATTACTTGCCTAAACAATTCTTTGATATTGTGGAAGGCGAAAAAGCAATTGAAAAATTAATCAGTGGCACCTCAAAAAACGAATGGGGTTTATACGATGAATTTGTGTTTGATAGGGCATTTAACCAACTAGCAGAAAATACTGCCCAGCAAAAGTTTATATATATTATGACAACAACCAACCACACTCCCTATGGAGTTCCGTTAGAATATAAACCCTATCCATTAACTATGGATAAAATCTTTAAAGAACGATTAAAAATAAACCCCGTTATTGCTGAAAAACAATTAATCACTTTCCAATACGCCAATCATTATTTGGGTAAGTTTTTAAAGAGAATTATATCATCTGATTTTGGTGATAATACAATTATTGTTATAACAGGAGACCATTCAAGGCCAAGCCTCATTAACTTTTCCAAAGGAGATTTCTATAAAAATTATACGGTACCTCTAATTATTTATGTGCCCAAAAAATACAGACCACAACACGTAGTTGATACTACCAGATTTGGTTCACATAAGGATATATTTCCTAGTATATTTAATCTGACTTTATCCAAAGCAAAATATATAAACAGTGGGAATAACCTTCTCACAACAGACACAGATACCACCTACTTTTTTGGATTAAACCACAACAATTTTGGATTTTCGAAAAACGGAGCATTATATGTAAAAGAGGATTTATACTACACATGGAAAAACTCTGATTTTGAGGAGTTAGAACTTTATAACGATAGCATTAGCTTTGAACTTGAGAAATTGAATAAAAAGGTTCGTTCACGTACCGCCGTAATGGAAGTGTTTATTAAAAATGAACTAAAAACTGAATGAAAATATAAATTGCGCATGCTCCACAAAATATAGTAGTAATAATCTTGGTATTTTAGAAATGAATTTATAGTATCGTTCATTGATCGTATTTTACAAACTCTACACAATGCTTCTCATAAAACCTATTCCGCACACCTAACCAAAAAGAAAAACCCCAGAAACAATGTGTTTTTGGGGTTTTTAGTTTATCGTGTTGACCTACAAGGACTCGAACCTTGACTGACAGAACCAAAATCTGCTGTGCTACCATTACACCATAGGTCAATCCTACGTTTTGCTTTTTTCAAAAGCGAGGCAAATATAAGAGCTTTTTTGTAAGCGTCAAAACTTTTTAAAAATATTTACTTTATCTCAACCAGTTTATCACCTCTCATCTCCCAAGTTCGCCCAACCAACTCATCGGGCCAAGACATACAACAGGTTTGATTTGCACTTAAAATAGGTTCCATACTCCTATCTATATAAACCCGTTTACCCTCTGGCAGCAGTAGGGTTACCTCTACATCCTGTGCACGCCATTTGTCGCCTTGGCTCAGGGTAAAAAAGGGATCAACCATTAAACTATTATCTTGCAGCTCAAATAATATATTTACATCATTCGCACTTCTACGGGCAAGCAGGCTGGTTGCTCCACGAGACCTCTTAAGAATCAACAGTTCGAAACTATCGCTGGTACTTTTGCCAATAAAAAAACTCGGTTTGCCCATTATCATTGGTTTCCCGTTGTTATTGGCAATTGAATAATCATCAAGGTTAAAAAACTTTTGTGGAATATCCGTACCCTCCAAAATATTAGCATTGGCTACAAGCCTTATGGTACTGGTTTGTGGGCTTTCCAAAATCAGCTCCGTTTTATCCCTAACCGTTTCGCGTATTGTAAAACTCCTGGCCTGAAAGAACAGGACAAATGCCAAAAGGGTAACAGCAATTATCCAGGTTGTTGCAGTGGTTACAAACACCACAGTATCTCGCATTTTAAACCTAAAAACCATTCTAAGACCAAGAAAAATCAATGCTAACAGGGGTATGCCTAATACAAAAAACAGCGGAATAACTACCCAAAGAGTAGAGCCCAAATCGAATGTGGTTCCAATTAGCCCTGCTAGTGTTACGCCACTAAACGAAGGGAACAGGGAGACTATTGCACTGCCAAAAAAAATTGATACAGTAGTAGCAAGTAAGCCAATTAGTCCAATGCTAATAAATATTACGGCAAGAATAACAACAATTACTTTTGCAATAACCCCAAATACTCTGCCCATAGCTATTAAAAATTGTCCCATTGCATTAAAAAATTTCCGAAAAAATCCAGAGACATCCCTTTTTTCCATATTCTGCTTCACTTTATTAAATTCTTCTTTCACATTTTTTTCGAGATTTGAAAAGTTAATATTCTCGCCTCTCATCTCCATTCGCTGCCTAGTGGTCTCGGCTATGGGAACAGCAATCCACATAACGATGTATATTATTGCCCCTAATCCGTTGGCAAAAAGCAATACAGCAAAGAGTATTCTAAACACAATAGAATCAATATTGAAATAAATCCCTAGCCCAGATGCAACACCTGCAATAATGCCATTTTCACCATCGCGATATA
Organism: Bacteroidales bacterium; assembly: GCA_028680705.1. Lineage (GTDB taxonomy): Bacteria > Bacteroidota > Bacteroidia > Bacteroidales > Tenuifilaceae > Perlabentimonas. The sequence continues at coordinate 30,244 of JAQUJY010000011.1, forward strand.
GCCTACGCTTTTCAGAGTTTTGGGGTTCTTCACTTTTCTTATCGCTCTGTCCGTTACTATCATCCTCATTAACAATCTGCTCTGGCCTTCCAAGTATTTCAATTATACTGTTTACCATATCAATGGTAATGGTTTGCATCCCTTTGAGCAAATCGGTAAATAGTTCCGAAGCTCTTCCCTCTATATCGGCAACAATATCCTTTGCCTCAGGTGTATTGCCTAAGTGCATTATTAGCGATTCAATATACTCTTCAAGAATGGCATAGGCATCCTCCTCGATATTAAACGCCAAGCCACCTAAACTTATTTTAATTGATTTTTTCATACCTTTTGTCCATTAAGCACGATTACGAATTGAATTAACCTTATCGATTAGTTTTTCCCATCCGAGCTCTAACTCCGATAAATAGTTTTCCCCTTTTGGGGTAAGCGAGTAGTACTTCCTTGGGGGACCCTGAGGCGATTCCTCCCACCTATAGCTTAGCAAACCTGCATTTTTCTGACGATTAAGCAAAGGGTACAACGTCCCTTCAACAACAATCATTTGTGCCTCTTTAAGCTTATTAATTAAATCGGTTGTATAGGCATCTCCACGAGAAAGGATTGAAAGGATGCACAGTTCGAGTACCCCTTTTCGCATTTGTGCCTTTGTATTTTCAACATTCATAGCATAAGAGTTAAATATGACATAACTATTTTCTGGTTCCTCCAAACGATTTACCAATGTTCTCCGCATTTACCGGTTCCCCGGTCATCTCAAGCCTTTCGGCTACAGTTCTTGCTTCGGGTATTACTATCCAAAGAATAACATAAATAAGCACTCCTCCTCCACCCCAAATTGCAAGGATTACGAATAGTATTCGTATCAATACTGGATCCATGTTCCAATAATAGCCCAACCCCGAACATAAACCGCCGATAACGCTATTCTCCGGATCGCGGAAAAGCCGCTTACGGGTTCTAGTATAATTGGCCCTTTGGGATGAGAACCCTGGTCCATCTTCTTCAAAATCGGAAGGATTGCCCATTATCCCAATTACACGCTCAACCTCAATAATACTTATAACCATATCGGGTAAGGGTGTTTTCTCCTTAAAATGCTCAGCAATTCTCACCTCAATGTCGTTCATTATGTCACGCATATCACTGCTGTGCATAAACTTTTGCTCTAATCCCTTGAGGTACCTGTTTAGCCTATGGAAAGCATCTTCCTCTAGGCAAAAAACCATTCCTCCAAGGCTAACATTCACTGTTTTTTTCATAGCTATACCATCGTTTTTATAGTATTATAATATTACAAATATAAATTATATTTTGGTACCTTGCAATACATGGTATATATATTTTTAACATACTCTTCTATTATGATGATATCGTGGAACATAAACTCAACATAGCAGAACAATGAGCCATTAAATTGCAGATTAATCTGCAATGCTATATCTTTAAAAATAAAAATGCAGACACTTTTCGAGGGCAACCTGAGCAAAATGCGGTTTAAAAACAATGGAACAGAAACCGCCATTAAGCCCAATTACTATCTGGCGAACGATAATTTTGAAGGGGATATAAACAGTGCCATTGGGCAAGAAATTGAAATTGATTTTAACGGTAAAATTAATTGCATCGCCTGCGGCAAAGAAATTAAGAAAACTTATGCACAAGGCTTCTGCTATCCTTGCTTTATCTCGGTTCCTCAAACCGAGGAGTGCGTTCTAAGACCAGAGCTATGCCGCGCACACGAGGGAATTGCCCGCGACATGGAGTATGCTAAAGAGAACTGCTTGACGAATCAGTATATTTACCTTGCACTCTCGGGTGGATTAAAAGTAGGTGTTACGCGTTACACTCAGGTACCAACACGATGGGTTGACCAGGGTGCCGTTAAAGCAATAAAAGTTGCTGTTACAGCAAATAGACATAATGCAGGATTGGTTGAGATTGCCCTTAAGAATATACTAGCAGATAGAACCAACTGGCGTAAAATGCTCACACAAAACGATGAACTTCTCCCGTTATTGGGTGAAAAGCATAAGGCCCTTGAATTTCTGAATACCCAATCGCTACAATACAGCATTGCCGACGATACTGAGTACACAATTGAGTACCCCGTAGCTGATTTTCCAAAGAAGGTAACCTCAATTGATTTAGCTAAAAGACCTAAAGTGAGCGGAAAACTAAGTGGCATAAAAGGTCAATACCTGATTTTTGATGATGGAAATGTAATAAACATCAGAAAGCACGCAGGATTCTACGTCACGATTCAGCAATAACAAAAGGCTGTTCTTTTGGCTTTAGGAAGATATATCAATGGATATTTTTAATATCTTATAAATCTCTCCATTGGCATCCTTAACGGGCGTATAGGTTTCAACAAATGTAAAGTCTTTTCTCCCTATGCGAACGAGGTTGGTCTCCTTCTGTATATTACCCTTTCGTAAATTCATCCAAAACTGCTCATAGTTCAAGCGCTGCTCCTCAGTCATCACAATATTATCAGAATGATGGCTTCCAATGCTTTCCTCTCTGCTTACTCCCAACAGCTCTAGATAAGCATCGTTTATGCTAATAATAGTGCCATGAGTATCATACTCCATAACATACGATGAAGCATTTAGCGCATCGATTAAACCTTGGGTTTCAAATGATTTTCGTGCAGCTTCTTCCTGAGTTGCCTGCAACTCTTCCATATTTTGACGCATCTCCTCTTCCTGAGCAAGCATCTCCTCTGCTTGCTGCTGCGATTGCTCCAGCAACTCTGCTGTTTTTTGATTAACGCTAACTGCCCGCAATGTTGAGGCTATATTTTCCCCAAGTTTTTCAACAAATTCTATCTCAAAATCATCAAAACTACGGAATGCAGCAATTTCAATAACACCCAGTACATCCTCTTCAATCATTAAAGGAATTATGAGAATAGTATTGGGGTTTGCATCGCCTAATCCTGAGGTAACCTCAATATAATCTTGCGGCACCTCCTTTAGGTAAATGGTATCACGTTCGGCGGCACACGTGCCAATTAATCCTTCTCCAAACTCAAAGCTGCTTTGTAAATAACGCTTCCTATCGTATGCAAAAGCAGAAGAAAGATCGTAGGTTACTGGGTTATTCTCCTCGTTTTTAATGAAGATGCCACCTAAGCTAGCGTTTAGATACCGAACTAAATTCTTAATCAACACATCGCCAAGTTTTGATAGATTGTTGTCGTTTTGTCGAAGAATATCCCCAAACTTTGCTAAGCCTTCATTCACCCACCGCCTTTTATCGTCTTCCCCCTTTCTAATCTGTTCATCCTCTTCTGCCTTTTTGAGACTTGCTCGCATTTCCAGGAGCGATTGTCCCAACACATCATCCTCAATAAGAAGTTTAAGTTCAGTATCGAGTTTGCCCTGTCCAATATTTCTTGCAAATTCAGTTTTTGCTAACAGACTATCAATCGAGTCGGTAAGGGCTTGCCCCATTTCAGCAATCTCATCCTGTGTATTAAATTTCGGTCTCATCGATTTATCAATTCTCCCCTCAGATACATCTTTAAGCAAGCTGGTTATTTGCTTAATAGGCTTTGTTATATTATTTGCCAGTATATAGATTATAGTTACCAATAAGATTATACCAATTAAACCAACCAAAATACCAATGTTGTACGATTTGTTTGCTTGGCTCAGAATAACCCTCTCAGGAACCGCTACTGCAAGTGCCCAGGGTGTTTGTGTACGACCAACATTAACGGGAAAAAACGTATAAAATCTTTTCTCCCCGGTTCTATCCCTTTCGGTAAAACTGAAAGATTTACCACTTTTAACCATCTCCACAATACTATAGTTTTTGGAAATGATTGGATATACATCCTGAACATTTTGGGCTAATAAAGCGGTGTCGGGATGTGCAATAATAGTACCCTGAGAGGAAATAAGGAAGGGCTCGACCTCAGCAAATGGTTTTATCTCATTAATTAGGTTTTGTAATCTGCCTAAAAACAGATCGGCACCAATAAGCCCAATAAATTGCCCCTTGATATAAAGTGGGGAAACTAGGGAGGTCATTAGCCCGCTAGTTTGTAATGCTGAAGCGTAGGGGTCTAAAATTGATTCTTTACCTGAAAGTTTAAGCGAATTATAAACAGCAGGATCACCATCAAGGCTTCTCTTCTCATATTTTGATAGAAGTTTCCCTTCCTCCCGATAACATATATGAAGCCAACGGCCATAGGGTTTATCCCAATTGGGATCGAGATACGAAAGTTCCCAACTATCCCATATGGCATCAATATGTGGATTTACAATCATAACCTGCTTATACATCCCCATAATTAGCTCACGCCACTCTTCAAAAGGCAGCTGATTATGCTCAAGGAAAGCGGTTGAAAGGGTACGCACAATAGCCATGTCCTCATTTAGCGATCCCTCAACAACTTTGGCATAGTGACTAGTAACCGACAGGTTAAGGTCTTTGGCATTGGTATAGTAACCTTTTTTGGTTGAAATAGTAAAGTAGCCAATGGTAAATACAAAAAGTATAACAGCAGTGCCAATAACGGTGAAGGCAATTTTTTGCCTAAGGTTTAACTTGATTTTCATAAAAAAAGTATTACGAACTTTAAGAGCGTTAAATATAACAAAAAAAGAAAGCATCGACCTTGCAAATATTAAATTTTGTAGCATTCGCTAACAAATTTGGTGGTTAGTAAACGAAAAGAACTAATTTTGGGGCTCTAATCAATTATTCGCTATACAATGGACAAACACTCAATTTTAGAAATTGAAAATAGGATAGAAATTTTAAAATCGATTTCAATTTTCAAAAGCTTGGACGAAGTCCTTTTGCACGATATTGCCAATGCACTTATAAAAAAATCGCTAGATAAAAACACTATACTATTTAACAAAGGCGATAAGAATTATGCCCTATACATAATTGTTGAAGGAAAAGTAAAGGTTCACGATGAGGATCATACCTTTGCCGAGTTTGGCAAAGGCCAATACCTTGGCGAATACTCATTGGTTGACTCAACCCCCAGAAGCGCTTCTGTTACTGCACTTGAAAGCACATCGTTACTGGGCTTAGATCAAAAAATATTTTACAACCTAATAACCTCGCGCAACGAGATATCAATAGCCATGCTTAAAGGGTTAGTACTTCGCTTGAGGGATTACAACAAGTTAGAAGCTGAACTAACCCAAAAAAACATCGAAATAGAACATCAAAAAAAAGAGTTAGAAAAACAAAGAGGAGAGCTTGAAGCCTTAAATGCAACAAAGGATAAGTTCTTTGCAATTATTGCCCACGATCTTAAAAACCCATTTAGTACGGTACTCGGCCTTAGCGAACTGCTTGCCCGTGAGTTTGAAACATTCGATTCAAAGAGCCTAAAAGACTTTATCACCCAAATATACAAATACTCAAACAACACTTTTAACCTACTGGAAAACCTTTTGCAATGGTCGATGTTGCAAACCGACAGAATACCTTTACGCCCAACCGTTATCAACCTTAAACATGTAATTGAAGAAAATCTGGAATTACTTACGGGTAATGCTAAAAACAAGAATATTGAGATGCAGATTATATCGAGCAATGCGTGCTCTGCATATATTGATGCAAATCAGATTACCACTGTTGTTAGAAACCTCATCTCCAACGCTATTAAGTTTACACCAAACAATGGCAAAATTATAGTGCGTGTTGATGATGATGGTGAGTTTTGGAGGGTATCCATAAGCGATAACGGGATTGGAATCGATAAGAAGGATATTAAAAAACTCTTTCTAATCGACTCAAACCCCACAACCATTGGCACATCCCAGGAAAAAGGAACTGGCCTTGGCCTAATACTCTGCAAAGAGTTTGTTGAACGAAATGGAGGACATATTTGGGTTGAAAGCACGCATGGAAAAGGAAGCACATTCTCTTTCACCGTCCCTAAAACTGATACTATTGAAAAGCAGTGAACACAGAGCATCCATAGATAAAACCGTTACCATAATTGGTACCAGAGGTATACCAAACAGTTACGGGGGCTTTGAGTACTTTGCTGAGCATCTTTCTGTTTCCCTAGTAAATAAAGGTTACCAAACATTGGTGCTTGAGCCTACCAAGACATTGGTTAAATTGGAAAATTACCAGAGCGTAGTGAGAGTGCCAATCAAAGTGTGCAGCCTTTTTCCTCATACAATCCGCAAAATTATTTATGGGTATAAATCACTTAAAAAGGCAAAAACAATTAATGCTGATAAAATAATTTGCTGCGGCTACACCCCTGCACTGTTCTTCCCTTTATTTAGTAAATCCTTGCGAAGGAAAATAATTATCAACCTTGATGGTATTGAGTGGAAAAGAGCAAAATGGAACTTTATGGGTAAACTGTTTCTAAGATTAACCGAGTATCTTTCGGTAAAGTGGAGCGGAATACTAGTTGCAGACAATAAAGGTGTTAAAGATTACATATTGAACAAGTACGGAAAAGAACCTGAGTTAATTACCTACGGGGTTAATATTCCCAGTAAAACGCCAGAAATTGAGCCATTGGCTACAAAAAGACTTGTGCCCAACAATTACGGTTTAACAGTAGCACGCATTGAGCCCGAAAACCAGATTGAACTCATTATAAAATCATTTATTACGGCAGGTAAAACGATTGTTGTAGTGGGAGGATTGTGCAATAGACATGCAAAAGCACTTCATAAAAAATTTTCAAATTTACCGAATGTTGTATTTTGGGGTGCCGAGTACAATAGTGATACACTTTTATCTTTACGTGGCCATGCCAATCTTTACGTTCATGGGCATACCGTTGGTGGCACAAATCCCTCGCTGCTCGAAGCAATGGCTTGCGGATGCAAAATTGTTGCCCACAACAATCTTTTTAACCACCACACAATGGGCAATACAGGATTATACTTTGATAACGAGAGCCAGCTCTCTGACCTAATTGAAAATTATTGGAGCAAAACAAAGAATTTGGGTTCCGATGCTAAACTTCGTGCAACTGAACAATACTCCTGGGAAGTGGTTACCAACAAGTACATTGAGCTAATTTGAGTATATTGAAAACAAATTAAAAAAACCTAAATCACAATGCCAAAACTAAAATATAGATATATTATTTTAATCATAGTCATAGCATCAATGGGGTTTGGATGCTCCACCTTAAATCCTTTTGCTGCCGAAGATTTTAGTAGATTCTACTCCAAATTTAATTCCGACTCAACCTTTCAACTATCGCGCATTCATTTCCCAATTGAGGGGATGATTATTGATGGTTATGGTGAACATCCATGGAACGAAGAGAACTGGACACAACTCACAATTCCCGTTTTTGAGGCAGATACTGCAAATTTTGAGATAGAGTTTGAGAAGGAGAAAAAAACTTTTACCCAGAAATCGTGGATAAAAAACTCGGGGTTTGCATCAGAATATAGGTTTGAACTTAAAAAACGCAAATGGTATTTGGTGTATGCGCTTGAGCAAAACCTTTAAAATATTTTTGTACTCTGTTCTTTAAACTGGATACTCTATAATAGAAGGATAAAGACTAAACTGCTAGAAAATCGGAGATAATTCCATCCGAGGTAATAAAATGCTTGGGTAAGATTCTGAAAACACTATCCCTCTGTTCAACAATACCAAGTTTTACATATTTTTCTGCCGTATGCAAAAACTGCTTGGCATTGCCATCCCCAAAGTTTTGGGCTATGGTATCAACGTTTGCTCCCCACATAGTTCGCAGCGAGGTAACAAGGTAATCGTTAAGTTTATCCTGTGGGGTAAGAACCTCTTGTTCTGTGGGTATAACTCCATTTTTAATCGATTTTTGCCATTCGATAATCGACTTTGGATTCGAGTCCCTTGAAATACCGTTATAGGAATGGGCAGCAGGGCCAAGCCCAAGGTAAGGCACTTGTTTCCAGTAGGATGTATTATGCCGCGAAAAAAAACCTTCCTTAGCAAGATTTGAAACCTCATAATGGATAAAACCATTCATGCTCGAAATCTCCTGAAGCAACTGGAATTGCTCAACGCTTTGGTCCTCGCTAACAGGCACAACAAGACCCTTGCTCAACTTTAGGATGAGTGGCGTACCCTCTTCGTAAACCAGGTGATATGCCGACAAATGCTTTACAGGAAGAGTAAAGGCCTGTATAAGGTTCTCTTCCCAGATTCTGGAGTTGGAATAGGGAAGACCATACATTAAATCGATGCTAATATTAACAAAACCTAACTTATGCGCTAGATTAACCGCCTTAATAGCCTGTTTAGCATTATGTCTTCTTCCCAGTTTTTTTAGGTCGATATCGGAAAAGGATTGCGCCCCAAGGCTTAACTTATTTACACCAAATGAGCGTAAATTCCTGACAAATTCTTCGCTAATATCATCGGGGTTAGCTTCAAGCGTAATTTCAGGATTATTTGATACGGAGTAACGTTTTGCGATGGTGCTAATTATATCCGAAATTTGAGCAGATTCAAGCATTGAAGGTGTACCACCGCCAAAATATATTGTCTCTATCTCGCTATCGGATAAATAGCCTTGCCTAAGTATAAGCTCTTTTTCAACCAGATTGCCAAAATTTTCTCTACCCTGTGATGTTACCACTGAGTAATAATCGCAGTAGTCGCATTTACTCTTGCAGTATGGAACGTGTATGTATATTCCTGACATTTTCGAATAATTAGGATTGCATTTTTTACAAAGAGGTTATCTTTGCAAAGAAAGCTGATTATTATGAAACACCCATATTTAAACTAGTCGTTAACACGAATGAACAAAGTATGGGTATTCCATTGATTTACTAAAAAGCATTAGAAACATAAATAGGCTTATTTGTTTAAAAAAAAATTTATAAAGATGAAAACATATAAAATTGCCATTGGTTGCGACCATGCCGGATTTTCAACAAAAGAGGTTGTAATGGAACATCTTAAAAAAACGGGGAATACGGTAAAAGATTTTGGAACATTCTCTGAAGAGAGCGTTGATTATCCCGATTTTGCAAGACCTGTAGCCCAATCGGTGGCTAATGGTGAGTTCGATTTGGGCTTTGTACTTTGCGGAAGCGGCAATGGTGTAAATATGTCGGCCAATAAAATACATGGTGTTCGGTCGGCACTATGCTGGATTCCTCAAATAGCATCGTTGGCAAGGCTGCATAACAATGCAAATGTGTGTGCCATTCCTGCCCGTTTTATCTCCGTTAAACAGGCTAAAGAAATTGTAAATGCATTTTTAAAGGCGGATTTTGAAGGCGGAAGACATTTGAAGCGGGTAAATAAGATTGAACCATAAGTACTGAACAATCTAAAATAAGCCTAATTTTTATGGGACTTTACAATATGATTAGCAGGAAGAGTAACTAGTAATTTGTGCGAAACATGGTCGATTTGAACAATCACCTTGCTTTTACCTTTATGCCTTACTAGTTCTCCTGAGAAACCCATCATTGAACCAATCTGAATATCTACCAGGTCGCCAGGCTCATAATTCTCCTCAATGGTCTCAATTTCGAGCTGTTCACCCAAAAGCATCCTAAGCACATCAATCTGCTTTTCAGGAATTGGAGCAGCCTTGCCCTCGAATGACACAAAGCAAACTAGACCACTAATATTTAGCACGTTGTGACAATCCCTCTCGGTAATTTTTACAAACACGTAGGAGCGTAATAAAGGTTCCTCTACCCATTTTTTTCTATCGCTCCATTGTTTTAATCGCTTTTGCAGAGGCAGATAGGCTTCATAACCCTCGTCAATAAGCCTCTCGTAAACCTTTTTTTCGTTACGCGATTTTGTATAAACTGCAAACCAATGTGGCTTTGTTCTATCTTTCATGCTATCCTTACCCCTTCATTTTAAACTTTAGCAAAGTATTGCCATAGCCAATCTAAGCAATAATATATCAAAGGTAAAGAAAAAATACTGAGTAAGGTTGTTACAAACAGGTTTGCACCTGCCAACATATGATCGCCATCATACCTATGCGAGAGCACCACAATAATGGTTTGGCAAGGCATGGCGGCTTGCAAAATAAGTACAAAAAAGGCCACTTTTGAAAGTTCAACCCCAATAATACCCATTACGGCCAGATATGCTGCTCCAATAAGCAATGGAGTAAAAAAAAGTTTATTAAAACTTAACACGAAAATACTTTTCTGAAACAGTGCTTTACGCAGATTCATTGAGGCAAGCATAGCGCCAATATACACCATTGATAATGGACTAGTACTTTTCCCAAGTAGTTCAAAAGGTTTACTCACAACCGTTGGCAACTTAACGCTAAACACAAGGGCTAATACTCCCAAAAAAATTGCCACTGTATTAACGTTAATTAAGCTACGCCAGCCTCCCCGTTGCGAGCCTCGACTAAGTTTATAAACACCGTAGGTAAAGGTAACGGAATTTGATGCAAGCTGGTAAACCGCACCATAAAACACACCAAGGCCGTCGGGGAAAAGAGCATCGAGTAACGGAAATCCCAAAAAAACAATATTACCAAACATAGTGTGCAAAGTATGCACAACCCGCTTTGGGGCATCAAGACGCAGCAGTTTTGAAGAAATAGAGCCAATCCAATAGAGCACCAAAAGGTTTACAAAAGCCAACACAAAAACGATAAGCCCATTCCTAATTAAATCGGGCTCATATTTCATATTGCTAAAGGTGGTGAAAATCAAAAATGGAAGGGTGATATCAATTACGATTCTCGCAAGGCTATTCTTCATTTCGACTGAAATAATCTTGCGCCAAAACCCCAGAGCACCAACCGCTATAAGTACCCCAAAGATTAATAGCTGCCTTACAATTATTTCGGTTGCCATTTAACAAGAAACTGTTAGAAAGTTAACCTTACAAGGATTTGCACAAAAACAATAAGCACCACCATTGCAATGGGATAAACCGATGCATAAGCCTTACCTGGAATATTACTTGAGGTTAATGAATCACAAGCCGCTAAACCGGGCGTGCTGGTCATTCCTCCAGATATTGTTCCTACAAGTTCGAACAAATTAAGCTTAAAAAAATACTTATTAAGAATAACTGCCACAAGCATTGGTACTATGGTAATTGCCAGACCAAACAAGAATAGCATCGGTCCGTAGGCTAAAACCGTTTCAACTAAATGCGCTCCAGCCTTAGTTCCCACCCCCGCCAGAAAAAACAGTAGTCCCATCTGCCTGAGTAGCTGGTTTGCACTTCCGCTCATTGTCCAAATAATAGGACCCGTTTTACCTATGCTGCTTAGCAGTATAGCCATTATTAAAATTCCACCACTAAGCCCAAGCCCAAGTGTAAAATACTCTGAAAACGAGACCTCAATGTAGCCCACCAAAATACCTAGAACAATACCCAGCGCTATTGGGAAAAAATCGGTATCGGACAGCATTTTATTATTATTCCCCAGAAATGTTCGAAGGTTTGAGAAAGCATCCTTTGGCGCAGCAATGGTAAGTTTGTCGCCAAACCTTACCATTAAATTGGGTGATGGTGCAATATCAATTCCGCTTCGTCTAATACGCGTCACTACAGCATTATAGTTTTGATAAAGTGAAATTTCATTCAAATTTTGACCAACAATTTGCTTGTTGGTAATGAGTATTTGCTCAACCTCATAATCGCTACTAAGGGCTATTACCTCACTACTCCTTTTCCCAATAAGAATTTCAACCATCTCCAACGCCTTTTGGGTACCAACCGCTCTAATAATGTCACCTTTATGCAGGATAGTGCTATGCTTTGGGGTAAAGCACAAATCGTTATGCTGTACCCTCGATATTGTGGCCCCAGTCATATTGCGCACCATTAATTCGCTTAGCGATTTTCCGACGGCCGAATCATTCTCAACCATAAAAAAATCGTTAATGATAATAGGAAAACTCTCCTTTTGCTCACGCTCAACCCTTGCATTCTCCTTTATAACATCAACCTTCATAATTTTGGGGAGTAGTTTAATAAAAAGAATCACTCCAATTACACCAAACGGGTAGGCTATGCCATAACCAATTGATGCCAGCGGTGAAGAGCTTGCATCAATGGCAACAGTTAGTCCAGGTGTGCTTGTAAGCGCTCCACAGAGCAAGCCAGCAACTAAGCTCGAATCCACTTTAAAAACATACATTAAACCCGTAGCTACTGCAAAGCCAATAAATACAATTAGGCTAGCCAGTAAAGCAAACTTCCGACCATACTTTTTGAAGGAATCGATAAAACCAGGGCCAGCCTGTATGCCCACGGTAAAAATAAAGAGCACCATCCCTATCCTCTCTATCTCAGGAGGCATAATCACGCCAAAGTGACCAAAGACAAGTGCAACAAAAATTACAGCAGATACATCGAAAGAAAATCCCGCAATTTTAATGTTCCCCACCAAAAAGCCAAGGGTTATAATTACGAACAGAGCAAAAATTGGGTTAAGCAATAGATTCATGATATAGTATTTAAGAAAACAAAGGTAATGAATGTAACGCTCCGATTGCTGGTGTTAAAATCTGTTTTAAAACTTATAATTCTTTACTCATTCTAAGTAAGTGATATTTGTCATCGTTTTGCGTTTGCATTGGGGCAACCTTTGGTTCTTTTATGTGCTCATAACTAGAAAACTTAACATCTTAATGGTTTTTGCACTTTTATTTTCAAAAAAGGGTGATCAATTAAAAAATAATTATAAAATTGCAGTCCCTTTTTGCTAAAAGGAAACAGTTAGGTAAGTTCATTATTTTTAATTAAAAATCAATTTTAACAAAACCCGTTTCAGCAATGAAATCAAGTAATGAAATGCGAAAACCCGCAAAAGCAGATTACAGCACATCTGACGAGCTTACAAAAAAAAGAAAGCTTAAACCTTTAAAGAAAGAAAAAAACCCTAAACGTGCATATTTTGAAGAAATTGACGATTTAGAAGACATTGACTTTGATTTTGAAAATGTTGCCGATGAATTTGAAGACGAAGATTTTTATGATGACGACGATGACTACTAAATCATTAAAATATCTTAGAAAAGGAGGAGCAAAATACGCTCCTCTTTTTTTTAGCGACCTTCCTACTACTTGCTTTTTAGTATAACAATGCATACTTTACGCCAAATTATTTGATAATGAAATACAACACATTTAGCATTGGTTATATCACCCTTGCTATCTTAATGTTTCTGCATTTAAGGTTATATTCAAGTGGATTTGAACAAAACCCAGACTCTGTTAAGCAGCTAATTGAAAATGCTAAAAACGAACAAAATCTTGATGTCCTCATTTCGTCAGCTAAAAGCATTCTGCATAAATATCCAAATGATGCCATAGAACTTGCCCAAAATGCATTAATTTTTGCAACAAAGCGTAAGGATACTGCCAGCATGGCGCATGCACACCTAACCTTAGCAAAATCATATAGTATTACGGGTGAATATTCTGTGGGAATTGATAATCTAGACCTGTCTTACTCGCTATTCAAATCATTTAACGATAGCCTTTCACTAATTGATGTTTTTCAAGTTTATGGCCAGATTTACACCCGGATGGGCGAGTTTAAAAACGCACTTGACCATACCGAAAAAGCCTTTTCACTTGCTGGTCCCTTAGAAAACCACAATAAACTTGCAGAATTAACCAGAGATATTGGGAATATATATTTCTACTTTGATGAAAAAGTAATTGCTCTTGATTTTTACCAGAAAAGTCTAAAAATTAGTCAAGAACACAGAAATAACGAAGGGATTGCTAAGGCCTATAATAATATAGGTAGATTATACTCCGAAATGGGAAATCACGACGAAGCCCTAAATTACCTTAAGAAATCCCTTAGCTATAAAACAAATGAAGTGGATAGGGTAAGCTACGGTAACACACTTATAAACATTGGAGCCGTTTATCTGGCTAAGCAAGAACATCAAAAAGCATTAGAGTTCTTTCAGGAATCATTCGATAATTTTAGTGCTTTAAATAATACCGAGGGCATAGCAAACTCTCTATTCTATATTGGTCAAGCCTACTTCTTGCTCAACAGAATTAACCAAGCATTGGCCGTTCTGGACGAAGCTTGGGAAATTGCCTCACAATCTGATTCAAAACGCCTGCAAGTAAAAATAAGCCTTGCTTTATCGGGGATAAATGCCTCAACTGGCGATTTTAAACGAGCTTACAACTACTACAGGATTCATAGTTCCATACGTGACAGCGTCTTTAGCGAGGAGAATACAAGATTACTCCTCGAACTTGAATCAAGGTATCAACTTCAAGCCAAGCAGCGACAAATAGAACTCTTATCGAAAGAGCAGGCCCTAAAAAAGAGCGAACAACGAAAAGCTAGAATATGGATTGCCCTTTTGGCAATTGTTTCCCTATTTCTTTTCAGTTTATCATACTTTACATACTCAAGGTTTAAGGATAAGAACAAGCACAACAAACAGCTACTTGACGAAATACAACAACGAAAAGAGGTAGAACAGGAACTTAACGAATATAGAGAGCATCTAGAAAATCTCGTTAGCGAAAGAACATGGGAACTTAAGTTTGCAAAAAATAAAGCTGAAGAATCCGATAGGCTTAAAACTGCTTTTTTGACCAACGTAAGTCACGAAATTCGTACCCCAATGAACGCGATTTTAGGTTTCTCGCACCTTCTAACTAAACCTGATTCAACTGAAAAATCCAAAACAGAATACTTCGATATCATAAAGAGTAATAGCGAAGTTTTAATGAACCTCATCAACGACATATTAGACATGTCATTGATTGAATCGGGACAGTTAAAAACGCAACAAAAAACCGTAAATATTAACGCCATACTTAGTGAGTTACTGGCCCATTATAGGCAACAAAAAGAGGAACTTGGAAAAAAGATCACAGTCAACCTCGACATTGAACCTTCCGACACCGATTTAATAGCTAAAGTTGATGGCATTAGGGTAAGACAAATCTTGTCGAATTTACTATCGAACTCGCTCAAATTTACCGACAAAGGGAAAATATGCTTTGGGTATAGATTATCAGACTCTAAAGAAATTGTTTTCTTTGTAAGGGATACTGGAGCAGGAATTCATCCCAGTAAACACAAGGTAATTTTTGAACGTTTTAGTAAATTTAGAACCATAAGCACTGAGGAAGCAAAGCTGTATTCTGGTACTGGGTTGGGGCTTGCCATAAGCCACGAACTAGTTCATTTGCTTGGCGGAAAGTTTTGGCTTGACTCTTATCCTGGGAAAGGATCAACCTTTTATTTTACAATACCCTACATTGGAGAAAAGGAAGAAAAAGATTCAAACAATAAAAGCAATCCTAAAAAACCAAGCGAAACCTCTGGCGGAAAAACAATACTTGTTGCAGAAGATAATTTGTCAAACTTTCAGCTAATACAAGCTTATCTTGCTCCTTCTAAAGTAAATTTACTTTGGGCACAAAACGGAATTGAGGCAATCGATATTTTTACCAAGAACCAGAATGTTGATGTTATCCTAATGGATGTGCAGATGCCAATTATGGATGGTATCAGAGCACTTAAGCGTATTAGGGAACTGGATAAAAAAGTGCCAATAATATTAAATTCAGCGTATTACGA
Source organism: Bacteroidales bacterium (assembly GCA_028680705.1). GTDB lineage: Bacteria > Bacteroidota > Bacteroidia > Bacteroidales > Tenuifilaceae > Perlabentimonas. Next base: position 45,782 of record JAQUJY010000011.1, read on the forward strand.
CCCTAACGACGAAAAAGAGAGTTTTGCAGCAGGTTGTAACGACTTTATGCATAAACCACTTAAAAAGGATGAGTTAATAAGCAACCTTTCTAAATTTCTAAGTTAGTCCTCTTTTTTTCCTTTTACCAGCCACTTATCCTTTACATAAACCTGCCTCTCAAAAGCCTGATCGAGAGAGATAAAAGTTTCAGTATTCATCACCCCGGGAATGTTCTGTATTGTATTTACCAATACTTCCATTAGGTGCTCGTTGTCTCTACAGTAAATCTTTAGAAGAAGCGCAAACTGACCCGTTGTAAAATGGCACTCAACCACCTCCGGCATCTGACGAAGCGCCTCAACAACTCCTTCGTACTGATTTGAAGCTGCAAACTGAACGCCAGCAAAAGCGCAAACATCATAACCGAGGGCCTTAGGCTTAACAATCATTCTCGATCCATCAATAATGCCAGCTTCTTCCATCTTCTTTACACGCTGATGAATAGCAGCACCTGAAACACCACATTCTCTAGCTATTTCAAGGAAAGCCATTCTTGCATTCTTTACAAGATAAGCTAAGATTTTTTGGTCTATCTCATCAACCTGATATCTAGTGGCCATTTTATTACAGTTTAGTATTAATTACGCAATAAAGTTAGCAATTCGTAACCAAATCCCCTATTTTCCCAATGAAAAGTTATTCCGCTTTTGTTAAATATCACTCTTTTCATAAAAAAAGGTGCCCGTAACGGCACCCTCCTTGGTTAATTTTTAGATGCTAATTAATAGTTGCTATCTGGATAAAATTCCTTCCACCAATTATCGTCAGTTTTAAGATACTTGGTGAAGTATGCCAGAATAGTGTTGGTCCACTCAACCCTTTGCGTGTACTTGTGGATGTGATGATCGGCCCCATCAATCTGAATTAGTTCAACGGGCTTTCCCAAAAGTTTAAGCGCAGTAAACATTTGAATACTTTCGCCCACAGGCACATTTGTATCATCACTCCCGTGTAAAAGTAAAAGGGGCGTAACCACTTTATCAACACTAAAAAGTGGGCTTTGGTCTATATATAGTTCACGGTTATTCCAAGGAAAACTATTGGCACTTGCCTCGGCACTGTAGGAATACCCCCAAAACCCTTCTCCCCAATAGCTAGAAATTGAGCTAATGCCAGCATGCGAAATGGCTGCTGCAAAAACATCAGTTTGGGTAAGTAAATACATCGTCATAAACCCTCCATACGATGCTCCCATACAGCCAACCTTTTTATTATCGACAAATGAATTCTCGCTGCAAAACTTTTGAGTCCCCTCAATTATCTCATCGGCAGTAATTTTGCCCCAAGCGTTAACATGGGCAGCCGAAAAATCTTGCCCAAACCCAATTGCTCCACTTGGCTGCAACACAAGCACAACAAAACCATTGGCAGCATAATATTGCATTGGGTAGCGGCCACCAAAATCTCTGCCTACAGGGCTGGTCCCTCCATAGTAATAAACAATCATGGGATACTTTTTGGTTGAATCAAAGTTTGGTGGCAGGTAGTAACAGGCCGTTACACTTTGACCCTGGGATGAGGTAAACGACCAATCTTTTGTATCACCAAATTGCACTTCGGTATAGTTCACAGCATCCGTATTATCAACCAAAACCGAAGCCTTTGTTTTCAAATTCAGCAGGTAAGCCTTTGGCCACGAGTTACTACCCGACCCAGTATAAACGGCCATTGGTTTCTCGTGCGCAAAATCGATACTCTGCATTACCTCCTCCGAAAGATTAAGTTTAGTAAACCGTTTATTTTTAAAGTTATACTCGTACAATGAATTTCTATCCTCGTCAACAGTATTGAAATAGATTGCACCTGATAGTTTACTCCAGTGGGCATCTTGTATAGCCGGATTAAAATCATGGGTAATTGCGTCAATGCTTCCCGATTCAATATCGAAAAGATAGGCCTGACTATCGAACCCATTTGGTATTCTTTCATCGCTTACGTTTACCCCAATATTGCCAAAAGCTAGGGGTGAACCAATGGCCAAAAGTTGCTTCCCATTTGGCGAGTAGGTCGTGCTGAGACTAAATAGCTTATCTGTCCAAATAGTGTCGAGTTGTCGGGTATTTAAATTGAGTTGATAAAGATTTTGTCGGGTGTAGGGACGCTCCGAATAGTCCTCGTAGCTGGTGGAAAAAAGTATTTTGGTGCCATCGGCACTGATGTCGTGCAATAAAGTTGACTGATTTCCCCACGTTAACCGTTGGTGTATCCCCGTTTTAATATCTGCAGTATAGAGAAACTGTCGATTACGCCAACCAGATTGCCTATCCTCCATGGAAAGAATCCTTCTCATATCGCCCTTTTGCTCTTCAGGTTTTTCATCCACATAGTAAAAAACAAGTTGTTCAGTTGGGCTCCAGGTGTAACTTGCTATATCATTTAAGCCTTTTACCATTTCAAGTTCTGTTCCCGTATCGAAATTGTAAACCCAAACACTACCCGAATATAAATACGATATTTTGTTGCCTTTTGGCATCCACTTTAGCTGCGATACTTCAGAATTTCGGTACGTAGCCAAAATTTTGTTATTGTCGAGCTGTATGATTCGCCTTTGATAGCTGCTCTTCTCTGTTTTTGTATCAACCTCCGAAATAGTAATAAGCGCCATCTCACCCGTGGCAGAAATACTTGCCCCAGCCAATTTAGTACCCTCAAGTAAATGCTTTAGCGTTTTAGTTTGCCGTGGATTTACCGATGAACTAATGCTACTTGCTAAGAAACCCGTACTTGGCTTTAGGTAAACCTTTAACCGCGCTTCTTTGCTTAAGGTATCGGGAATAAAAACTTTTATTAAAAGTTTATGGTTTGCCGCATTCAGCGACAAATCCTTTGTTACCTCCTCTGCCTTCTCTAACCCAGAATACCGGGAGGCAACCTTTATGTCCCCTATAAACGCTTCAAAGGGCAACAACGACTCGATACAAACACTCCCCTTCCAAAACCCTTCCGATTGTATATAGGATGCAATAAGCCCTACGCTATTGGTGCCACTTGCAAAATACAGGTGCAGCGAGCTATCGGCATCAACAGCTTGCTCTTTCCAAACTAATCCTGTTCCCAACAGCTCTTGGTTAGCCTTTGGCAAAACCGACTGAAAGTTGAGTATGGGCTGCTTAAGCAGTTCAACTGCGTTAAAAGTATCGCCTTTTACATTTTGGATTTTGGACAATGCGGGCTCCAGAACGGCTATTTTACCTGCCACTAACCATTTATCGACTAAAACCTCCTGAGCCGAAAGGTTAAAGAATAGGATTGATAATACTAAAGTGCTAATAAACCTTCTCATTGGACTTATCATTTAGTTATTTATGCATTTTGAAACTCTAAAAGTAACAATACGCCAAACGATAAAGGTCAATAAAAGCCAAAAACTTGCTGAAAGAACAAAAAAGGTTTACTTTTGCATCCTGAATTTTGGCCCCGTAGTTCAATGGATAGAATAGCGGTTTCCTAAACCGTAGATCCAAGTTCGATTCTTGGCGGGGCTACATAAAACCTTGTAAACCGTGTTGTTTGCAAGGTTTTGTGTTTATTTGGCCTTTGGTAGGGCTAAGGAACCAACCTGTAAATACATTTATCATCCCCAATATCATAAAAATCCTTAAGAACTGCTTCTAGTTCGCACCCATAGTTCTCATAAAATCTGCGCGTTGGCTCGTACTGTGGTTTAGATGATGTTTCGATATAGATAACCCTGCCGCCAAAGTTCTTAACTTGTTGCTGCACCTCTGCCATAAGCAGTTTGCCAATCCCTTTGCCCTGGTAATTTTTATGGGTTACTAGCCAGTAAAAATCATAGCTTCCTTTTGTGCATGGAATTTCTCCGAAACAGGCGTATGCAAGGGTTTTTCCATCAATATCAACAAAAATAAAATGGTACCCCGATTCCAAACCCTTTGCCAAACGCTCCTCAACCAGCTCAACGGCAACGGGGATTTCGTGTTCCTGAAAAAAGGATGTCGATTCAACAATCCTTTTTACATTCTCAATGTCCTTTGGGGTAGGAACAGTCCTAAAACTAATGTGGGAGCTCACTAATATCGGATTAAATTTTGACGTTTAAATTTGGGGTATCATTAACAATCCTTCTCACCGCCTCGCGAAAAGGAATACCTGCATGCTCGCAAGCAGCAAAAAAACCTGAATCGGGTGAAATGCATGGATTTACGTTTACCTCAAGAACAAAAGGGTTTCCGGCATTATCGA
>JAQUJY010000080.1 GCA_028680705.1 Bacteroidales bacterium
ATGTGATCAAAAAAGTTAAAGTCTATTTCAATTCTGTGAGGAAAACTATCGTAGACTTTAGTTCCCCAAATATAAATTAAAGATAATATATTTTGACCTTGGTCTGTGTAAATACGATAATTAGTAAGTTTACTGAATACTTTAGAGTAATTAAAATAAACTGTTTCAGAAGAATTCATTTCATCTTGTTGTGAAATTATTTTTAAAGTTCCCTCTATATAATGGTCTGATTCTGTTAAGAAAGAATTCTCGGCACTATAAGAAAAGTTAAAATTTTTGGGACTATGTAGCCCAAACAATAAATTCTGAATAGTAATAAAGTTAACATCTAGACCCAATGCAACACCAAGGTACTGATAGTCAAAGATATAACCCCTTTTTTCAGCTAAATCATAAAAGCAAATACTATCTACCTCAAAAACGGTTTTGGCTACCTTAGTACCTAAGGGAGTTTTTATTGTTATAATTAAGATTGAATCCTTAACAGCATAAATTGTAGATTTTAAACTACGGTAATGATCATTATGGTCCAGACGAAAAGGGCTTTTGGCGATAAAAACGGAATTGAAAGGATAACCTGGCACATCCAATGAATCCAATAATGCAATATCAGCTGGGATTGCCTCCTCTTTGGAAATTTTGCCCCTAAATGTACACGCAAAAAATAATACCAAGAAAATAATTGGCACTATATATTTGATCTTATGGTACATATGTTTTTCTATTAATCTTAATATCTAACTTTTCTGTGCCACCTCCTAATTCCTTTGCCTTATTCCAATATATAATTGCTCTTTCTTTATTTCCTGTTTTAAATAATGCGTCTCCGTAATGCTCATTTATAACAGCACTTGTTCCCCCATCCTTGGCTATTGCGTTTCTCAAAACGTCACGCGACTCTTCATACCTTTTTAGTGTGAAAAGAATCCATCCTCGGGTATCAATATATGTACTATTATTAGGTTCTAAGGTTACAGCTTTAGTACTCATTTGTAAGGCTTTAGACAATTTCCTTTTGTCGAGTGCTAAATAGTAGGCATAATTATTAAGTACTCGTGCATTACTAGGGTTGCACTTTAAACTGTTTTGGTACGATTTATACATTTTTCGACTATTGACTTGCTTATAATGCATATCGCCCAATGTTCCATAAAGGTCCGAAAGTTCTATATTATCTGTTACGTTATCAATTCCGTTTTTTAATGACTGGATTGATTTTTTAAAATCTCCTTCGTCATCGTAAACGATTGCCATATAAATATAGAAAATTGATTTATGAGGAAACAAATCGGTGGCTCTACTTAAAGTGATTAGCAATTCATCCTTGTTTCCCAATGAATATTGAAAGTTTACTAGTTGTTCAAACTTATCGGGATTAGAAGTATCAAGGTTAACTATTTTACTGAGTATCTTTTGTGCGTTTGCTAAGTTATTAGTTCTTAAATTATGCTCAAAGGCTATCTCATTAATCAAAAGGGAGTTAGGATGGTAATGCAAACCAATATTAATTATTGAATCCAGTTTTAATGAACGGCTATTGTACAATGATTTATCGAAAAGAAGTGGATAGAATAAACTTGCTTTCTCTTCATCACGCTGCAAAGAATCACTAAAAATTTCACTCAGTAGTTTTAATGCTCTATCCTTACTCCCAAAATTTAGTTCCTTATTATATAACTCATACTTAGCATAAATAAATTTCGGATTAATCTTTAGAATAGTGTCAAGTACCTGTAAACCAAGGCTGTCGTATCCTTCAATAAAATAAATATCGCTCTGGTACATTAAGTAGTGCGGATTATCTGGTGAAAAAGACAATAATCTTAACAACTCCTTCTTGGCTTGGTTAATATTTGAACTTCTAAGAAATATTTTTAGTTTTGTTTCAACTAAATTAGGATTAAAACCATCTGTTAACTCTATTTTTTCAAGTATGTCTAGCGATTGTTCTAGGCTATCGAGTTCTGCATATAAAAGCGCCAACTGAAACTGATTAAAATTATTGGTTGAATCTGTGCTAAGAATAGATGATTGATTGCTTAAGGCTTTAACATACTGATTACTTTCAATGTAAAGGGCTCTGAGAAGCTCTCTGTAGGTTAAATTAAGGCTATCAATGGATGCAGCCTTTTCTAAATTAAGAATAGCACTATCAATATTGTCAAGTGCAATGTGCGAGAGTGCTAACTCGTAGTATATCGCATCCTTTTGGGGTTCTCTTTCCTTTGCCTTGTTAAGAAATTGAAGAGCCGAAGAATAATCACCGTAAATTCTTGCCTTTACCCCATTATAGTAATACAAAAAGGGCGATACCTGTTGGTACATTTTCCGGTTTTCAAGCTTAGATCCAACAGAACACCCACTAATAATTAGGGTAATTAGAGTGAACAGATAAATTCGGCTAAATAACTTCATGCTTTTATAATTTGTTTTACGATTGTTTCAGGGCGCACAACAAAATAACTTTACTTGTATTGTACAAAATACATCTTAAAACTCGTTTCATCTGGGTATTTACTTATATATTTAAATACTATGGCCTTTTGGGCAGGAATGAATAGAACATGAATGGAATAGTCATCTACCTGTTTAATAAGGAGGTGTGATAGTATAATCTTTCCCTATTTAGTTCCTGTGTGCCCAAAACCTCCATGGCCTCTATCGGTGAGGTTTAGCTCATTAACTAGTTCCCAAGTAATTGATTCGTGCTTTGAGATAATCATTTGACATATGCGCTCACCATCTTCAATAATTTGAGACTCATTACTCAAATTAGCAATTATTACGCCTATTTCTCCTCTATAGTCAGCATCAATTGTACCTGGAGAATTCAATACAGTTAGTCCTTTTTTAAGTGTCAATCCGCTTCGGGGTCTGATCTGCGCTTCAAAACCTTCGGGTAACTCAATAAAAAGGCCAGTTGGTATCAAACTTCTCTCAAATGGTTTAAGTGTTAATGAATTTTCTATGTTGGCTCTTAAATCCATACCTGCACTATATCTTGTACTGTATTCAGGCAATGGATGTTTGGATTTGCTAACAATTTTAATTTTCATGCTTAATGAATTGAAGTATTTGCTTAAACGAAATTTTTTCAATAAAAAATACAAAAAGTAAAAAAGTAAAAATTAAAAGAACTCTAAAGGAATAAAGAAGCAACTTACTGGGAAAGGAAAAGAAATATCCTAATAAAAAAAGACCAACAGCCGCAAGCAAGTAAAGTGACATTCTCTTAAAATCGTATGGAATAGGATAATGCTTTTGCCCCCCAACTACACATAGAACCGTCATAAATATATAGCACGCTAAACGAGCAAGAGCTGCACCATAATATCCAATTACCGGTATTAGCGTAAAGTAAAGAATTAATGTTAGAATGGCACCTGAAAAAGTATAAAATACACCGTACCATGTTTTGTTAGCTAATTTGTACCAAATGCTAATGTTGAAAAATATTCCATAGAATAAATTTGCTAGTAAAAGTATGGGAACAACCCCCAAACCTTCTCTAAACTCCTTCCCAACTAAGTACTGAAAAACGTCAGTAAATAAACCTACACTCATAAAAATTAAAAGAGTAAATACAACAAAATATTTAAGTAGATTGCTATACATTTTTTTCGAATCCTTCTGGCCCTCATTGGCAAAGAAAAACGGTTCTACTGCATACCTATACATTTGTATAAAAAGAACCATTAAAACGGCAAGTTTTACGTTAGCTCCATAAATACCTAATTCATATAAGGGATCTTTATCAGTTGATATTAGGTGCTTTAAGAAAATCCTATCAAAAGATTCGTTGGTTGTTCCACCTAAACCACTAACGAGTAAAGGGAAAGAATAAATTAGCAGTTCTTTTAATCTACTAAAACTGAAAGTAGTGGGTAGAATACCCGAAGTAAATAGCAAAATAATAATGACAGCCGCACTACTAATTAGATTACTAATAAAAACATACTGAATAAGCGAACCAGAGGAAGAGATAAATAAATTACTTAGCGTTGGGTTTGAAGGACAAATAACGATAAAAAATATATTTAAGAATACATTTATAACTACGCCTACAATTTTGATCGCTGAAAAGGTTAGGGCCCTATTCATCAACCTCAACTTTGCAAAAGGTATAGCACTAAAAGCATCTAAACCAATAATAGCAGCAAGATAAAAAATGTACTCCGGATTAGACGAATATCCCAAAGCTGAAGAAATAGGTCCAGATAAAAAATACATGAGTACTATAAAAAAAGTACTTGTTGTTAGTAAAGAATAAAAAGCAGTGGAGTAGGTTTTATTGCTGTTTTGCTCTTTACTGGAAAAGCGGAAAAACCCGGTCTCCATGCCATAGGTTAACAGAATTAATAGAAGCGCCATGTAGGCGTACATCTCTGTAATTATTCCATATTCTGCTTGATTAAAAACCCGAGTGTGAAATGGTACAAGCAAGTAGTTAAGTAACCTGGGAACTACACTGCTCAATCCATAAAGTGCTGTTTGTCCTGCTAACTTCTTTATATAGTGCATAGTTAATAGTCTAAGCCTGATCTGTTAAACAGGATATAACCAAAATTAAAAATAATAGAAAAAGGATTATTATCCTTTGGATAATAATTAACCGATAAGCTAATGGGACCAATAGGTGTTTGGTAAACTAACGATGATGAAGCCATATAGCTATACTTTGGTAAATCTTGCGAATAGTATGCTGTGAACTCTTCCTCGTGCTTAAGTATTGAATTTAGCGGTTGAAATATAAATGCTTCAGTTCTAAGACTAAAGTCCGATGAAAACTCGAAAACAGGCATTATCCCAAAACCCACATATTTATGGGCATAAAAATTAGGATGAAAAAGGGTTTTACTATTGGGTGTTGGTTTAAAATTTGGTGAATTTAATATTGAGGATGAATAGTTAATAAAGAAAGGTTGATTAGAATAGGTTACATCAAGGTAAAAACCAAGAGATATTTTTCGCTTTAGTATGGGCAGATAACTATGAGTCAGAAATTTAGCCACATACCATTTATGGTTGTTTTGCCCATCGAAAAAGGTCTGGCTAGTACTACCTGGCTTATGCGTCTCGATGCCACTAACTAAGTTTACACTTAACTTTTGATAACGACCTCTAGTAGGAAACATCTTGAAATTTTGAGTATTGCGAACAAACTCGAGGCCTAAATTATGAAAATTGAAATATGTTTTATCGGGAAAATCATCTCTTTTAAAATTATCTACCTGATAGTACTCGTTCTCCTTAATACCTCCTTTGTAGCTAAAACGAATTTGAGAATTAAAGCGAACAGGAAAACCTAATCGCGCATCTAGAAACCTATCTTTATTAATTAGATATGGAGGTTTGTAATCCTCGAAAAAGGGTTCTGTATATCCTCCATAATAATCATATCGGTTAAAATAGGCGCCAAATTGGAGATAGAGAGGCATAAAAAAGTTATAATCTTGGCGAACATTCACTGATGCACTACTATAAAACCTGCCAAAATAGGAATTTGCTGAAAAGGTTGTTGCTAAGCGCTGCAGCAAACGATAATCTACACCAAAATAACCTTGATTTAAACTACTTGACGAAATATTACCACCTAAATGAATATTCAAACGTGGTTTTAATGAAGCAGACAATGACAGATCATATGCACTCTCTTTACTATTAAAAAGTGCTTTCGGATAAATTCTATCTAGGTGACTATCTGCAACCAGTTCAAAGTATCGTCGCTCAAAATCATAGTATTCTGTTATTCGATCCTTCTTTTTAATAGTATTTTGAATATATTTTATTTTCGCCTCATTGAGTCCATCAACTGTAATTGAGCTGAATCTAAGATCGGGCTGATCATAAACAAAATTTCTTCGTTTTTGACATAACTCCCAAAAATTAATCCTTCGTGATACTAATGACTTGATAGTGTCTATTTTTTCAATAGTCATTTGGTATCCATAGTCTGCAATTGCTCTAACATCAGAGAAATCTAAAAGAGAAATACTACCTACTCTAGTATTTATGGTAACTCCTAAAGTGTCGGGAATATCAAAATCTGTTTTAGTTACAATCATATTCTCCAGCTGTAGCAAAATTCCAAGTTCCCCTGGCGGAGGTGAATTTTGTGAAACATTACTTCCAATTAAGAAATCGGGAGAAAACTCATCCAACATAATATCCCAGGGAAAGTTATTAAAAATACCTCCATCAAAAAGAGGAATACTATCAACTAATATGGGACGAAAGAAAAAAGGGAAAGTCATGGATGCTCGAACGGCCGATCCCAGATCCCCAGACTTAAATATGACAGGTTTTTTTTTGTAAATATCGGCTGCTATTGACCTAAACGGAATCATCAAACTATCAAAATTATAGTTTGCCTTTGCAATTGAGGGCGAAAAGATTTGCATAAAAGCAATATCCATCGGATGAGTAGGAATTAAATAGGAAGGAAAACGGGTCTGAGGCAGTCCATCCTTAAAATCGAAAGAGAAGGTAAACATGGCTGCATTATCGTCCTGTTTTTTATAGTAGTATTTATATTTATCGGGTATAATTCCTTTACTCCAAAAATAGAATTCTTCCGATTCAAAAACTTCAATCATCTGATCGGGAGTGTAACCACAAGAATATAATGCACCAATAACAGAACCAATGCTCGAGCCCGTAATATAATCAATGGGAATACCGTTTTCTTCTAAAGCCTTAATAACTCCTATATGGGCTAGCCCTTTTGCACCTCCACCACTAAGCACAAGACCGACCTGTTGCCCATGTATAAGGTTAACTACAAATATTAGTAAAACTATGAGTAAATTGCGCATTCTATATACCATGTTGGCAAAAATATACAATATTTAGCTGAAATACACGGTGTATTTTCTATTTTTGTCAATAATTAAAATTTGTTAACATGCAACCAAAATTCTTTCTCAAACTCGCTTTAATAGTTTCATTATCCACTCTAATAAGTGGTTGTGGAACAAAAGGCAAGCAAGAAAACAACGATGTTGTTAATATTACTATTGAAACTGACTTTGGCGATATTAAAGCCGTTCTGTACAATCAAACCCCAAAGCACAGGGATAACTTTGTTAAAAACACTGAGCAAGGTTCCTACGAAGGTGTAATTTTTCATCGGGTTATAGAAAATTTTATGATCCAGAGCGGCGATCCGGCCACGGGTATAAACTTTATGGGTGATACTGATAAGCTAAAAAAGTTTGAAAATGTTGTTGATGCAGAATTTAATAACGGATTAATTCACAAAAAAGGGGCAATTGCGGCTGCACGAATGGCCGATAATGTTAATCCTCTAAAACAATCCTCTTCAACTCAGTTTTATATTGTACAAGGAAGGGTATTTACTCCCGAGGAGCTTAATAAACTGGCGTTCCAAAGAACTGAAAACGCTAAGAACGCAGCTGTCAATAAGCTGATAATGGATAAAGCGGAAAAAATGATTGACGAAGGTAAAAATCCAAATCTTAGCGAACTCCATATACAGCTCAAGGATACAATCGAAATCATTAAATCGAAATTAGAACCTTACGTTTTTACCGAGGAACAAATTAACGCATACACAACAGTAGGTGGAACACCACATCTGGATGGCGACTACACTATATTTGGTGAAGTAATTGAGGGTTTTGAAGTAATTGATAAGATTGCGGCGGTTAAAACAAATGCAATGGACAAGCCTGTAAGCGATGTGAAGATGAAAGTAAAAATAATTAAATAAGTTACTTAGATGCAAAGTAAAATTGAGAATATAAAAAACAAAATTAAGGATTTTAAAGCCGAATCCATTAAGGATATTGAAGACTTAAGAATATTGCTTCTAGGTAAAAAAGGGGAAATTACTCGACTTTTTTCAGAGTTTAGAGATGTTCCCAACGATCAGAAAAAGGAGTTAGGCCAACACATAAACAATCTAAAAAATGCTGCTCTAGAAAGAATTCAGCAACTTAAGGATTCTCTGGAAGGAAGCAAGATTGAAAAAAGTGATATTGATGTTACTTTGCCCCCGTTTCCTCTAAATTTTGGATCGAGACACCCAATTTCTCTTGTACTAGAAGAGTTGTACAATATTTTTGGTTCCCTAGGATTTAAAATTGTTGAAGGACCTGAAATTGAGGATGATTGGCACGTCTTTTCATCATTGAATTTTCCGAAGGATCACCCAGCCCGCGATATGCAGGATACTTTTTTTATTGAGAGTAATCCCGATATTGTTCTTCGTACCCATACATCATCGGTTCAGGTGCGCACCATGGAGCAACAAAAACCACCCATCAGGGTTATTTGTCCTGGACGTGTTTTCCGCAACGAGGCCATATCTGCAAGGGCTCATTGCATATTCCACCAGATTGAGGGTTTATATATTGATAAAAATGTATCATTTGCTGATTTAAAACAGACACTACTCTACTTTGCAAGGGAACTTTTTGGCAGTGATGTTAAAATTAGGCTACGCCCTTCATTCTTCCCATTTACAGAACCATCTGCCGAGATGGATATAAGCTGCAATTTGTGCGGAGGAAAAGGATGTGGGGTTTGTAAACACACCGGCTGGCTTGAGATACTTGGCTGTGGTATGGTTGACCCTAATGTTTTGGATTTTAATAATATAGACTCTAAAATTTACACAGGTTTTGCCTTTGGAATGGGAATTGAACGAATAGCCATGTTAAAGTATCAGGTTAAAGACCTTAGGTTGTATTTCGAGAACGATACGCGTTTCTTAAATCAATTTAAATCTGTACTTTAGTAAACTTAGTTCTAAAATATTTTATGTTTTGGGCGTTATATCTTTGGCCAACCTAACTATTATTAAATGACAAACAACCCTAATTGTAAACAATGTCCCAGCGCAATAAATTCTGTTTTTAGTACAATAACTCCAGAAGAGAATACTTTTATTGAGTTGGAAAAAACTTGTTCAAACTACAAGCGAGGCGATGTAATATACAGGGAGGGAAGCAGAATTAACGGGGTGTTTTGTATTTATAGTGGAATTTTAAAAATATATAAAACAGGATCGGACGGAAAGGAGCAAATAGTTGCCTTTGCCAAAGAGGGAAATATTATGGGCTACAGATCAGTACTGAGTCACGAACCAGCTTGTACAACTGCCCAGGCTATTGAGGATGCCCTAATATGCTATATTCCTGCTTCTGTTATTTTCGATTTAATAAAAACCAATGGTAACTTTGCTCTGTCGCTTATGCAGCTAATATGTAATGAGTTAAATCAGGCAAATAGCTATATTAAAGATATTGCCCAAAAAACCGTTCGCGAGCGTTTGGCCGAGGTGCTACTCATGCTTGAGACAAATTTTGGTACCAACGATGAGGGATTTCTCAACATAACCCTAACAAGAGAAGAATTGGCAAATATTGTTGGAACAGCTACAGAATCGGTAATTCGCTTACTATCGGAATTCAAATCGGAGGGGGTAATAATTGTTTCTCGAAAATTTATCAAACTCAATAACAGGGTATTTCTCAAAAAACTTTCCAAGTCGTTTAACTAGAACAACTTTTTTTGCATACCAAAATCATCTAACCCTAAGTGTTTGAGGGCTAGTGCTGTTATTTCTCTACCCCGTGGAGTTCGGTTTAAAAATCCCTCTTTTATCAGAAATGGTTCATATACCTCCTCAATTGTTCCACTCTCCTCACCCACTGCGGTAGCAATGGTATTTATTCCAACTGGTCCACCTCTAAATTTGTGGATTATGGTGGTTAGTATTTTATTATCCATCTCATCCAAGCCCAGCTTATCTATGCTCAAAGCATCCAGTGCAATTTTGGTGATTTTTAAATCTATCCTACCGTCGCCTTTTACTTGAGCAAAATCTCTAACTCTTCTAAGTAGAGCATTAGCAATTCTTGGAGTTCCTCGACTTCGAATGGAGATTTCGTTGGAGGCTTCATCGTTAATCTCAATATTTAAGATGGATGCCGAACGATTTACTATTCTTTGAATTACAGATGAGTCGTAATACTCCAGCAATGCTTTTATGCCAAAACGGGCACGTAGCGGGCTTGTGAGTAAACCGCTGCGGGTGGTTGCTCCAATTAACGTAAAAGGGTTAAGCTCAATTTGAATGCTGCGGGCACTGGGGCCCTTATCTATAAGAATATCAATACGATAATCTTCCATTGCCGAGTATAAGTACTCTTCAACAATTGGGGTTAATCGGTGTATCTCATCAATAAAAAGTACATCGCCTTCCTCTAAATTGGTGAGTAACCCGGCTAAATCGGCGGGTTTATCTAAAACCGGACCACTGGTAATTCGTAAATTTACATTAAGTTCCTTGGCTATTATATTGGCTAAGGTTGTTTTTCCTAGGCCTGGCGGTCCGTGTAAAAGAACATGATCAAGTGCCTCTCCCCGCATTTTGGCAGCCTGCACAAATATTTTCAGATTATCAACAATCTTCTCCTGCCCTCTAAAATCATCAAACTCTTCGGGACGTACTTTCCTGTCCAGCTCCCTTTCTGAGTCGGTTAACCTAAAATCTTTGATAAAACTGGAATCGGACATTGATTAATTTGATATTTAATCCCAAATATACTTACAATCCTCCTCATTAAATAATGGACAATTTTTTCGATAGCTCAAGCATTAGCTCAATTGGCTTTACCGCTTTTGTAATCAGGCTCTTTTCAATATTTACTTCTGGGAGTTCATGCAGTAAGGTTAGGTATATCTTTTTTATGGTGATAAGCTTCATAAAATTACACTCGCTACATCCACAGGTGCTATCTTTTGGAGGAGCGGCAATAAATACCTTATCAGGACGAGCCTTCTGCATCTGGTGGAGAATTCCCCATTCGGTTGCAACAATAAATTTCTGCGCCGTGTCATCCTGTGTAAACTTAAGTAGTTGTGCTGTTGATCCTATAAAATCGGATACCAAAAGAATAGGCTTTTGACACTCTGGATGAGAGATAATTTTAGCCTCTGGATTTTCTTTCTTCAGCTCCAGAATACGCTCCAGCGAAAACTCTTCGTGAACATGGCACGCACCATTCCACACAACCATATTTTCCCTTCCGGTGATACGCTTTATATAATCACCCAAGTTTCTATCGGGAGCAAAAATTAACGGAGTTTCCTTCGGAAAACTATCCACTATTTGTACGGCATTACTCGATGTGCAGCACACATCGCTAAGCGCCTTAATCTCTGCAGTAGTATTTACATAGGTTACAACCTTATGGTTTGGATGAGCTTTCACAAACTCTTCAAATTCTTTTGGAGGACAGGAATCAGCCATGCTACAACCAGCATTTAAATCGGGGAGTAACACTTTTTTATTGGGTGATAGCATTTTGGCTGTCTCAGCCATAAAGTGAACGCCAGCAAATACGATTATGTCCGCATCAGTTTCGGCAGCCTTTTGGGCTAAACCTAGGCTATCGCCAATATAATCGGCTATATCCTGTACGTCGTTATCTTGGTAGTAATGGGCAAGAATTATAGCATTTTTTTCTTTCTTCAGCCTATTAATCTCCTCCACTAAATTTAGATTTTTATCTATAGGAAGATTAATAAAACCATTTTGACCGATGGAAAAATTCTTATTAACAACCATATTATTTTATCTTTTTTTCTTTAAAAATTTAAAAAACCAATGATGTTATTAGCCTGTTGAAAGCGTTGAAAATTATTAGA
Source organism: Bacteroidales bacterium (assembly GCA_028680705.1). Lineage (GTDB taxonomy): Bacteria > Bacteroidota > Bacteroidia > Bacteroidales > Tenuifilaceae > Perlabentimonas. Next base: position 11,680 of record JAQUJY010000080.1, read on the forward strand.
AATAAACCTTGCAAAATTCGTTATTAAATGTGTGATAACAAATTTTTAACACAACATTAACAAAACGATATGGTGAAACACAAACACTTCCGAATGTTATTAACAGGTGTTGAATAGTGGTTACTGTAAATAAGAATCTCAAAATTAGCATCCTAAAAAGGGTTAAGAATGTGTTAACAAAATGCAGCTGAATTATGCGTTAGCCTATTTGATTTTCCAATAATTATTCTATACAATAGTAGAGGCTACGAATGCAAATAATTTTATTAGAATTAAGCAACAAAAGAGTTAACAAACCATCAACAGGTTACTAACGGTGAACGGTGATCGGTGATCGGTGAGCGGTGAACGGTAATCGGTGAACGGTGAACGGTAATCAGTGATTGGTAATCGGTAATCAGTGATTGGTAATCGGTAATCGGTAATCAGTAATCAGTGATTGGTAATCGGTAATCGGTAATCAGTAATCGGTCACTTTTCACTTTTCACTTTTAGTTTTTAGTTTTTCACTTTTAGTTTTTCACTTCTCACTTCAACATAAACTCCCCAAAGCCAATCATATAACCATCCATAAACAGGCTTACCTCGTATTTACCCGCTCCCAAATCACCATTATTATCGTAGAAGATACACATTTCAACATCCTGATTCTGGTAATCAATTTCGCGGGAGGCGGAGAACACAATTTTCTCATCCTCAAAATCGAATAGGTCAGTATTCGATTTGGCCAGAATAAAACCATCGGGGCCAAGTATTCTAATGTAAACTTCCCTAAGTCCCGGTTTTGCAATATTATTTTGGGTTAGCGTAAAGCAGGTTTTAATCTTGCTCACATTTCGGGCACGCGAAATTTCACGACCCCTTTTGTTTATTGTAATCGGGTCTACATTTCTTGCTCTCACAACCGATCCTTTGGTTATGGTCGATGTCATCTCCTCCGTTTTTTTCTCCAGCGATTGCACCGTTTTTTGCGACATGGTGAACTCCTGTTTCACCTTAATATTCTCGGCAATCAGCTGCTGGTTTAGGGTATTTAGCGAATCGATTTCTATTACCATATCGCGCATTATGGATCTGAGCGTCCCCAGCTCCTTTTGGTACTCCTTTATCTTAGCGTAGCTAACCGACTTAACCTGTTTAATCTCGGCCAGTAGTTTTCCTGCACGTTCCTGTTCCTCTTCCAGCTTCGCGTTCAGTGTTTCGTTATCTGTTTCAAGGATATCGTATTCTTGCATAATACCCTGTAGGTTAAGGGCAATCGAATCTTTTTCGGCAGCCAGCAGCTGCTGTGTTTCCACCGCCTCTTTATGCTCCGCGTAGTATAGCCAGCCTAGGCCTATAAGAACAAAGGCAAGCACAACGATTAGTGCGCTGAGAAAAACCACCGCTTTACTTTTGGGTTTCAGCTCAGTGTTAGAGGGTTGTTTTGCTATCTCCTGGTTTGGTTTAGCCGACTCTTGGTTTGGTTTGGTTGTGTTGTTTTCCATGGTATTCGTGTTTGTTTATTAGAAAGATAAAAGTAGATATATTTTTCAGATAATTAACGGAATACCTATTGGTTTTAGTGTATCGGGAAACTCTCCACTTATCACTCACTCGCTTTTGGCGGGCAGGCAATGACGATAATAAAAACCCGTCATTGCGAG
>JAQUJY010000081.1 GCA_028680705.1 Bacteroidales bacterium
CATTGGTAATGCTTCGATACAGGTAGTGCTTAACATTCTTTATGGAAGATAAATTCCCGTTATTGTTGTACAACTTTATGAAAACATTCTGCACAATATCCTGCGAGTCGGCATAAGAACCTGTTCTGAAAAAAGCGTACCTGAAAAGTTGATTCTGATACTCCACTATTACCCTTTCAAGCTCATCCAATTTGCTACGGCCGTTAGCTAATTCCATTTCTACATTTTAAAAGCTTTGTTAATACGACGAATTTGGAATGACAAAAGACGTAAACCTTTCCAATTATCTTCAATAAAACATCTAGACTAGTCTCTTTGGCCCTGTATTTCAGTAGTTTTCGAACATTCCAATCCTGATATCCTCCTTTGTTTACTCAAAGTTAAATTTTTATTACTCCATTTTATGGAATCTCGCCTTATAGTGTGTCAATATTGAAAGCCTCTACATTATAATAGTAAAAGCTAACAAGTTGAATCCATAAAAATCTACAGCTATGAAAACAAAAACTAGAAAAACCGACCTAGAAAAGAAAAAGGTTCTCTTCTTTCAGCTTGGGCTTATTGCGGCATTAGCCCTTGTATTCACAGCTTTTGAATGGAAAAGCAGTAGTAACGGCAATTTTGATTTACTCATTGACAACAGGGTAGTTGAACCCCCTATTGACATGGTAATTACAGATATAAGTAAAATTGTACCCCCACCACCTCCAATAATTTCCATTGCTGAAATTATCCGCATTCATGAAAATGATGGGGTTGACATTGATGAGAATATAGATGTTTTTGCAGAGCCTAAAGAGGACATAATTTACTTTATCATAACAAAAACAGAAGAACCTGATGTGGTTAAGACCCTCCCCTTTGCTCTAATTTAGAAAAACCCACATTTATGAGTGGCGATTACAAAGAATTTACCAAGTGGGTATATTCAAACCTTAAGTACCCTGAGCTAGCGGCTCAGAATGGTATTCAAGGAAGAGTTTTACTCCAATTCCTTATTGATACAGATGGAAGCGTAAGCAATATTACAGTAATTAGGAGCGAAGATTTATTGCTGGCAGAAGAAGCAGTAAGAGTTATCTCAATGTCGCCCAAGTGGGAACCAGGCCAGCAGCGAAACAATCCCGCTAAGGTTATTTTCACGTTTCCAATCACTTTCCGATTGCAGTAGAAATGGATAATCATAAAAAAAGGATGGGTTTCCCCACCCTTTTTTTATGCTATTATCCTAAACATCTCATCAATAGGTTTTTTATCACGCGGCAAAACTACTTTTGCTGGTCTGCCTACGGCAACAAATGAGACTAATTTCAAGGGTTCTGTTATATCCAACAAAGCCTCCAACTCCTTTCTCGCCATCATAGGAGCACTCATCCAGCAAGCACCATAACCAAGGTCTACTGCGGCTAATAGTAAATTTTGAATACATGCCCCGGCGCTCTGCAAATCGGGTGAGTTTCTAAGCTGGTTAACCTCATCGTGGGTTAATTCAACGCCTTTCTCCAGCACTGTTTCGTATTCGCTCATACAAAGGGCAACCAATACGGGTGCATCCTCAAAAAAGGTGGCAAAAAACTCAACCTGTTTTTTCACATTTGCTGCATACTTTGATTTGTTTTCGGGAAATGATTTAATTTTTTCCCGAACTGCATTGGCCATACGATTCATCAACCCCTTATTGGTTATGGCAATAAATTGCCATGGTTGGTAGTTGTTAACAGATGGTGCCAAACTAGCAAGCCGCACCATCTCTTTAATATCGGTTAAACTAACTGGTTCGGGGGTGTATTTCCGTACACTCGCTCTTGTCTCAATTACCTTTTTTAGTTCCATATTTTCAGATTATTATTTAACTGCCACAACAAACCTACAAAAAAACAGCAAAATTAAACCCATGCAGAAAAAGTTTTGCTGTAATTAGAATCAAAACCATTTTTAGGTAACATTGTGGATACAAAAATGTTAACAAATTTAAACAATGAAACGAATACGTTTTGCTACTTTTGCTAAAGCATGAAAAAGCAAAATCAAGAAAAAGAGAATGTGCTAAACGACGAGAACCCTTTAAGCAAGATAAAGATTAGCAGAATAATATACCCCATAGCTATTGGCTTAGGTGTAGTTGGCTACCTTTTCTATCGTGAGTTCGACCCAAATGTGTTCTCGTACATCTCCCTTACCAAGTGGGGTGTGCTTTGGCTATTAGTTTCCATAGCCCTTATGGTCCTTCGTGATTTAGGATATATCATAAGGTTACTTATCCTATCGGAGGGTTCGCTTACACTACGACAAGCCTTTAGGGTGATTATGCTTTGGGAGTTCACTTCGGCCATTACACCATCGGTCATAGGGGGAACCGGCGTAGCAATTATCTATGTAAATAAAGAAGGGATTGGCATTGGGAGGAGTTCGGCCATTGTAATGGCAACCTCGCTACTCGACGAACTTTATTTTCTTATAATGTTTCCTTTACTGCTGCTAATCATCAAGCCTAGTATACTTTTTGGCATTGGAGGAATTGAGGGCGAGATCTCATTCTCCAATGAACTCTTTCTCTTTGCAACCATAGGCTATAGCCTTAAACTTTTGTACGTTTTGTTCCTCTCGTATGGGTTATTCATTAACCCGCGAGGGTTAAAATGGCTTTTACTGATGATATTTAGATTACCTATTCTTCGCAAATGGAAGCACGGAGCCAACGAAGCAGGGACTGAAATTATTAAGAACTCCAAGGAGTACAGATCTAAACCTATTGGTTTTTGGCTCAAAGCTTTTGGGGCTACTTTTATATCGTGGACCTCGCGTTACTGGGTAGTAAACGCCTTGCTCCTAGCCTTTTTTTCTGTTTCCGATCATTACCTAATATTTGCCCGGCAACTAGTAATGTGGCTCATGATGCTTGTGAGCCCAACGCCTGGAGGTAGTGGATTCTCAGAATTTATTTTCACCCGATATCTTAGTGAATTCATCCTTGTATCACCTGTAATACTAGGCGCTGTTGCTGTAACCATGTCGCTTATGTGGAGACTAGCAACCTACTACCCATACCTAATTATTGGTGCAATTATATTCCCAAAGTGGCTAAACAGTAAGTTTACGTTAAAAAAGAAAAAAAATAAAATTTTATAGCTATGAAAACCATTTTTTATATAACTGGAGGAAGCAGAGGAATTGGCAAAGCTCTTGTTGAGTCTGCCCTAAAAACAAATAATTACTTTGTTTACGGTATTTCACGTGAGCAATCGGTTGAACACGAGAGGTACAAACATGTTGCCCTCGACCTAAGCAACACCAATACGCTTAATGAACTTGAGTTACCCTTTGACGCGGAAGCCAACAAGGTTGTTCTTATTAATAATGCTGGAATGCTTGGAAAGGTAAGCCCATTTGGCAGGCAGGATAATGAATCGATAATTAAAACCCATACTATTAACGCCATAGCACCGGCGGTGCTTTCAAATTGGATTATCAAGAAGTATTCTGACACTGCCACACAGATTGTTATTCTGAATGTTAGTTCAGGTGCAGCCCGCTATCCGGTTGCAGGTTGGGGCAACTACTGCTCATCAAAGGCCTCGGTTGATATGCTTTCCAAAGTTATTGCATTAGAGAAGAGTAATGGGAAAGTAAAAGTTTTTGCCGTAGCACCTGGCATTGTAGACACGCAAATGCAAACAGAAATCCGACAGGCAAGTCCATCTGATTTTTCGGATTTACAGCGATTTAAGGATTACAAGAAAAACGGGCAATTGTCAGACGCTCAAGAGGTTGCAGAAAGCCTGATGCAAATAGTAAATCATCCCGAAAAACATCAGGATACACTACTCGATGTAAGGAAACTCTAGACCTTGAAACTCCTATAAACGCTCCTTAAAAAAGCGAATAAGTGACTCAAATATTAATCGCCCATCGGTGTTCCCTAACTCGTCATCTGCTGCTCTTTCGGGATGTGGCATCATGCCAAAAACGTTAAACCCTTCGTTACAAATACCAGCAATATTCTCAGCTGATCCATTAGGGTTAACCGATTCCGAAACCAATCCATTCTCATCACAATACCTAAACAGAATTTGGCCATTGATTCTCATTGTCGCCAAAACATCTGTATCAGCATAGTACCTTCCCTCTCCATGAGCAATGGGAATCTTTAATGCATGGCTTCTTGGCAAAAATGCTGTAAGGGCAGCCGATTTACTATCGGGGAGAATATGAACGTTCTTACACTCAAATTTCTGGATATTATTGGCGAGCAATGCACCGGGGAGCAACTTTGCTTCGCAAAGAATCTGAAAACCGTTACACACGCCAAATACATAGCCACCTGCATTAGCAAACTCAATAACCCTCTCCATTATTGGTGAAAACCGAGCCAATGCACCAGACCTAAGGTAGTCACCAAACGAGAATCCGCCAGGTAGTACAACAACATCAACATCTTGCAGATCGTTATCCTTATGCCAAAGTTCAACAACCTCTTGCTCCATAATGTTTCTTAAAACATAGATCATGTCATGATCGCAATTAGAGCCAGGGAAAATTACAACACCAAATTTCATAGGATTTGCTTTGATAGTTCGCTCAAAGATAGAGATTATAAAATTTCAAGCAAAAATAGTTGGTCTACAAAAAACAAAACCACAAAAATGATACTAAGTACAATAACAAAACAGGGATATATTACATTACAATATTTGAATGTAATTGGTTATCGGAATATAAACGACTCTCTCTGCACCCATTGATCTCCCAAATATATATTGTTTTATAATATAGCGAGTACCATCAATCTTGTGTTACAATTTAAACAAGCTCGGTTAATTGAATCGAGCGATCTTAAAACTTAAGGATGAACTCATAAACCAAAAACTATTTTATTTTGTCCCCCTTCTCTGGATCATACCATTAATAAGAATTGGTATTTAGCACATTTAATCTACACAAATTGAACTTTGGTCAAAATGATTTATCAGTAAAAGCAAACATATCATCACATTGTGCTTAAACGCATCAACAAAAAAGGCTACTGGACTTTGCGAATTAGTAAAGTATTCATATTTTTAGCAAATTAAATCTGCTACATACTATTCGTTGGCCACTTTTTTGACATTTACAAAGCAAAAGAATTAGTATGCAGGGTGTATTTATATTTATTAGCGTAATAATCTGCATATGGTTGTTTCTGATCAGGATTTGCAATACTTTGTAACCGCTTTAAAAAACTCGTCTAAATACGACTTTAGCGAGTATTCGGATAAATCGCTCAAACGCAGATTACAAAAAGTTCTTTCAGATTTCAATTTAGATCTTGCAGGACTTATAACCTCAATAAAAACAAATACAGAGTTTACTGAACGAATCGTTAAAGAAATTACAGTAAACACCACAGAACTTTTCCGTGACCCACAAATATGGCATATGCTTCGTTCACGGATTTTGCCGCGCTTTAAAAACAATAAGAACATTAACATATGGCATGCTGGCTGCTCTACAGGGCAAGAGGTTTACTCAATGATGATTTTGCTAAACGAGATGGGGCTGTTGGAAAAAGCCAAGATATTTGCATCGGATCTAAACACCGATGTCCTTGAGGCTGCCAGAAAAGGAGAATACAAATATCGCTTTAATATTGGATATCTCGATAATTTCGACAAGGTAATAAAACAGAATCCCCTTAACTATGAGGAATTTAACGACGTGCCTTACGAAACATATTTTGATATTGACAAAACTCGAGATTCCATTACAATGAAAAAATACCTGACTGAGAAACCAATCTTTCGAAAGCACGATTTGGTCAAGGATGGCAATCTGTTCTTTGCAAAATTCGACTTAATACTATGCCGAAATGTAATTATCTATTTTAACTATACGCTCCAGAATAAAGTTTTCGATCTTTTCTTTGAAAATCTTTACAGCAAAGGCGTTCTTGTTCTTGGAATGCACGAGACTATACTTGGTCCATGGGCAAACAAATTTGAAAAAATGGGACAAACCTACATAAAAAAATAGCCCTTACCATTTGATAACAGAATAAGCCATGAGATTTTTAAAAAACATAAGCATAAACCAACAGATACAAATCACTGTAGCAATGCTACTTTTCTTCCTTTTTGGTTCTGCTGCCTATACAATATCTAAATTCTCGGCAAACAGAGTAAACGAAAGTATTCAAAACCAAGCTACAACATATCTTAACCAGTTATCAGCACTTATATCGGAAGTTGAAAAGCAAACAGACAAAGGTTTTAATCATTTAGATTACACCTCCCTAAAGCCTCATTTCAATCAGGCTGCATTCTACGAAACCGATTTCCCATTCATGATTGATGCACAGGGAACCTATGCAATTCACCTTTACAAAGAAGGCCAAAAATATCCAAGAGAGAGACTTAACCATATTTTCACCAACAAAAGTGGAGTGCTAAGTTATACTGATTTTGTAAAAGGGAATCAGCATCAAATTCGCCTGTTCTACAAAAAAGTTGAATCATACAACTCCTACATTGCATTACCCATAAACATTGATGAAGCACAAAAAGTGCTCTCTAACAGCCGTACACTACTATTACTAATTTTAATTATATCATTCACAGTTTCAGTATTCGTAATTAGAGCTACCATAAGTCCTATTATTGCTACCATCCAAAAGATTAACGGAAGTCTCTCAAAGTTATCTTCTGGTGAAGTTGCCCAAAAAATTGAATACAAGAACAAGGATGAAATAGGTCAAATAGTACAATCGCTTAACCAGTTAATTGAAGGATTAGCTAGGACATCGCAATTTGCCAAAGAAATTGGCAAGAACAATCTTAGTGCAACTTTTCAACCTCTCGGGTCAAACGATGAGCTTGGAGACTCATTGCTTATCATGCGCGAAAACCTAACAGATGCATTAGTAGAAGAAGAAAAGCGCAAAAAGGAGGACGAAAAAAGAAACTGGTTTAACATTGGTCTTGCAAAATTTGCCGACTTTCTTAGGCAGAATAACGATAACCTACAGCTGCTTGCAGATACAGTTACAAAAAACCTACTTGACTACCTAAACGCAAATCAAGGGGCACTTTTCATTACGGACAATGAAGATGATAATCCAACCCTTGAACTCCTTAGCGCATTTGCCTATAGCAAGAAGAAGTTTAAGCAAAACACCATTCTTATGGGTGAAGGCCTTGTTGGTAACTGCGCCCTTGAAAAACAAACTATTTATCTAAAAGAAATACCCAACGACTATATTGAAATAACCTCAGGTCTAGGTGAAGCTCCGCCACGTACCCTGCTTTTAGTCCCCCTTAAACTAGAGGATAAGATATTTGGCGTAATTGAAATTGCTACCTTTAATGAATTTGAGGAGCATGAGATTGAGTTTGTTGAGAAGATTGGCGAAAACATCGCCTCAACGTTATTCTCTGTAAAAAACGGTATCAAAACTGCCCAACTACTGGAGCAATCGCAACAGCAAAGCGAGGAGATGTCTGCACAGGAAGAGGAGATGCGCCAAAATATGGAAGAAATGCAGGCTACGCAGGAAGAGATGGCTCGTAAAACCCTTGAAATGGAGGCGATGACTTCTGCAATAAACGAAGCCATGCTTTTTGCCGAACTCAGCCACGAAGGCTCATTGTTAATTGCCAACTACAACCTGCTCAACCTAATTGGTTATGCCAAAACCGATATTGAAGAAAAACACCTTATTGACTTTATCCATTCTGACTCTTTATCAACCTTCGACAAGATATGGGCTGACTTAAGCAGTGGAGAAGCCTTTAAGGGAACTCTTAAGTGGAAATCGAGGGATAATGAGGAGCGATTTGTGCTTTGCAGTATCACTCCATCGTTTGAAGAGACTGGAGAAATATACAAGATATTCCTACTGGGACAAGATATTACAGAAGCAAAAAGCACTGAAATAAAGGCTCAAGAGCAAGCAGAAGAAATTGAACAAAATTTAGTTAAGTTACAACAAGAGCAGGAACTATCGGAGCAGAGACAAAAAGAAATGGATGCTCTTTTGCAAGCACTTGATAAAACTTGTCTCGTAACCGAAATTGACCCAGATGGTACAATAACCTTTATCAACATTAGGAATACTGAGGTTTTAGGTGACAAAAAGGAGGATATTGAAGGACGCTTACATTCTGAACTAGATCTTGAGGCCAAAACAAACCCCGCTGCATACCGCAAATTCTGGGATAATCTATTATCAGGGCTCCCCCAAAAACGAAACTTTTCACTTAATGTTAAAGGTTCTGAAGTTTGGGTAACAGAACACTACATTCCAATTATTAACGATAATGGGGAGATTATCAAGATTATAAATATTGGCATAGACATATCTGAAGGTAAAGAAATTGAGAAAAAACTTCAGAAACAGATAGATGAACTAATGGTTCAGCTAAAGAAAAATTAACCGTATAGACCTGAAAAAAGTGAGAAGCAGATATGAAATAGGCATAGTAGAAACCCGCAATGTTATTAAAGCAGTGCTCGACACCTATGGCTACGACTTTAGGGATTATGCATTGACATCCTTAAAGCGTAGGCTCGAAGATGTTATCACGAGTAATAGTTTAAAAGATTCTGAACTTCTTATAAATAGGCTGCAGAGCAATAAGGTTTTTTTTGAGCAGTTTTTGAAGGATATTACCGCCGAAACCACTGAAATGTTCCGCGACCCCTCATTATGGCGAGCACTTAGGGAGGATTTAATTCTGGAGGTGGCTAAGAATACCCCAAAGCCTAAAGTATGGGTAGCGGCTTTCGATTCAGGCGAAGAGCTATACTCCCTTTGCATATTACTAAAAGAGATGGACTTACTGGATCAGTTTCAAATATTTGCTTCAATATTCAGCAGCATAACCCTCAAGAAAATACAGAAGGGGCATATAGACATTAAACAACTTGAGATTAATGAGGCTAACTACGAACGTTCAAATTGCATTGCCAAATATTCCGACTACTACCACATAGCCCCTAACGGTGGAATGCTTACACTCGACACAAATCTTATTCAAGGCGTTACATTCATAAAACAGGACACCCTGTTTAGTAATATCCCTGGAGGCATTAGGTTAGTCCTATTCAGAAATCAGATTATATACTATAATCAGATCCTTCAGGACAAAACGCTTAATTCAATGCATACCAGTTTAGTTCCAGGTGGCTACCTTATTCTGGGTTCTAAAGAAACTTTGGAAAATACAAACACAAGCAATAAGTTTACCGTAATAAACAATGCCGAGAAGATTTATAAAAAAAAAATGGGATAAATCATAAATGTATAAAGCAATTATCATAGGTGGTTCAGCAGGTAGTTTTCAGGTAATAACCCGAATACTTAGTTCGCTGCCTGTAACATTCCCCTTGCCTATTCTGCTAAGCCTCCATAGGCTAAAGCACGTAAGGAGTGGGTTTGTTGAGGCATTGTCGATTAAGTCATCGATACCCGTAATTGAACCCTACGACAAGGATCCGATTAAGCCAGGCAAAGCCTATCTTGCCCCAGCCAATTACCATATGTTTATCGAACTTGGCAATCGTTTTGCACTATCAACTGAGGGCCCAGTAAACCACTCTCGACCTTCAATTGATCTATCGTTTATTACAGCAGGTCAGGTTTATAGGGAAAAGCTTATTGGCATAATACTTTCGGGTGCAAATAAGGATGGTGCATTTGGCATAAAAAAGATAAAGGACTATGGGGGTACTGTAATTGTTCAAGATCCTGCCGAATGTCAAGTTAAAACCATGACTGAAGCTGCCTTAAGGCTCACTGAGGCCGATCATGTTATGAAAACTGATGAAATTGTCAGGTTCCTTCAAAATTTAAAAATATAATACGATAACCAATGAAGATATTCCCAAATAGTTCGAAATTTAGTTCTGGCCTACTAATGCTTTTGCTCATATTATCAATAGTTGGGAGTTTTTTCTTATTGTATAACCACAGCATCTCAGAAAATACAGAGAATACTCCCTACGTTGCATTAATCCTCTCCGTAATAGCAATTGCTATATCAATAACATTTTACCAAAGTATTTCAAGAGCAAGAAATGCTGCAAACAGGTATGCCTCTCAGCTTAAACAAATAGAAGAAGGCCAAAAAGCATTGAGGAGAAAAGAGGAAGAGTTAAAAAGACAAGAGATTGCTACAGAAAACCAAACGCCTGAAGAGGATATAGAAGAGGTTGTAAAAAAGATTATCCCACAAGAAACCTATGAGGATAAAGAGGCCTTTTTAGAAAAGATACTTTCGAACATTGCCAAACATCACGATATTGTTCAGGCAGTTGCTCACACCAAACAAAGTAATAACCAATATACTATTACATCCTCTTATGCCTTTTTTTCCGAAAGCGAGTCTCAACCGTTTATTGAGGGCGAAACCCTGCCAGGACAAGTGGCAAAAAACAAAGTAATACTCAACCTTGAGAGCGTACCCGAAGATTACATTACCGTACTTTCAGGGCTCGGAAAGGGTTCTCCAAGCAACCTGCTAATAATACCAATGATCAACCCAGAAAAAAACGATTGCATTGGAATAATAGAGTTAGCTTCATTTAAAGCATTCGATAGCAAAAAGGTTAAACTGTTTGCAGCGTTAAGCCCGATAATTTCAAAACAACTTTTAACCGTTGGCAACATCACAAAAGAATAGCATGATAACCCCTAATAGAACATCAGCAGAGATTTTAGACAGAGCGGTAACCCGAAAGATTACAATTACCACAGCAGTTGGCTTTATAATTGTTTTCGTTTCGTGGACCATTGCTTTTGTATCGCAAGGTGTTGCTTTTAGCGTAGCAGGTATCGGTGCAATACATAAAGCAAATCCAACACTTTGGATTATCAATATTTTACCTTTCCTCTTTGCATTTCTCACCTCCTCAATCCTGAAAAGACATCAGGAAAAAGTAAACTTTTTGGAGGAAGAAATTCTTCAGCGCGATCAAGACATCAATAAAAATGCCCTTTTTGCCAAAACCATCGGTGAAGGCGACTATAAGGCTCCCTTTAAAATTAGCGACGAAGATGATGTGCTTGGCAAATCATTGCTTTTAATGCGCGATAACCTACTGGAGAACAACAATAAAGAAGCAGAGCAATCATGGATTACAAAGGGTAAAGAAGAGGTTTCTTTTATACTCAGGTTACACAATAACCTTGAGGAACTTACCTATGATGTGCTGGTTAAACTTATTGGTTATATCAACATAATACAGGGAGCACTGTACCTATACGACGAAGAAAAACAGAGCCTAAACAATCTTGCCACATATGCCTACAACCGAAAAAAACACATTAATCAGGAATTCAAAATTGGTCAAGGATTAATAGGACAATGTGCATACGAGCAGGATATAGTTTACAGAACTGAAATTCCCGATGATTACACGAGCATAACATCGGGAATTTTGGGCGACAAAAAACCCAAAAGTATAATCATAGTTCCACTAATTACCGATGAAAAGTTACAGGGTGTCATTGAGTTTGCCTCCCTTGATGATCATATTCCAGACTTAACCATACGTTTTCTCCGCGAAATCGGTGAGATTATTGCAAGAACCGTCTTCAATTTACGCGTAAATCAGAAAACGGAGTTGCTGCTGATGGAAGCTCAGCAAATGACTCAGGAACTTAAGGAAAATGAAGAGGAACTTCGCCAGAATGCAGAGGAGATGAGAGCTACGCATGAGGAACTTGAAAAATCTAATTTTCAGCTCGAGGCAAAGATTCAAGAGGTAGAGAATGCCCAAAAAAGGCTCCACTCCTTACTCGAAAATGCATCAGAAATTATATCGATATACAGCAGTAGCCAAAAGTTAACCTTCATAAGCCCGTCTGTCACGAAAATTCTTGGCTATACACCGCACGAAATGATGAACGGTAAGGATATTGACAGGTTAACGCGTAAGGGAGAACAAGAGTTTACCGATATGTTTCAAAAACTGCTCGATTCGCCCCGTGTTCCAGTTTCCATCCAGTATACCTTTATGAAAAAGGATGGTACAAAAATTTTCCTTGAGGTAACAGGAAGAAACCTGCTTGACGATTCCGCCATAAACGGGATTATTCTTAACTCACAAGATATAACTGAGCGTAAACGAGCCGAGAAGGAAGAGCGAATGCGCAGCAAGATGCAGGCCCTTTCTGAGAACTCGCCTGATATGATTATGCGTCTGAATACAGCGGGTCAATTTTTCTATGCCAATCCAATGGTTGTGGAATACTTGGACATCCCTATTAAGGACTTAATCAACCAAACGCTAAACTCCGTGAATCTTAATGGTGCATTAGCCTCTTTCCTGAAAGACACCATAAAAGTCATAAAAACCAGTAAGAGCAAGATTGAGCACGATTTAACCTTCTCTTCAAAAATGGGCGAAACCATAATGCATATCTCGGCCATTCCAGAATTTAACGAGAACGAGTTGGAAACAATTCTCTTTGTTGGACACGATATAACGGAGGCCAAAAGGATTGAACTCGAAATTCAGGATAAAAACCGAAAGATTACCGAGAGCATTAACTATGCCCAGCGCATACAAACGTCGATACTACCAAACAACCGAATAATTAGGCAGTACCTGCCAAAATCATTTATATACTATAAACCTCGCGACGTGGTAAGTGGGGATTTTCCATGGTTCTTTGTCAAGGAAAATTTCATCTATATTGCTGCCGTTGATTGTACTGGACATGGCGTGCCTGGTGCACTACTTTCGTTTATTGGGTACTTTATACTTAATAACGTTGTGGACCACGATGTGACATACACTGCGGGAAAGATACTAGACCTACTGCATTACGGTGTAAGAAAGACTCTTAAGCAAGACCGACCTGATGCAGACGCAAGGGATGGCATGGATATTGCGTTATGTAAGATTGATCTAAAGCACAAACTGCTACACTATTCAGGTGCTCATAGGCCACTTTACCTTATAAGAGAAGGAGAACTTCAACAATTTAAGGGCGACCGTAAAGCAATAGGCGGCATTCCTCACCCTAAAAGAGAGGAAAAAGATTTTAATAATTATTCCATCGAAATAAAACAAGGGGATAAAATTTTCTTTTTCTCCGACGGCTTAACCGATCAGATTGGAGGCGAAGACACGCGGAAATACGGTCCCCCTAGGGTTAGAGAAATGATAATTAATAATCAAGGGTTTACAATGCCCCAGTTTAATGAATTGTTTTCAAAGGATTTTGAAGGGTATATGGGGGAAAATAAGCAAATTGATGACGTACTACTAATTGGAATTGAATTCTAAATTGTTTAATATCGGTA
>JAQUJY010000082.1 GCA_028680705.1 Bacteroidales bacterium
ACCTCAAAATCTCAGTATAAAAGGGCAAGAAACCTTTTAAAGAAATGGCTTTACGAATATGAACTCAGCAAGCAATGACAAGCGGTAAGTTTGACATAGAGTACAATAAGTGGCTCAAACAGGTTGATGTTGATGCGAGTGATTCTGTATGGAATGAAATACAGGATGAGTTAGATTTCATTGAAACCTGGGATAATATCTCGTCACAGCTTGATGTGGTTAAGCCTCAAAAGGGCAGGATAATTGCAATGAAATATTTAAAACCTTTTGCCGCAGTAGCTGCTGTTATTCTGTTAATGCTTTTACCAGTGAAATATCTTACTGATCAGGTTATTCAACCCATCATTATTTCAGAGCAGCATAAGGAAGAAAGCAAGATAGAGGAGTTAATACTAGATGAAACGACCCCAATTAAAAAGAGGCAAGAAGGTATAGCTAAGCTCCATGCTGCAGAGGTTGATATTCCAACTGCAAATACTCATCATAAAAACACATTATCCGCAAGTTCAGAAAATAGACTAGCAGAATTAGTTGAAATTGAAGATGCCGAGGATACAGCCCTAGCTAACGAGAGGATTGCTTTTGATAGGCTTCAAACTCGTCCTTTTGCTTACAATGATTTTTTAGCCACCAATGATGTTGTTTTACCAAAAAAACAAGTTAAGAAAACTCACACCTATTCTGAGCCCAAAAAATCTTCAGATTTTACTTTCCGGGTTGTGGAAATTGGCTTAGTGTATGGTTACAAGAATACCTGGTTGTTAAACCATGAGACCTTCAATGGGCTTGATCCTAAAAGGTTAGGGAATACACTGCCTACTTTCCATCAGGATATTGGCGCATCATCCACATTAGAGTTTAATAATCGGCACCAAGTTGGGCTGGAGTTCCTATGGAAATCAGAAACAGGTCAAAACTATCAGCAGTACATAAATGCGAGTTTTGTTGACAAGAACATCAATTTAAACTACTTAAAGTTTCAAGCGTTTTACTATTGGAATAGTCGAAAAATACCAGGGCATGCAATTCTAGGGGGTTACATTGCAAGGTTGGACATGGCCGAAGAGCAATTAGAAAAGACCAGGTTTAACATTGATGATAACTACACCAACCTCGATTATGGTTTACTTGCCGGATACCAGTTTAATTTTGCATTGAGCAACAGGGTAATTATTAAGCCCAGTGTTAGGGTTACCTACAATCTAATCAATATTTTTAGTGGCGATGATATTATGCCAAGTCACTTTAAGAAAACCAAGAACCTTGCAGCTAGTTTCAATGTGTCCCTCTCATACAGGCTTTTTAAATAATCTTTTAAAAAAAGTTTCTTTTCCATTACCACCTTTTCAAAATCCTGCGTCTTAGTAGTAGAATACAAATTTTATCAAACTAAATTCTAATACTATGAAAACAGTAAATGTAATGAGAGCCTTATTGATTGTATCGCTTGTTGCCCTAATTTCTTCCTGCAGCAAGGATAATGAAAACTTGAAGAACAAAACGGCAATTAAATTTCAGTCAACCTATCAAACAGCAAAAACAGCAAACCTAAAGAGTACCCTTGATGATGGTTTAGTACTTGAGAGTTTTAAAATCAACATTGCGGAAATTGAGATTGAGTTTGACGAGAACGACCCCATGTTTGCCAATGATTCTGTTGCCTCTGATTATGAACTTAAGGGCCCTTTCGAGATAGATTTAATGGCTGATGGGAACCCGCTTGAAGCAGTAATCGTTAGTAATGTGAGTCTTCCCGTAGCAGCATACGATGAGATTGAGTTTGAATTCGATAAGAACAAAAACCCAAACTCAGAAATGTATAGAAAAACCATTGTTATTACAGGAACCATAGATGGTATGCCTTTTACTTTCTGGACTGATGAGGAGATTGAGATGGAAATTGAGTTTGATGAGCTAGTTTATCTTGATGATGTAAGCGCTGCAATGCTAACCGTATCGTTTGATTTGGATGCTTTATTTAATCCTGCAAGCGGAGGTGTTGACATCACTTCAGCTATAGATGGGAACGGAGATGGCAAAATTGATATTCACCACGATGATACCGATGGAAATAGTGACCTAGCAGATGCAATTTTAGATAAAATTGAGACCATAATTGAAGCCTTTGAAGATCAATATGACGACTAGGTATTACCCAACTTGAGGCTTGGTTCAATTCCCGAAGCTTATCACTAATTAGTAGCACCCCAAATATTAACACAATATTTGGGGTGTTTTAGTATTAATTTCAGTTGTTGAGGCAGGTTTTCTGTATTTAAAAATTACAAAGACAACTTCTTTTCGATTTCACTTAATAATATAAGATTTGCATAGAACATTATTAAAGTATCTTTGTTCGTAAATTTAAGTAAGCTTAATTATTGATTTGTCCATACCTTAACATGACAGTTTCCGTAGATAATTTTGTAAAAACAGTTTATAAGCAGAGCAAACTCCCCAATGCCGATACCAGGCTAAGTACGTTGGCAAAGCTGTTGAATATTAGTAATGCAGCTGCAACCGATATGGCTAGGAAACTAGCTGCCAAGCAGCTGGTTAATTATACCAAGTATAAACCATTAACGCTTGCAGACAAGGGAAAAAAAGCATGCCCTTAATGTGCTACGGAAGCACAGATTGTGGGAATCTTTTTTATACAAAACCCTTAATTTGTCTCTCCATGAAATACATGTTGAGGCTGAAGAGCTAGAGCATCTTACATCCGATTTCCTGGCCAATGAGATAGAAAGGTATTTAGGGAATCCTTCCTTCGACCCGCATGGAGACCCCATTCCGACCTTTGGTGGCAAATTAGAAACTGATAGTTCGCACATATTGCTATCGAAAGCAAAGGCGGGATTCAGCTATACCATAGCCAGATTATCCAGCTCAGATAAAGATTTTTTCAATTTCTGTAAAGCCAATAATATTATCATTGGCTCATCAATCTGGGTCGAAAAGCAGTACCATTCTCCTCAAATGACAGAGATAAATATTAATAAAAGTAAAATTATTCTTAACGATGATTTCACCAATATCATTTTTGTAAAACCTGTAAATTAAACATATATGAAACGGCTAATACTACTATTTTTTGTCACGCTATTATTTACAAATATTAATGCTCAGCACACCGACGGCAATATTTTTGGCGATGTTCAATCGGAGGGAGAGCACATTCCATTTGCAACCATACATTTAGAGGGTACCACCATTGGAACCACTACCGATGAAACTGGGCACTACATGTTAATTGATTTGCCAGTGGGGAAATATGTTATTGTTGCAAAATCAATGGGTTACTCTACCTCAAAGCAGGAGGTAATCATTGAGGCCAATAAAACTATTGAGGTGAATTTTGTACTAGAGCAAGAGTCGATGCACCTTGAACAAGTTGTGGTTACTGGCACAAAGACCTTTAAACGGGTTACCGAAAGCCCAATTATAGTAAATGTGCTGGAGAGCAAAAACATTCAAGCCGTACAGGCCTGTAATATTTCCGAAGGTCTTAAATTTCAACCTGGTTTGAGAATAGAAACCGATTGCCAAACGTGTAACTATACCCAGCTGCGTATGAATGGGCTAGGGGGTGGCTATTCTCAGATTTTAATCAACGGCAGGCCAGTTTTTAGTCCGCTAATTGGTCTGTACGGAATGGAGCAAATTCCGGCAAACATGGTCGATCGTATTGAGGTTGTTCGTGGTGGCGGTTCGGCCCTATACGGTTCAAGTGCAATAGGGGGAACGGTAAACGTGATAACCCATCTTCCTAAAAGCAATAATTATAGTGTAAGCTACACAACCCACAGAATAAACAAAGCCGCAACCGACAACGTGATGAATGCCAATGTTACCATGGTGTCGAAAAAGCGAAATGCCGGAGCAGTCCTGTTTGTAAATAGGCAGGATCGTGAAGCCTACGATCATCCAGGAGTTACGCTGAATGCCGATGGAACACAAACCATAGAGAAGGATGGTTACTCTGAATTGCCTCAGCTAAGGAACAACTCCTTTGGAGGTAATCTTTTTTTCCATCCAACACCAAATCAAAAGATAGAAGTAAGTTTCACCAGCCTGCACGAGTATCGTTATGGAGGCGAAATGATTGATAAATCTCCTCATTTGGCCCAACAGTCAGAAGAAAGGGTGCACAACATTTTTATGGGAGGGGTTGATTATCAGCTAAATTTTAATGATGATAATACCTCGTTTATTGCCTACTTTGCAGGACAGACTACAGATAGGGACCATTACACAGGGCTTTATCCCGTTAGAGGGGAGTATGAGTCGGATTCGGATTTTGATGAAGCCGAAATGTTACACTTAAAAAACCCTCCTTATGGGCACACCGATAACCTCACGCTACAAGGAGGAACTCAGATTAACCACAGAGTTGAGAAGTTTTTAATTGGAAGTAATGTGCTAACCGCAGGTGTTGAATATATTGTGGATGATATTGTTGATTCAATCCCTCAATACGGATTTGGAACCAACCAGAAAACAGAAAATCTTGCAGCCTTTTTGCAAAGTGACTGGAAAATGTCATCATCATTCACATTTCTGGCAGGATTAAGGGCGGATAAGCATAATTTGCTCGACCACGCCATACTCAGTCCAAGGCTATCGTTGTTATACCGGTTGAAGGATTATACCCAGTTTCGTTTGACCTGGGGAACAGGTTTTAGAGCACCACAAGCTTTTGATGCCGATATGCACATTGCTTTTGCAGGTGGAGGGGTTTCACGGATTTCGTTGGACGATGATTTAAAGGAGGAACGATCAAACAGCTTTAGTGGCTCCGTAAATTTCGATTATCCTCGAGAAAAATATATTTTTGGGTTTACCCTGGAGGGGTTTTATACTAAGTTGGCTGATGCGTTCCACTTGCAACCCATTGGTGCCGATGATCTTGGTGAGCAGTTCTTAAAACAGAATGGCCCAGGTGCTACAGTTAAAGGTGCAACCATGGAGTTTAGGGCTAACTACAATAAAAAGGCACAAATAGAAGCTGGTTTTACGCTTCAAACAAGTTTACATGCCGAAGCGGTTGAGTATATCGATGGACTTGAATCGAAAAGAGAGTTTTTAAGAACTCCCAATGAGTATGGTTATCTCGTATTAATGCTTAACCCAACATCAAGAATAAGCATATCTGCGAACGGTTTATATACCGGAACGATGCTCCAGGCAAAGTACTCACCCGATGAAACGCTCGTCCCAAATGAGTACAGAACCGCTCCATCGTATGCAGAAATAGGACTTAAATTGGGCTATACATTCCCCGTAAAATCCATCGATACGGGTATAGAGATATATGGTGGTGTAAAAAACTTGGGCAATGTTTACCAGAAGGATTTTGATAATTATCGTAATCGGGATAGCGATTACATATATGGTCCCTCGCTTCCAAGAACAATTTACATTGGAATAAAGTTAAAAACAATCTAGAGGGAAGTTGCAATTAAATGATGGGTTTTAAAAATAGTATTGCAGCACTCAATTTGGTATGATATTTAGGTTATTAGGGAGGAAAGTTTTTAGCTAAAAATTTCCCTCCCTAATGTTTTTTATGGTTACAAGGCTTAAAAACCTGATAGGATATGCTTATTGTCCAAAAATAAACTTACTTTTACACCCTCAAATTTAAAGACCCAATATCAATGGATGAAGACCCATATCATAGTAGAACTAAAGTACTAATACTTCTGTAAGGGCTTCATGTTTCCTTATAGAATAATATATAAGGAGATAATGCAATGGTTGAACTCAAAACCGATCTTCACGAACTCATCAAAAATAAGGAGTGGATAACCTTAAAGTATTCATTGAATGAGTACGACTCAATTCAACTTGCTGAATTAATTGAGGATACATCTGAAAAAGATGAAATAATTCTATTCAGATTACTGAACAGAATACAGGCTAAGGAAGTTTTCCAACTTCTTTCACAGAGTAAGCGGGAGCAAATTATAGAGGGCTTGGCTCATAATAAGCAAAAACTATCCGATTTACTTAATGATATAGAGCCGGATGATAGAACCGCATTCTTCGAAGAACTACCGGGAGAGGTAACACAGCAACTTATTCAGTGGCTTTTACCCGAAGAGCGAAGAGTGACCCTTCAGCTATTGGGATATCCAGAGGATAGTATTGGTCGTTTGATGACCCCTGAGTACGTTGCCATTAAACCCCACTTTACGGTTGAGCATACTTTTGAGCATATCAGAAAATATGGTAGGGACTCAGAAACACTAAATGTTATCTATATTGTTGATAATAACTGGAAATTAATAGATGACGTTCGTATCAAGGAGCTAATTCTGGCATCTCCCAATCAAAAGATTGAAGAGCTTATGGACCATCGATTCGTTGCGCTTAATGCAATGGACGACCAGGAAGTAGCAATTAAAACATTTAGCGATTATGATAGGGTAGCCCTGCCCGTGGTTAACGCCGAAGGGATACTGATGGGCATTGTGTCCTTTGATGACATTATGGACGTTGTTGAGGAAGAATCAACTGAGGACTTTCACAAATTCGGTTCATTTCAGGCTGCAATAGAAAATCCCTTAACCGAGAGGGTATTCTCTTTGTATAAAAATCGGATAGTATGGTTAGTTGCGTTGGTTTTTATGAATATATTCTCAGGCGCAGCCATATCAAGTTTCGAGAGTTTAATTCAATCAATGGTTTCATTGATTTTCTTTCTGCCCCTTCTGATTGATAGCGGCGGTAACGCAGGCTCCCAATCGGCAACGCTTATGATTCGGTCATTGGCAATTGGAGATGTGAAGGTGTCTGACTGGTACAAGTTAATAGGAAAAGAGGTAGTTGTTTCTTTGCTTCTTGGCGTTACTATGGCGTTGGCTGTTGCCGCTGTTGCCAGCTTTAGAGCACCCGAAATAGTTTTAGTGGTTGCCATAACGATGATATTAGTTGTTTTAAACGGAAGTTTAATCGGGCTTCTCTTGCCATTTATATTTACAAAATTAAAGTTAGACCCGGCCACAGCTAGTGCTCCTCTAATTACTTCAATTGCTGATATTAGCGGAGTTATTATCTACTTTACCATTGCATCCTGGTTTTTTGGATTTTAATTAGAAATGCCTCTCGCTTGCAAACAAAAAGGCAATAGCAACATTTAAAACTTAATTTTACCCTAAAAATTAAGCAAGTTTAATCATAGCTTGTAACCCAATGAAAAAAAACACTTTAAAGCAGGTCTTTTTTAAAAACAATACCCGAGAAAATATTGCAGTTTTAGCGGGAGGTTTTATAACCGGTGCTACAATTCAATTTAATTGGGCATCAAAATGTTTGTTACAATTTGGTATCCGCCCATGTACTATCGAAAATTGGGTACGAATACTGATAAGTGCTCTACTGTTTACACTCTTATTTTGGTTGTTGCATAAAATAATTGCAGTAATTTCTAAACGTTATAATGAGTCAGCAAAATCAAATATTGTTCAACGTTCCAATTTCTTTTTTGCTAGTTTTTCTTTTTTAATATTTTATTTTCTCTTTAAACCCAGCACCAATGTATTAATTGTGCTTGTTTTATTAATTGTTTTAATTAACATTTTTCGTAAAAGTTTATCTGCTTTATTCACAACACAAAAAAATGAACTTCAATATTTTAAACAAATATTTCTCCTGTTTTTAGTTGTTTTAATATCAAACCTATTTATTGAAATTTCTGCTCTTTTTTTTAAGAACTCTTTAAATTACTATTCATATACCCAATTATTACCTGCTTCACTTATATATTTGGTGCTTCCGGCATTGTTTCCCCGAATAATAAAACCCTATACAATTTTAATATCCTTACTGTTTTTTATAGCAAGTGTACCAGCAATATCCCACATAATAACCTATGGTACAGAAATGCCGACAAGTGCTTTTTATGCAATTTGGGAAACAAATAGTATAGAAGCTGTTGATTATATTAAACAATATCTAAACCCAGAAATTCTCTCTGTTTTGCTTCTACTAATGCTTGTAATGGTATTCTTTACCATCAGTATTTTTAGGATTGAATACAAAAAGCCAAAGTTTGTCATACGCTTATTATTTGGTGTATGCTTTTTTTGTATCCCGTTTTTTGGAGATGCATCACATTACAATACTCCCAATAAATTCATTAATAATTATTTAAAATACAAATCAGAAATAAAGCTTTTTAAAGGGGAAATTGAAAAGCGCTCTATGCAACAATATGCTGAGAACATAACTAAATTCGAGCCAGATAGTGCATTAACAGTTGTTTTTGTGATTGGCGAGTCGGCATCAAAATATCATCAGGGGCTTTACGGTTATTCTCGCCAAACCAATCCGTTATTGAATGAAATTAGAGATGAGCTATATATTTTCGAAGATGTAATAGCCCCCCATTCACACACTAATCCAGTTTTGTCAAAAGTTCTCACTTTTGCAAATCATGAAGATATGGATTTGCTGTACTCAAAACCCACAATAGTAGAATATATGAAGAGTGCTGGCTTTAAAACCTTTTGGCTTTCGAACCAAGAGTTTTCAGACCAGTACACAACAATATCCTCAGCAATTGCTTTGCAATCTGACTGGTTTTACTTTGCTTTCGAAAAAGAGAACGCTTCAATTTGCTTTGACGGAAGGCTACTGAAACCGTTTCAAATTGCCTTAAAAGATAGAGCGCTAAAGAAATTTATAGTGCTCCACCTCATGGGAAGCCATTCAGATAAAACAATCAGGTATCCCCAGGAATTTAATCGCTTTACAACTAATGAAGGAATAGAACCTCAGCCATTCCATAGACCATGGCCCATTAGCATTATAAATGCCCACGATAATTCAGTATTATATAATGATTGGCTTTTACGTGAGCTTATTGAAGAGATGCGCAGCAAGCAACCGAATTCTGTTTTTCTGTATTTCCCCGATCACGGAGAGGAGCTGTTTGAATATCGCGATTTTTGGGGACATGCCGAGGCAAATGCTTCAATTTATATGTTCGACATCCCCTTTTTCTTGTGGTTATCCAATAAGTATAAGGATAAAAACCTTGATTTGGTGAACAATTTAAACTCTTATCTTAACAGGAAATATCAAACCGACGACGTAATTCATAGTATTATAGATATAGTAAAATGTACCTCTCCCGATTTTGAACCTCAAAGAAGTATTTTTAATCCATCGTTTAAAGAGCGCAAAAGAATTATTTTTAATCAGGATTACGACGAGTTGATAAAGACAAAAAAGAGTGTTGATGATGTACTATCAGAAAAAGATTAGCAATAGTGATAGCTATTCTTCAGGATATCCCCATATGAAATGAGATTGAGGTTATGCCCTCTTTGCAGATGCCATTTACGCGTTCTTATTGCCCAGTAAACTTCATATAACATTTGGGTTTTTAATAGCTGCACCATGCGCATTAAATGGGCAGGGCTTATATTGGTGAACTTGCTCATACTTCTAAAATTCTTAGTGTTTAATACTTTCAGTAGATGAGTATTATCAACAAGTATGGCAAGGCAGGGGTTATTGTGCGCAATAATTACTAATTTTGCACAAAATTTTGTTTATGAGTCTTCAGCTTGAATTGGTATTAATAGTAGGTGCACTCCTTTTCTTCGTTAGTATTTTAGCGGGGAAAGCCAGTTCCAAGTTTGGTGTTCCTGCATTGCTATTGTTCCTTTCTGTTGGGATGTTATTTGGGAGCGACGGATTGGGCATACAATTCGAAAATATTAAAGCAGCACAATCTATTGCATCTATTGCATTATGTATCATACTCTTCTCAGGGGGAATGGATACAAAGATTGATGAAATACGCCCCATAGTTGCACGAGGGGTAATACTAGCTACCCTTGGCGTGTTTTTAACGGCAATTATTACCGGAATATTGATTTGGTGGATTTTGGGCATGACAATGAAATCTGCGGGTATAGGGTTTTTAACTTCGCTATTATTGGCTTCAACAATGTCATCCACCGATTCAGCCTCTGTTTTCTCAATTCTTCGTTCAAAAGGACTACATCTAAAGAACAATCTTCGACCAACACTTGAACTCGAAAGCGGTAGTAACGACCCCATGGCATTTGTGCTTGTTATTACCCTAATTGAAATAATTAAAATGGAGGCCGTACCCAATTATTGGTTTGTTGGCTTCAATTTAGTGCTCCAATTAATTATTGGTGCTTTGGTGGGATTTTTACTTGGTAAATTTACCGTATTTGTAATAAACCGAATAAAGATTGGTAACGATTCTCTTTACCCAATTTTGGTTTTTACTTTCTGTATCTTCATCTTCTCGCTAACCTATTTTGTTAAGGGGAATGGCTATTTAGCTGTTTATGTTGGAGGGTTAGTAATTGGGAATAGCAAGTTTGTACACAAGCGTTCATCCCTTAATTTTTTTGACGGGTTAGCTTGGATGAGTCAGTTGCTCATGTTTTTGACTTTGGGATTGCTGGTAAGGCCGCATGAACTGGTGCCAATACTGGTGCCTGGGTTAATTATAAGCCTTGCAATTATACTTATCTCACGACCCTTTACCGTATTTCTTTGCTTGGCACCTTTTCGTAAAATGCCAATTAAGGATAAGGCTTTTGTTTCATGGGTTGGACTAAGAGGAGCTGTTCCAATTATTTTTGCAATTTTCCCTGTTGTTGAGAATGTTCCACACGCGAGGCTTATATTTAATATTGTATTTTTGTGTACATTGGTTTCACTGCTGGTTCAGGGCACCACAATACCTATTGTGGCCAAATGGCTCGGTTTGGCCGAGAACCCCTCTAAGGTAAAAGAGTTAACAGAGTTTGATGTGGAATTCTCAGATGAGATTAAATCAACCACAGCAGAAATTGAGATAACAAGCAAGATAATAGAAAATGGTAACCGGTTGATGGATTTGCCCTTACCCGACAATACGCTTGCGGTATTGGTAAAGCGCAACGAAATATATTTTGTTCCAACAGGTAAAACAGTTTTGGAGGTAACCGATAAACTGCTAATTATTACCGACGACAAGGAGGCCCTAATTGAAACCTATAAATTTTTAAAAATAGACTATAAGGGCTAAGTTACCTTTGGAATGTATGGGTAAATAACACCAACTTTTCATTCTAATATGACCCAAATCCTAAACCATGTCCTCCAGCAAAAATCGTGGGCTTTATCAGGGTAACGTTTATTCCTCGCAAATTTAGTCTATTAAATTTATAGTTTTTATTTCATTGATAATCCTAAAATGCTTATCAGCCTTTGCTTGAGCTAATTCGTAAAACTAATCCTTAACTATTTTGTTGATTATAAAGGAACTAAGGATATGGCATATTTACACCAACATTCACACGTACAGAACGGCTCTGTAACTCACAGAAAATCCTTTGCCATAGGCATTGGGCTTAATATAATTTTTGTAGTTATTGAGGTGGTTTACGGGTTAATTGCCAACTCATCGGCACTGCTTGCTGATGCTGGGCATAACGCCAGCGATGTGCTTGGGCTAATCTTTGCATGGACGGCAGCCTGGCTGGCAACTATGAAACCTAAGGGTAAATATACCTATGGATTGCGAAAAACAACCATTCTGGTTTCTATTCTAAATGCCCTTTTGCTTTTTGGTGCAGTGGGCGCAATTGCTTGGGGTGCTTACAGAAAATTCATAAATCCCGAGCCTGTTGCCGGAATGCAGGTGATGATTGTGGCGGGGATTGGGGTTGTTATAAATACTTTTACAGCACTTTTGTTTGTCAAAGGGCAAAAGGATGACCTGAACATCAGAGGAGCATTTCTTCACATGGTTGCCGATGCAGCCATCTCCCTTGGGGTTGTTGTTGCTGGATTGCTGATTACCTTAACAGGTGTGCTGTGGATTGACCCGGTTACAAGCCTGTTAATTGTTGCCATTGTTATGTGGAGCGCATGGCACTTGTTCACCGAATCAATTAATCTGGCATTGGATGCAGTACCCAAAAACATTAACATCGAAGAGGTAAGGGATTTTCTTCTTTCTAAAGATGGGGTAACAGATTTACACGATTTACATATATGGGCAATGAGCACTACGCAGGTTGCCCTAACAGTACACCTGATTATGCCGCAAGGGCAAAGCGACAACTTTATAGGCAATCTACAGAAAGAACTTTGGCATAAATTTGGCATAAACCATACAACTTTTCAGGTTGAGAACAGGAGGATTGAAAATGAATACTCTGCCGATTGCTGATTGAAAATTTAGCAGTTCAGCCTGGTCACTCTGGGCGAAGTCGAAGGGGACCACATAATTGAATAGTAGGTTACACCTTGTTGGCTAAATGACATTGAAAGCAGTATCATTAAAAAGCATTTTACAAAATCAACATTCTGTAAAATGAAAAGGCACATTAATAACTAGAGCAACAATAATTAAAGCCTTTTGAAGCATCACTTTTTTAATCCAGATTTATTTGACGAATTGTTGGCAAGGCATTGATTAATAAAGTTTTGTTCATTAGGATTTTCTTCAGAAAATTCGTATCTTTGCAGAACTAATCCACGGGGCTGACCTTGGTTTTGACAGCAAGATGAATGGATTGGTAAGCATGTCGAGCGTTGGGAAGCTGGCTCGTTAATCCCAGAACTCAGACCTATAACAGGCGACAATAACAATTACGCACTCGCTGCCTAATAAGTACCAAGTACTTATAGCTTAATCCAGCTGCCTAGGGCGGTAGGACGAGTAGTCTCGCGGAGGGCTTCGCCCATTGGCTGTCCGAATCGAGGCTTCAAAACAAATGGGATAGCCAAAGGATGCTCCCCGGTTCCATTGGTGAAAAATTTGGGGATAAGGTTTAGGTTGGTTTCTCTCCACCTGCTTAGATTCGAAAATTAAGGAAAGATAAACATGTAGAAAGCCTATTGGTTCCTTGTTTGGACGAGGGTTCGAACCCCTCCAGCTCCACTAGAATGAATTCAAAGTAATTAAAAACGCCTTAAAACATCTGGTTTTAAGGCGTTTTTGCTTTTATGTGATTCATAATAATGCATAATAAATACCCCCTATTAGGTTACCAAATGGTAAAGTTAAAAAATAGGTAACCTATCTCCGTGTAATATAATTAGCCCATTTTATCTAATTTTGGAATGATAGGTCTCCGAAAATTAGGCTATGCTTACCATAAACACTTAGCAATCTCATTCTTTATAAGAAAGGATAAGTTAGACTCAAAGAGCAAGGTTCCTATTTATATGCCAATAACTGTAAATGGGGATAGAAC
>JAQUJY010000159.1 GCA_028680705.1 Bacteroidales bacterium
AATAAAGCAAAAACAATTTGTTTTTGAAAGGGACTTATTTTCCAGCTAATTTCTTAATTTGTAACGTATTTAGGAGGATACAGAACTATTTTTGCCGATTTCTAAAAAGTTTCGGATGCTAGTGA
Organism: Bacteroidales bacterium; assembly: GCA_028680705.1. GTDB lineage: Bacteria > Bacteroidota > Bacteroidia > Bacteroidales > Tenuifilaceae > Perlabentimonas. The sequence goes on from JAQUJY010000159.1 coordinate 126, forward strand.
AAAAAAATTAACCTACAATCAAATATATAACTATGAAAAAAAGCACAAGGATAATTGCTTGGATTTTATACCTATTAGGTTTAGCCGCTTTAATATTAAAACTCACCCATCAGGATACGGACATTACCCTACTTTATGCTGCAGCCATTTTAATTACAGTACCTTGGATAATATGCATTGTCGATTACATTAAGATGGAGTCCAAAAAAAACTATTTGTGGCTATACATACTGATATTTACTGCTACTATTGCAATTCCTGTACATCTATACAAAAGGAGGCATTAATTACTGGCACAACATACATTAAGGGCTATGGCTAGTTACCAGAAACTTAAAAATTGATATACTTTCATTGATTATTTTGCTTAAAACAATCAAAATTCCTTAAACTTTAGACGAAAAATTAGGTCATATCTTCAGCTAACAAATTCAGTAAATTATATAAACGAGAAATAGGATATGGATAAGGAATTGTTAAAATCAAAGATTAAGACAAACGCCTATCAAATAAAATCGGATAAAAACGTTGCATTACATAAACATCAGAAATTTGATGAAATATTCTACTGCATTAAAGGCAGCGGTTTTGGCGTACTGGAGAATGAAGAAAAAGAGATGACCGTAGGTAGCGTTTTTTTAGTGAAAGAGAATGTAATGCATGCTTTGCGTTCTGATTCTGAAATGTGGGTAACATCCTTTTTAATTCCGGTTACAGATTAAAAAACTTCGATTACGAACACACAAAACATTAACAGTAAAAAAGGTTAAGGACTCGTCCTAGAGTCTCTTTTAAATAGAGCATCATTATGAACATAGAGCAAATTCGAACGCTATTCCCTGTCATAAAAGAAGCCGTGTACCTTAATAGTGCCTCACAATCGCCTTTAAATACATTGGTATATGATAGGCTTCAGTCTCATTTAAAAACAGAGCTAAACCCTGTTGGCAAAAAAGCATTTAATCGTGATAATATACGGGTTTTGCTATCAAAGTTATTGGGAGGTTCGCCAAACGAATATGCTTTAGTAACAAGCACCGGTATAGGTATAAGTATTGTAGCACAAGGTATTAATTTTAAAAAGGGCGATAATGTTGTTGTACCTGAGCGCGAACATTGGAATAACTCTTTCCCATGGTTGCAACTTGAAAAGAAAGGGGTTGAGGTCCGATTTGCAAAACTCGATGAGGATAATAGCATTGACCCTGAAACCATAGAAAAACTTGTTGACAATAAAACACGCGTTGTGGCAATTGCTGCGGTGAGGTTCAACAGTGGTTTTAGGCCAGATTTGGCAGCAATTGGAAAAATTGCGCACGCAAAAGGTGCCCTGTTTTTGGTAGATGCGGCACAGGCAGCTGGTATGATTCCTATTAATGTTGAGCAGGACCAGATTGATGTAATGGCAGGCTGTGGCTTTAAATGGTTACTCGGATTATATGGAACTGGATACCTATATGTTAGCAGGAGGGTGGTGGAAATGATTAATCCAGTACTGCCCGGAATGTTTGCCGCTGACAACCAATTTGATAAACTTTCTTATTACAATGATTCTCGAAGATTTGAAACCGGCACAATTGCCTATTCTCTCTTCGATGCTTGGACAGCTGGGCTCGAATTGCTTCTTGATGTTGGCATCAAAAATATTTACGAGAGAAACCTAGAAAGTACAGACCTGCTGATTGATGGACTTCGTGAGAAGGGATATCAAATAGTAACACCAACAAAAAAACGGGAAGAGAGAACGGCGATTGTGCATTTTAATACAGGCGCATTTGAAACTACTAAAACGCTCTACAAACAACTTACTAACGAAAGAGTTCTGGTTACATTACAGGGTGAGAATATTAGGGTTAGTCCGAATTTCTTTAATACTGTTGAGGAAATTAAAATGTTCTTGAATTTAATATAGGTCTTGATATTAGCATACTAAAAGAATAATGTATGTAAACTAATGGCGAAAATGATTTATCATGGCTTTTTATCGATTAAAAGTATAAAGGGTGAATCTTTTCAGATTCACCCTTTATATCAATATTCTATATATATATTATATCTGGGAAATTTCTCTGAAATTACACTTTAAAATATGCAATTATTTCGCGCAAATTTTCAGCAAGTCCCGATAACGATACGGCATTTTCATTCAAATCTTGTGCTGCATTGCCAGTCTGTTGCGTTACTTGGCTTAAACCCGAAAGAGCATTATTTACTTCACCCGCGCCTGTTTTTTGCTCATTACTCGCTGAAGCAATCTCATCCATTACTATAACTGCTTTTTCCAATTCCGATGCAAGTTCATTAAATAAATGCTCAGTTTTTTCGCTTAATAATACGCTATCTTTTGATAGTGTATCAATTTCATCGGAACTAACCTTACTTCGTTCTGCTAATTTTTTAACTTCGGCTGCAACTACAGCAAACCCCCTTCCATACTCACCTGCACGAGCAGCCTCTACGGCTGCATTTAGTGCCAACATATTGGTTTGCTGCGAAATCTCATTAATTACAGTAATTTTTTCAGCAATAGTTCTGCTTGCCAATAAACTGTTATCCGAAGCATCTTTTACCAAAATCATTTTTTTCTGAGTCCCTTTAATAATCTTATTCCCATTTAGGGCGTTTTCAGTATTCTGTTCAATGTTAGCATTTATTTGCTCCATTGTTGCCGACACTTCCTCGGTAGACGAGGCTTGTTCGTTAGCACCTTCAGCCAGTTTATTTGAATTGTCCATTAGCTGTGTACTTGCAACGCTAATATCTTCAGATCCACTTTGCAAATTTTCAACTACCTGGTTTAGTGTGTTTACTAATTTTTTTATCGCTTTTCCCAGCGTGCCAAGTTCATCTATAGTGGTCTAATTTATTTGGACAGGAAATTATTAATATTTAATTTTCTGAACTATGAAAAAAGGAAGACGTACATTCAGTCCCGCTTACAAGGCCAAGGTAGCTCTTGAAGCGATTAAAGAGC
>JAQUJY010000012.1 GCA_028680705.1 Bacteroidales bacterium
TCAACGCCCCGATAATGCTTTGCGCTATCGGGGCTTTTTATTTATATTTGCTCACTCACTATGTGGCGAAAATATAGCATACTACCCTTTGTGTTCCTGTTGCTCATTGCTAAAGGCTGGAGTAATCCACCATATAATATATTTTCAGATTATACACCATCTCTTTTACAGCAGTCTGATACTATTTTAGATAGCACTGTTGCGAAAGATTCTCTATCATATGATACTGGGGAGAACATTAATTTATCAGCTGGTCCCCTAAATAATGGAGATTCACTAAGTAATATAAGTAATAAAGGGGTATTTGGTTTACCAGATCAAACCGCAACTCGATCGGCTGTTGATTTAATTCGTCCATTTGCTGATAGTACAAGGTTTTTTTCATGGAAATTCAATAATACCTACCTGAGCAACGACACTACCACCATAGATACACTTTTTAGGTTTAGACATCTAGTATATCCTCAGCAGAAACATTTTGAAACATACAGCTATACTGGGAACCTAGGAGGTCCTGTTCAGTATGATCACTTCTTCACGAGGAATGAATCCTACGATTTTCTGTTTTCACGTTACCATGATCTATACTCGAACCATATTTCCGAAACGGAACAATATAATGTAAGATCCCCTTTTACTAGACTTTTTTATTCCACTGGAGGTCCTAATAGTGAGGCCGAGCAAGTTGTAAATGCTTTGCAAACCCAAAATATAGGTAAGCACTTTAATTTTGGATTATACTATAACTTTTACGGTACAAAAGGGCAGTATAAAAATCAGGAAACTAGAAACAACTTAATATCCTTGTTCGCAAACTATTATAAGGGAAATGTATCAGGACAATTTGCATTAGCCAATAAGGTATATAAGAATGAAGAAAATGGGGGTGTGACTGATTCTAAATTTATTACGGACACTATAGTTGAACTTGTACCATTTAAATTGACTACAGCTTCTAGCGTGCTCCGGAACTTCTCATTCTCGGCAAATATTGGTTATACCATTCTTAATGTTAATAAAAGAACTAAGTCAAACGATGGTTCAACTCTCGATAATTTTATACCTCTTGTAACTACACGCTTTTTGCTTGATTATAGTAAACAGTCAAGGCTTTATTCCGACACCAAACCTGACCCCTCATTTTATAATAAATTTTATATATCCCCTAATATAACGAGAGATTCTGTAGCCAAGCAGATCTTGGATGCTAAACTAATTCTAGAAATTGCTCAGTTTGCGAAAATACCTGGAATGCCTGGCATCAGGGGTTGGATTGGTTATAACCAGTTCAATTATCATTTATTTTTACCGCAAAACTTTTTATATCCCACAAAAGATTTTAAAGAATCATCGGCACATGTTGGTATAGCTGCTTTTAGCGATAGCCCTTTTGTAGGGTATAGAGGTGCCTTAAAGTGGTTCATTAAAGGGTATAGGGCTGATGATAAGGAGATAGATGGAGAGATTTGGTTTTCGCCATGGAAAGATATGAGTATGCCCCGGCTTAAGGGTACACTGAAAATAAGTGAAATTTCGCCTGAGATTTTTGTCAATACTTTCTTTTCAAATCATGCGCAATGGAACAATTCATTTGAAAAAGAAAAAAGATTTATGCTACAAGGTGCTTTGGAAACAAAACGCTGGGAGGCAGAGGTGGGCTACAATTTAATTCATATTAAGGATTTTGTTTTCTTTAATGAGAATGCTTTACCCGATCAAACAGGAGATATTACTATTACCTCATTTTACGCACAAAAAAATTTCAAAGTATTAAACGGGCTAAACATATTTAATCGAGTAGTTTGGCAGGCCAATACTAATAGTAATTCGTTGAGTATTCCCGATTTAATGGTATTTTCTTCCGTCTATTATGAAAGAGTTATCGTTAAAAATGCATTAAAAGGGCAACTTGGTTTTAATGTTTACTACCGAACAAAGTTTTATGCCGATGCCTATAGCCCGAGTATAGCCCAGTTTTACAATCAAAGGGTTGAAAAGATAGGTGGATATCCTCTTGTAGATGCCTTTTTGAACTTTAAATGGAAAAAAGCGTTGATATACCTAAAGTTCGAACATGTAAATCAGGGATTTCCTAATAATGAATACTTTGCGACATACCTATATCCTTATAACCCCAGAATTTTCAAATTTGGCGTTCTATGGACGTTTTATGATTAGTCGTCAAATTTACCTTCCAGTTTAAACAAATTTACCTTACTTTTACTTCTTGAATTTTTATATTAATTAGTTATGAAATTGTTTAGATTATTAAACGTTAAGTTAATGTCCTTATTATTACTCGCATTTATATCGGGTTGTGACATGGATATTAATTCTAAAAAGTTGTCTGCAATTCAGAGTGTACGTGATATTGAAGACATAAAAAGGATTGGAGTTTTAACTACTGTCACCGATTTTAACTCTACAAATTATTTTATTTATAAGGGTGAGCCTATGGGATATCAATTTGATATGCTTCAGGCATTTGCACAGCATATAGGAGTTAAATTGGAATTGATAGCAGAGAATAACCTTGATGAAGCCTTTCAGATGCTTGAAAATGGAGAAGTAGATATTTTTGCCAATAACCTTACTGTTACCACAAAGCGGAAAGAAAAGTTTTTGTTTACGTTACCCCATAGCACAACGAGGCAAGTTTTAGTCCAGAAAAAGGGAGTTGGCTATAACCCTATCCGCACACCACTTGATCTAGGAGATCAAATTGTGTATGTTCAAAAAGGTTCGGTATCGGCTCAAAGGCTTAAGAATTTATCAGAAGAAAATGGCACACAGGTAATTGTGGTTGAGATGCCCAAGTACGAAGCCGATGAGCTCATAGAACTAGTTGCAAATGGTGAAATTGACTTCACGGTTTGTGACGAGGATGTTGCAAGGGTTAACTCTTTTTATTTTGATAATATTGACATTGATACCCCAGTAAGCTTCGATCAGAATTTAGCCTGGGCTGTTAACAAAAAATCTGAAGGTCTGCAAGAGGCACTAAATAAATGGATTCAAAGTTTTGCACAAACTGCAGAGCATAGAATTATCAAGGGGAAATATTATGATAATCCTTTTTGGGCGCGTAGAGTACTCTCTGAAAACGTTAGGATTAAGATGGGGAACATCTCAATGTACGACCAAGGATTTAGGAATGCTAGTTCTAGCATAGATTGGGACTGGCGTTTATTTGCATCACTTGTATACCAGGAGAGCAGGTTTATACCGAATGCCCAGTCGCACATGGGAGCCTATGGTTTAATGCAATTTATGCCTGCAACAGCAAGTTTTTTTAGCGTTCAGCACAAAACAGACCCGGAAACCCAAATTAGAGCAGGTGCCAGATATCTGAAGTGGCTTGAAAAGAGGTTTGATAGTATTCCCGATCCTGAGCAAAGAATTAAATTTATACTTGCTTCATACAATGCTGGTCTAGGTCACGTTATCGATGCACGGAATTTGGCTAAAAAGCATGGGAAGAATCCAAATGTGTGGGATAACAATGTGGACTTTTTTATTCTCAATAAGTCTAATCCTGATTATTACTGCGACTCAACTGTAAGATACGGGTATTTTAAGGGCGACGAAACATATAATTATGTTAGCCAGATAATGCAGCGATATAAGCATTATCAGAATATCTTACCAGATTAGTGTTAGCCTAGTACAATTCAGTTAACTCTGAAATGATCATTGCGGTAGCACCCCAAATCATCTCATTTTCTGCATCAAAGTATGGCGCCGTAATTAATCTATTAAGGCTGTTAATAGTTTTTACTGATAAGCATGCCTTGCTTTTCAAGTGCATAAGGCTTGGAGATATTGTGTATTCAACTTCTTGGAGGTTTAATAGGAGGTTTTTTGGTTCTGGCATAAGTCCAACTACAGGAAGGACTAACATGTTACTCACAGAGATAAAAAGAGGAGTTAATCTGCCTATTATTTCAACGTTTTGAGGTGTAATACCCACCTCTTCTTGGGCTTCGCGAAGTGCTGTCTCCACTAAGTCCGAATCTTGGTCTTCATATTTACCTCCAGGGAAGCTAACCTGCCCACTGTGTACGCCATCGTATACAGCCCTTTTTATGAGAATGGTATGGGCATTATGGTTTTTGGGATAAATACCAATTAGTACAGCACTTTGTTTAGCGGTTTTACTTGGTGTTAAAGGGAATTCTGCCCCATCACTTAGTAATGGAGCCATCTTGAGTTGAGCGGTTAAACCAGGCAACTCTTTTGTTATATTTTGCTGAATTCTTTTTACAGTTCTTTTGTAATCTCCCATTAAAATTAAACAATTATTGATGCTAAATGTTAGGATACTTTTTTTATGCTCTCTAATAAAGTTCTCAAATACCAGAACGCCATATTGGTTTACTATATAGCCATTGGGTGTTGTTTTATTATTGATATAGGTGTTTAGGGTCGCTTGTTTGTCCCCAGGTTTCAATCCAGTCTGTTTCGTCCTTTTTGAAAACAATTATTATTAAACCAACAACTTATTTAAGTTGTACATAATATATGCATGTTTAGTGATAATCCAAAAAAAGAAGCAGTAGTTTCTGATAAAAAAGACAGGATGGAGTTTTATAACTTCTTATGATAAATGGGTGCTTTTTGAATGTTTTTTCTTGAATGTAATGACTCTGTTAGAAGTATGGAATAATTTAATAATCCTTTATTTACTCAAATTTAATCGTTTTGTCGGGGCTAATGCGCGATATAACCATGGAGGGAATCAGTAGCATACCAATGGTTACAATGAATGTTCCAATGTTTATTATAACAATATGGAGAGTATTAAGGTTTATTGGAACGGTCGAAAGGTAGTAGTTTGCCTCATCGAGTTTAAAAATACCAGAGTAAAACTGTAATAGGCAAAGACCAATCCCAATTACGTTTCCCCAAAGCAGCCCTCTAGCAATGATATGCCCAGACTGGATTATAAAGATATTTCGGATAAGTCGGTTTTCAGCACCTAGAGCCTTTAAAATACCAATCATATGGGTGCGTTCGAGGATAATGATTAACAAGCCTGATATCATGTTTATGCCAGCAACTGCAACCATTAGAATTAGGAGGATAATTACGTTTAAGTCTTGAATTCCGAGCCAGTCGAAGATTTGTGGATATTTTTCGATAATGCTTTGCACCCTTAATCTTGAACCATCATCAAGGAACTGAAAGGCAACAATATCTTCTACCCTAAGTGTTAAGTCCTGATTTTTTTTAAAATCCTTTATAAGAATTTCAAGTCCAGTAACTTGGTTCGGATCCCATCCGTTAAGTTGTTGGATATGCTTTAGGTCACAAATAAGGAAGAGTCTATCGAACTCGGCCATTTGTGAATCGTAAATACCCTCAACCGTAAAACGTCTAAAGCGAGGGGGTTCCTGAACAAAAAACATGTCAAATTTCTCGCCTACATCCAGTGATAGCAGCAGCGATAAGGTTTTTGAAATTACAACATTGTTGGATGTGGTTGAATCGTTTATAGATAGAACATCACCTTGCTTAAGGTTTTTTTTGAAGAAACTCCAATCGAAATCTTTTGTAATTCCTTTGAGTACAACTCCCTGAATGTCGGTATCAGTTTTTATTATTCCGGGTTTTACAGCAAATGGTTGAATGTGCTTTATCCCATCAATTGAGAGCAATTCGGGAATGAATTCCTGATTGCTGTTAATTGGCGTGGTTTCAAACGACATGTTACGATCGAAGTTGAGAATTTGGATATGACTGCCAAAGCCGATTGTCTTTTCCGATATCTCGTTTTTAAACCCTGTAATAATAGCAACGGCAATGATCATAACCCCAAGGCTAAGGGCAACAGCGATAGTGGCAATTCTAATAAACGGTCGCGAAAGATTCCCTTTAGCTTCTTTCCGATTGGTTAGTCTGTTAGCTATAAAGTTTTCTGTTTTCAAAAATTGTTGATTGAAGTAAAGTATGGCAAATTTATGAATAATGATCTATTTAGGAAGTAGAATAGTGTTTGTTTAGCTTATTTCCTTCCGAAATCGGCAGGGATTTCACCCCATATTTTTGTTTCCCATTTAAGAAGTTGGTTTCTCCACGTGTTTTCTTTAACCCATTTCTCTGCTCGTTCTAATAAGTCAAATAATATTTCGTTTCGAGGTGTTTTTTTTAATGTTGTATTGGCACGTTTTTTCCGAATCCAGCTAATAGCTGTCTTCGAGTCGGTGTAAATAGGAAGGTCACTATTCTTTTTCTTTAAATAGGCTAGTCCGTGAACTATGGCGAGGAACTCGCCCACATTGTTAGTCCCATCAAAATAGGGTCCTTGCCTAAATATTTCAGTTGCAGTCTGGGCATCAACACCTCTATATTCCATGTCGCCGGTTACTGTGTTGCAAGCAGCATCAACTGCCAGTGAGGGGAAAACAGGCTTAGGTTGATTCTCTTTAAGCCCTTCTAACTGTATGGATGGGGTAACGGTTTTACCAATATAATCTTTGTGATTTCCCGCAAAGGCCTGTTCGGCAGCGTGTTTAGTAGGAAAGGATTTATACTTGGCGTTTGGATAGTTCTTTATGCTTTTCTTGCATTCGTTCCAATTATCAAAAACACCAGTTTTTTGACCGTCCCAAACCACGTAGTACTTTTTTTTTGCCATTCGTGTTGAAATTCTTATTCTTTAGTTGCAACCATTCTAATAACCATTGCCTTTCCTTTGTGGTGCGCCCCTTCATTTAGGTAAACTTCTTGAGTTTCAATGCTAACAATGTTTAGCATGCTAAAATAGGTCTTTAATTCGTTGGGAGTAACAAAGTAGTCTGGGTTTTTAGGACCACCCGAGTTTCGCAAAATTTGTTCGGGATGGAACGTTTCCATAATTAGCGTGCCTTTAGGCGCAAGCAACTGGGCTATTTTAATGGCAAATGTTTGCTTTAATTCTTTAGGTAGATGTAGGTATATTAGTCCTATTGCATCGAATTGTTTATCAAAGTTAAGATCTAGAATATTTCCTACCCGATAGTTGATATTTACATCGTGTGCAGCAAAAAGCTTCATCGCTTTTTCCTTACCCATTTGGCTAATATCAACAGCGGTAACTTCCCACTTATTTATGGCAGCCCATACCGCATTTCTTCCTTCTCCCTCACCCGGAAGCAAAAGTCGACCCGTAGCAAGTTTCGACAATTCTTGCTTAAGAAATTTGTTAGGCTCTGTTCCATATACGTATTCGGGGCTAGAGTATCTTTTGTTCCACTTAGTGCTTTTCGACATTATTCAAAAGGTTGAAAATCGGGGTATATAAGGTATTTTTTCCGGATTGGCATAAATTCATCAATATCAGTCTGCCATGCTTCCTTGATTTTTTGCTCACTATCGCCGTTTTCTAAGCTTGTTCTTAATTGTTTACTGCCAGCTAGGGTGTTAAAGTATGAATTAAAAAATTTACTCTTACTTGGAAACGATTGGTAGGCATACATCAGCCAACTGAGGTTTATCTGGCGTAGTTCTGTAAAGTAGTTTGCGTTATAGTCTCTAAGGTCAACTCCGTAGCAAAGTTGATCTTGGTAGGGTGGCATTTTGCTAGCTCCTGGAGTGCTGACGGGTGTAAATTTATACTCCATGGCAGTTAGGCTTGGATGGCCATAAATTTGAAACGGATAATCTGTTCCGCGACCAACGCTGATAACCGTTCCCTCAAAAAAACCAAGCGAGGGATATAGGTAAACCGCTGTTTGGTTAGGCAGGTTAGGCGAAGGGCGAGTGGGAAGTACATACGTAGAATCGTGTGTGTAGTTTTTACAGGCAATAACCTTTAGTTGGCAGCTTAGTGCACCCGATAACCAACCCTCGCCATTTATCATTTGGGCGAACTCTCCTATGGTCATACCATGAACTAAAGGAACGGGATGCATCCCAACAAATGAGCGATAGTTGGTGTCAAGCATTGGCCCATCAACATAAAATCCATTAGGGTTTGGTCTGTCGAGTACGATTAGTGGCGTTCTGGTTTCAGCACAGGTCTCCATTACGTAGTGCATGGTTGATATGTAGGTGTAAATGCGTACCCCAACATCTTGCATATCGAAAATAACTATATCAATATCCTTAAAATCAGCGTGCGAAGGTTTTTTATTTGCACCATAAAGTGAGACAATGGGGAGGCCTGTAAGAGAGTCGGTATGATTTGTGACGAGCTCGCCAGCATCATCTTGCCCTCTAAACCCATGCTCGGGGCTAAAAATTTTAACTACGTTAATGCCTAATTTTAAAAGACTATCAACCAGATGTGTTTGGTTTATCACTGTGGAGTGGTTTGCTACAATGCCAACTCTTTTTTCATTCAAAAGAGGGAGGTATTGTGATGTCAGTTCACATCCAAGTTTTATGGAAGTTCCCTGTTCATTACCCTTTGGATGCTTGGGAGCACACGATGATAGGGTTGCAAAAACGAATAGTATGATTAGTGCTTTCAATGCATTAGTTTTTTTTCAGTACGAATGTACTAAAAATGCTATGTATACGTATTGTTCTGAGCAAGAAAAAGGGGATTCGTGGTGTATTATTGGCCTTTTATACTTTGAAGTGAGATGGTTTGGGCTATAAACTGGATATTTTTAGTCTGGGGCAAGCAAATTTTTATCCTAGAATTTTAAAAGGCGGTGATTTTATTCTGTCCATAGGTTTCCAATTGAATATGTTTTCGCTTTCCCACTTATAATTACTCTATCCTTTTTGTTTTGACAATGGAGTATTCCAATTCTATCAGAAACTTGCTTTGCGATTAGCTCATTTTTTTTAAGTCTTGCAGACCAATATGGAATCAAAGAGCAATGTGCCGAACCTGTTACGGGGTCTTCTAAAATAGATGCTTGTGGTGTGAAGAACCGCGATACAAAATCATGATTTTCCCCTTTTGCCGTGACAATTACTCCACCCGGGTCAAGATTTATTTGATTAAATATTTGGGTATCAATTTTGATATTCTTAATCTCTTCCTCGGTATCGTAAACCAGCATATAATCTCTTGATTTATAAACCTCTTTTGGCTGTATATTCAACGATTTTTCAATTACTTCAGGTAGCTCCGAAACAGTTGGCATACGGGAAGGAAAATCTAAACTATATAAATCATTTTGTACAAGAACAGTTAAATCTCCACTCAATGTTTCAAATACTATTCTGTTTTTAGGATAGTTTAAAATTGATTTTAAGCAATGAGCGGTTGCTAGTGTTGCGTGTCCGCATAAATCCATTTCAATTTCTGGGGTAAACCATCGTAAGTGTATTTTATCACCCTTATCGATAAAAAACGCAGTTTCAGCAACTGCATTTTCTTTTGTTATCTTCATTAATGTGTCGTCTGGTAACCAATGGTGCAATGGAACGACACAGGCTGGGTTACCTCCAAATATTTTATCCGTAAATGCATCTATTTGATATAGTCCAAATTTCATCTATAAATAAGTTTTAGAGTGTTGATTGAAAGTGTTTTATATCTATTATCTTCAGGTGACGATATCGAACGATTATGAATAATTGGGTATATGACGCCTAAAGTAAAAAATTTAATGGTTATGGGAAAGTGAGTATTATTACATAACTATTTTTCACTAATTCGTTTGCAGATACAGTGAAATAGATGAATTATACATGTCGTGTAACATTTTTTGTTGTAAATTTACTACATTCCCAAATCTATTACAAGGGTTTTAAAAAATGGCATAAATATGAATTTTCTAACTGTTATACTAATAGTTGCATCGTTACTAACAACAATACTGGCGATTTATGCATGGAATAAGCGAAAGGTTTTTGAAACTTATACCTTAGTAGGGCTTCTTTTCTCCATTTCAGTTTGGAGTATCGCCTCAGTATTTAAATTGGTGGTTGAAAGCTTAGCTGCAAAAGAGTTGATTAATTTTCTTGGCTATCTTGGCATAGTTTCAGTTCCTGTTTGGTTCTTTCTGTTTGCATTAAGCTATACTGGTATTTCAAAAGTAGGAGGTAAAGTATATAGATTCCTGTTATGGCTTGTCCCATTAGTTACTCTTGTTTCTCTCTCTACCAATAGGCTACATTGGCTCTATTACACACAAAGCACGATTGAGAATATTATGGGTTGGTCGTACCATAACGTGGTACATGGGCCCTTATGGTGGATTAACTTTACCTATTCTTATTTTTTAATTACGCTAGCAATTATTTTATTTATAAGGATGTATGTTAATGGTAGCAACGTACAGCGTAAATCATTAATGATAATTATTGTTGCTTCCTTTTTTCCAATTCTTTCGAATGTGCTTTATGTTGTTGGTTTGAAACCACTTTCGTTTATCGATTTAACTCCATTAGCGTTTTCTTTTACTGGGATTATTTTTTTCTGGGGCATATATAGCAGCAATATGCTTGCTGTAAAGCCAATTGCATTGAATAAACTTTTTAATAGCCTGTCCGAGGGTATTGTGGTAACCGATAAGGATAAGCGAATTATTGACATGAATCCCTCGGCCCAGCGCATACTTATGATTAATACAGGATGTATTGGCAAGCCAATTGGTGAGGCAATCTCTAGTGATATAGATTTCGAAACAATTCAACAGGTAAATCAATATGAAAGAGTATTGATCGAAGGAAAGATAGCAGAAGCAAATTTTTCAGGCATTGTCATAGATAATGGTGAGATTGCTGGGTTTGTTTTGTTGGTTAGGGATATATCGGAAAGAGTAAAAGTTGAATCAGCCCTTAGGTCAGCCTCGGAAAGAATAGAACTTGCTGTTTTGGCGGCGGGTATAGATACTTGGGAAAACGACCTTATTGCAAATTTGCGAATAGGGGGCAGTCGAATCTTTACTGAGTTGGGCTATTCAGACAATGAGGTACCCTCAACAATAGACCAGGTTTATAACCTTGTTCATCCTGACGATATTGAATATTTAAAAAAAAGAATGCAAGAACATTTTGATGGAAAAATAAGTGTTTATAGCTGTGACTTTAGGTATAGGGACAAGATGGGCAACTATCAGTGGATGTCGAGCTACGGAAGATTAATAGAGCGTGATATTGAAGGGAAACCGTATCTATTTATTGGGATTACGCTAAATATTAATAATAGAAAGCAGGGTGAAGAGAAAATCCAGAGAAAGAATAAAGAACTAATACGTGCAAATTCTGAGAAGGATAAGTTTTTTTCAATTATTGCCCACGATTTAAAGGGACCGTTTCAAGGATTTATTGGCTTAACTGAGTTCATGTCAGAGAATCTAGCCGATATGACCACTGAGCAAGTACAAGAAATCACCGGATCGTTACAAACAACGGCTAAAAACCTTTATGAATTGCTTGACAATCTTTTGAACTGGGCATTAATAAAGAGAGGGCATAAGCGTTTTAATCCAGAAAAGGTTTATTTACGTTCGTTAGTTCATATTGTTTCTGAATTATTTTCCTCCCAGCTAAAGGTTAAAGATATTACGTTAATCAATAGAATTGATGAGGATTTTGTAGCATTAGCCGATAAGGAATCGTTGAAGACAGTATTGCGAAATCTAATTTCCAATGCAGTGAAATTCACTCCTCATAAGGGAATAGTAACCATTTCATCGGACCTTGCAGATAAGAGTTTTTTATTGGTTGCTATTGTTGATACAGGTATTGGCATGTCAAATGAAATTCGCGAAAGTTTGTTTGCAATAACAAAAAAGGTGTCCAGACCGGGAACAGACAATGAACCTAGCACTGGTTTGGGGCTTATATTATGTAAAGAATTGATTGAAAAGCATGGAGGAAGGATATGGGTTGAAAGTACCGAAGGTAAAGGCAGTGCTTTTTATTTTACAGTCCCATCAGCCAACTAGTTAACTTTCTTCTTCCTCCGGTATTTCTAGTAGGAGTTGATGCATATCACTATTTTTGTATTCTTATTTATACCTATCTTTAAGCGGTTAATTTTATAAAACAGTTGCGCTTATGCCTTTGTCAACCCTGCATAATATTGAGGAATTTATTTCACACATAACCATACCCACTGTTGTTTGTTTTCAAAATAGCGAAAAAATCATTGCAAAGAACATTGCATTTACCAGTATTTTCGAATTAAGAGATAAGTTTTTCACATCCTTTTTCAAAGATGTATTGCACCCCGAAAGCGAGAGTGCTGCCTCTAGATTTAATTTGCTTTTTAACTCAAATGGAAATGTGTTAAATCAGGTTGAAGAGAGTATGCGTTTACTCTCTTCTTTAGGTGAATGGTTCTGGTACACAGTTAGCGGCAGCATATACAATAATTCTGATAATAAGGCTCAAAATCTAATAATCATATCGTTTGTTCGGCAAAGCGCCGATATGAATCTAGAAAAGTTGTTGGTAGAAAGTGAGCAGCGTTTTAAAGCCCTTGCCAATGCTTCATTTGGTGGGATTGCCATACACGATAAGGGAGTAATTATTGAAGCAAATCAGGGGTTAACCGCAATGACAGGTTTTTCCTACGATGAACTTATTGGAATGGACGGTTTGCTCCTTATTGCTCCCACTCACAGACATCTTGCACTTCAGCATATTGAAAGTGGTTACGAGGAACCATATGAAGCTGTTGGTATTAGAAACGATAAATCAATATTTCCCCTGGAAGTTCAGGGGAAGCAAATCCCTTATAAGGGTAAAGTTTTGCGTGTTACTGAGTTTAGAGATATATCCCAGCGCAAAGAGTATGAGAAGACCATCACAGACACTGAAGTTAAGTACAAGCAGATAATTGATTTTGCTGTTGATGGTTTTGCGATTGGGAATAAGGAGGGAGTAATAATCGAGGTGAACAATCGTCTCATCGAAATCTCAGGTAAGAGCCGAGATCAGGTTTTGGGCAAGCATCTTAGTACATTGTTTTCCGATAGCATGCTGAGCAAAAGGCCGCTCCGCTTCGATTTGTTGAATGAGGGGAAGACGGTTGTAGTTGAGCGCGAAATCATAAGACCAAATGGAGAGCAGGTTTTTGTTGAGATGCATTCTAAGATGATGCCCGATGGAACCTATCAAACCATTGTTAGAGATCAAACTGAACGAGAAAAAGCTGAGAGAACCGTAAGGCAGAGCGAAAAACTTTACAGATCCATTATTGAAAACATTGAAGACGTTTACTTTAGGTACGATCTTGATCAGTACTTGGTTTTATTAAGCCCATCGGGAGCAATACTTTTTGGTTATGACAGTGTTCAAGAGATGTTGGGTAAGCATTTGGATACTTTCTGGACCGAAGTTGATGAGAAGCAGCGGTTTATTGATATAATTAGGAACGAAGGGAGAGTGCGCAATTATAGAGCTACGTTAAGAAATCGGAAAGGGACAATTATTAATACTTTTATTTCTGCCTCATATACCACTGACAGCAGTGGAGAACGGTATGGCGTAGAGGGAATAATACACGATGTTACCCAGAGGACACGGGCCCAAAAATCACTAGAAACGGAGCAGTTTCTCATGCGGAACCTTATGGATAATGTTGTCGATCAGGTTTACTTTAAGGATAAAGGGAGTAAGTTTATTAGGGCAAGCAAAAATGTTGCACAGCGTTTTGGTTTAAAAAATTCTGACGAGATTATTGGGAAAAGTGATTTCGATTACTTCTCAAAAGAGCGTGCTGAAATAACTTACAGGGATGAGCAAGATATTATTATAACTGGGAAACCTTCAATAAATATTGAAGAGAAAGAGATTTGGAAAGACGGTAGTGTTACCTGGGCATCAACAACCAAAATGCCTTTTTATGGCTCCGACGGTAAAATAGTTGGAACCTTTGGTATATCGAGAGATATAACTGAACGTAAAGAGCACGAAATCATCCTAAAGGAGCGAGAAGAGAGGGCTCATCGTCAGCGAAAAGCTATTGCTGAGCTTGCCATAGATAATCCTCTGAGTGAGTCGTCCCTTGGTGAATATATCAAGGTTATTGCACAAAAATCTGCAGAGGTATTAGATGTTCGTAGAACCTCAGTTTGGTTAATGTCCGATGGAGGTAAGGAACTTCGTTGCTCTACATTCTTCGATAAAGAGAAAAATGATTTCTCAATGCTTCCGTCATTTTCTATTGATGATTACCCAGACTTTTTTCAACCACTCTTTAGCGAAAACAGAATATTTGTTAACGACGTTCAAAGCGACGAAAGGGTTCAGAAGTTTAAGGATATATACCTAACTCCAATGGGTATAAACTCTATGCTGGATACAGGTATAATTATTGAAGGGAAATTAGCTGGAATGGTTTGCTTTGAGCATGTTGGCAAGCCACGTATTTGGGAGGTAGATGAGGAGTCATTTGCTGCTATAATTGCGTCGTTAATAGGTCAGGCTATCCTAACCTCAAGGCGGAAAGAATCGGAGAAAGCCCTTATAAAGAGCGAAGAGCGTTTTCGTTATGTTATACAAGCCACAAATGATGGGGTATGGGATTGGGATATAAAAGGTGACAGGATGTTTTTTAGCGATAATTATTACACTATGCTTGGATATAATCCTGGTGATTTTGATGAGACATATGAGGGTTGGACTAGTTTGCTTCACCCCAACGATAAGGTATATACACTAATTCTTATTGATAGGTACCTTAAAGGGGAAAGTGCCGATTTTAATACTGAGTACAGGCTAAAGGCAAAGGACGCCTCATGGCGATGGATACATGCTAGGGGTAAAGTGGTTGAGCACGATAAAAACATGAAACCACAGAGAATAGTGGGAACACATATCGATATTACTGAACGGAAGCAATTGCAGGATGAACTACACGATTCGGTTCATTTCCTTCAGGTTGTTCTTGATACTATTCCCGTAAGGCTGTTCTGGAAAGATTCTGAGCTGCGGTATTTGGGGTGTAACACATCCTTTGCCAATGATGCAGGTTTTAGTAAGCCATCGGAAATTATTGGTAAAACTGATGAGGAGTTAGGTTGGAATAAGCAGGTTGCATTACGTCAGTCTGATGAACTATCGATACTTAAAACTGGTATGCCCAAGCTAAATTTCGAAGAACAATTTATATTGCCCGATGGAACAAACCTCTGGATTAGGGCAAACACGGTACCGTTAAGGAGTAGCAAAGGGAAAATTATAGGCGTGTTAGGCACATACGATGATATTACTGAAACCATTCAGGCTAAAAATGAGATTGAGCTGGAGAGAACTTATTTTGAACAGTTATTCGAGAGTTCACCAGAGGGCATTGTGCTGCTTGATACGGACGACTGTATCGTGCGTTGTAACCGTGAATTTCAGCGAATGTTTCAGTACGATGAGCAGGAGATTATTGGCAAAACCGTGAGTCTTCTAATTGTACCTGAACACTTAAAGAATGAGGGGCTCAAATTTACCAGCGTTGTTACAGTAGGGGAGCCGTTGCAGGTTGAAACTACTCGAATGCGTAAGGATCGCTCGCTAATGAACGTTTCAATACTAGGGAGCCCAATCTATTTTCAGGGCGGAAAAATTGCAGTGTATGGTATTTATAGGGATATAACAGAGAGAAAACTGGCTGAAGTGGAATTGTCGCAGAAAGCTAATGAAATTGAGGCCCAGAACGAGGAGTATAGGGTGATTAACGAGGAACTCTACCTGGCCAAGCAGAAGGCAGAGGAGAGCGATAAGCTAAAATCTGCCTTTTTAGCTAATATGAGCCACGAGATACGTACGCCCATGAATGGAATACTTGGGTTTTCACAGTTACTTACAAAGCCTAATATCTCTGAGGTTGACGTTAATCAGTATGTTGATATTATTCAAAGTTGTGGTAACCAGCTGCTCTGCATTATTAATGATTTGATAGACATATCAAAAATTGAGTCGAATCAGATTGCGATTCTAACCTCAAATGTCAATATAAACCAGATAATGAACGAGCAATATCTATTGTTTAAGGATAAATCGCAACAACAAGGTCTTGCCCTCTCGTTTATAACCGATTTGCCCGATAATCGAAGTACAATAGTAACAGATAGTGCCAGAGTTAATCAAATCTTAACCAATCTTATTGGCAATGCCGTTAAGTTTACTGAACAGGGTTATGTTAAGTTTGGCTATAAGTATCGTCCCAACGAACTTGAGTTTTTTGTTCAGGATACGGGGGTAGGAATCCCAGCTGAAATGAAAAGTCAAGTTTTTGAACGTTTCAGTCAGGTTGAGACTGCTGTTTCTCAGCAGGCTGGCGGTACGGGTTTAGGTTTGGCAATATCAAAAGCGTATATAAATAAGCTAGGTGGCCAAATTTGGTTCGATTCAACACCAGGCGAAGGATCAACATTTTACTTTACTATCCCATACAAACCAAGCGACGAGGTTGTACAAATGGAAAGGATGAGGATTGAGGAACATGCTAAAGAGATACCTTCTGGTATAAGTGTTCTAGTTGCTGAGGATGACGATGCAAACTTTTTCTTTATCCACGAAATGTTATCGGAGTATATTATCAATATACAAAGGGCAGCCAATGGCAACGAAGTTGTTGAAATGGTTAGGGATAACCCCAATTTTGATATTGTTTTAATGGATATTAAAATGCCAGGCAAGGATGGCTTTGAGGCAACCCGAGAAATAAAGAAGATAAGGAAAGACTTGCCCATTATTGCTCAAACCGCCTATGCTTTCTCAACCGATAAGGATAAAGCTTTAGCTGCCGGTTGCGACGATTATATTGCTAAACCAATCGATAAACTAGAGTTGGTGTCGTTAATGGCTAAGTATCTTAAACGTAATTAGCAACTATTTTTTTCTGAAAAATATTTGAATTGGGACGCCTTTTAGGTTAAACCGCTCCCTTAGTTTATTCTCAATATACCTCCGGTATGGGTCACGAACATACTGCGGCAAGTTGCAGAAAAATGCAAACGAGGGCGCGTGTGTTGGCAATTGTGTTGCGTATTTTATTTTTATGTATTTGCCCTTATAAGCTGGTGGAGGATAGGCATCGACCACCTCTTTTGTAAATTCATTAAGCTTTGAGGTAGTAATTCGTTGCGTTCTGTTTGTAAAAACCTGCATGGCATCCTCAAGTACTTTCAGAATACGCTGCTTAGTTACTGCCGATGTAAATATTATGGGAATATCGTTAAACGGCGCAATTCGTTTCTTAATAGCCTCGGTGTATTCAATGGTAGTTTTGTTATTCTTCTCAACCAAATCCCATTTGTTAACAACCAGTACAACCCCTTTCCTGTTTCTTATAATTAGGTTAAAAATATGCAAGTCTTGTGATTCGATGCCATTGGTAGCATCGATCATTAGGATGCAGACGTCGGAGTTCTCAATTGCTCTAATTGAACGAAGAACAGAGTAGAACTCCAAATCCTCAGTAACCTTTCCCTTTTTTCTAAGCCCTGCAGTATCAACAATTACAAAATCGTGACCAAATTTATTGTAACGGGCATGAATTGAATCGCGGGTTGTGCCTGCAATGGGTGTTACAATATTGCGCTCTTCGCCAACCAATGCATTAATTAGCGACGATTTACCAACATTTGGCCTACCCACTATGGTAATACGGGGAATTGATAAATCTTCCTCTTCTAACTCCTGTTTCTCAAATGATTTAACCAGTTCATCGAGAAGATCACCAGTTCCGCTACCACTAATTGATGAGATGCTCAAAGGATCACCAAGGCCAAGGTTATAGAACTCGTAGGCATCGTTTACCCGGAGGTGATTATCTACCTTATTGACAACTAAAATTACCTTTTTTTCGGTACGCCTAAGTATATTGGCAACCTCGCTGTCCATTTCAGTAATGCCTGTGGTTACATCAACCATAAAAAGGATAACGTCTGCTTCATCAATGGCTATGGTAACCTGCTTGCGTATTTCGCCCTCATACACATCGTCGGAGTTGGTAACCCACCCACCTGTGTCGATAACTGAGAAATCTATTCCGTTCCAATCGGATTTGCCGTAAATTCTATCGCGCGTAACACCCGACACCTCATCAATAATGGCTTTTCGTTGGCCGATAAGCCTATTGAAAAGGGTTGATTTGCCAACGTTTGGTCTGCCTACTATTGCAACTATATTTCCCATGGTATTACTTGCTATACTTTGTTTGTGTTAAAATAGATCTTGAACTATTGGGTGTATCCAAAACGTTTCAGTTTACTATCATCGTCTCTCCAGTTAGGATCAACCTTTACGAAGAGTTCGAGGAAAACCTTTTTGTTAAGAAAACTTTCCAGTTCAAGCCTAGCCTCAGTGCCAACCTTTTTTAGATTTTTACCCAGATGCCCAATTATGATTCCTTTTTGCGATTCTCTGGTTACATACAGAATGGCCCTTATGCGGTCAATTTTTTCGCTTTCGGTGTACTCTTCAATATCAACTTCTACAGAGTAGGGGATTTCTTTTTGGTATGTGGTTAGTACCTTTTCACGAATAATTTCTGAAGCAAAAAATCGAAGTGTGCGGTCAGTAAGGGTATCCTTATCGAAATATTCAGGTCCTTCGGGTAAATGTGCTAGTATGGTATTTAGAATTGTATCGAGGTTAAATCCATGAAGGGCAGAAGCAGGTATGATTGCCGTAGCTGGCAAGAGTTCTTTCCAAAGGTCAACCTTTTCCTCAAGTATAGTTTGATTACTTAAATCTATCTTGTTAATCACTACTATTATAGGAGTTTTATGGCTACGTAGGATTTCCAGAAAACCTTCGTTTTTGTTGGGTACTTCTAGCGTATCAGTAATGTAGAGTATTACATCAGAATCCTCAAGAGCTGACATTACAAATCTCATCATGTACTCCTGCAACTTGTAAGATGGATCCAGCACGCCTGGAGTATCGGAGTAAACGATTTGAAAATCTTCACCGTTTACAACTCCCATAATACGATGGCGAGTTGTTTGCGCCTTACTGGTGATAATTGAAAGACGTTCGCCAACCAATGCGTTCATTAGAGTCGATTTGCCAACGTTTGGATTACCTATAATATTTACAAAGCCAGATTTGTGTGCCATTATCCTGAAACAATTTTTTTGGGGTTGCAAAGATATGAAGAAATAACCGATTTTTCTAGCTGCAAAGTTGTTTATATCAGTGTTTTATTCGTGGATATTTACTATCGGATTAAAATTAGAGCACTATTTAATAACTTGGTTATGTAAAGATGCCAGGGACTAATGCTATGCTTATTGGTTAGATTTGTTTGCTATGTAATCCACAGGCAGTTAATTGTTGCAAGACGGCAGTGTTGGATATAAACTTTAAAAATCTATACTAAAAGTAAGTTTTAATGCGAGATTCTCTTGCCAAGTGGGGTGTGCATAGTCGCCCCATCTATAGTAAACACCTAAGCCAACAGAGTTTAATGCGTTTGAGAGTAAACCATTTACTAATATTCCACTCTCAAAAAATCCCTTGTCAAGTGATTTGGGTTGACCGCCCGTAAAGTTGTGCATTGTCTTACTGGCGTAGCTACCAAAAGCAATGTTTTGAACCAAAATAACTTTGGGTTTAAAAAATTTTGATTTGGGTTTCCAAAAATATTGCCCAAAATTATGCCGTAAAAACAGGTATGCGTATTGGTCAGACACAAATTCGTACAAATTCATAGTGGCAAAAGAACTTGTTCCGTCAAGAGGATATTTACCATTGCCCCCAGGGGCAAACTGAAGGAGTGGGGTAGGTACTTCACCACTTAGTAAGCCCCCGTTTACGGTAATGTTTGTACTACCAATGGTACGGTACTTAATCTGATAATCAAATCGTGCTGCTATCCTGTTGTAGCTAAAGTTGCCTCCGTAACTTGATATTCCTCTGTGGTAGTTAAGCCAAATTAGCGGATAACCAAAGCCCAGAGGGAGTAGCCCCCTGGGAGTTTCCATAAAAATCTCCTTCCACACAAATTTAATCTCAGCACCCAGTTCGTTAGTTGTAAAATTGTTTGGGGTGCTTAGGTTTTGGTGATTTACTCCGTAGCCCGATGTGGTGTTAAATTGCATTTGGTTTGCAGATAGTCCTATTGTAAAATGCTTTAAAATTCTAAAGTTTAATCGTGTAGTATATTGATCAAGGTAATCCATTTTCCAGATAAGTATATTTCGGAATATGTCAGAATTAATGAGCCCGTAGGGTTTTTTATAGTTTAATTCTCCTGGTTCTCGTACGTCGTGTTCGTAAATTCCCTCAATGCTTACCTGATGCTTCTGGTTTAGGTTTAATCTGCCAAATCCGCCATACTTATGTCCCTTATCCTTAAAACCATAGGCGTAATACCCACCTAGGGTAACCCATTTGGTTAGGCGTTTGTTTGTTTTCAATCCTAAACCTAACCTGTAACCCTCAAACCGATTGTATCCGAGGAACCTATTAATATCTATATCTATAGACTTAATGGGAATATGCCCGGTGATTAACGTTTCCATTGTGCGGATCTGTTTGTCTAGGTTTATTTTTGCACCTAAACTATCAATAACTTGATATGTGCGCTGTTCCTGAGTGTTTAAGGTGTCGTTACGGAATTGGAGCCAGTACTCATCATCCTTTTCCCCCGACATCGGATCGAATGTTAACTCAATATGGTTAAAGTCACGATTTTTTTGGCTAGGGTTTAAGTCGATGTTCTTTATGTATGAGTTTCCTATACCCACAAGTTTTACTGCCAACCTTTGTCCAGCTATGGTATCCTTTGCTTGGGCGTTTACAAAATCCAAGTAAATATCCATGCTTAGCTCAATGGGAAACCAGCGAAGGCTATCAATTAGCTGGTATCGCTGCTGAATTTTTAAGGTGAATAATGGTGAGGGAGGTTCTACAGGTTGTGCAATTACATTCTGTATGGCGTAGCCTTTTGAGTTTATGTTTAGAACTCCCTTTAATGCGCTAAAATTCTGGTTTCTGAGCGGCCGGAACGATATTACGAAAAGTGTATCGAAATCTTGGGTGTAAAGCGTGTCCTCCATCAGGAATAGATAACGGCTAGTACTGCCTTTACTTATGGGATTGAGATAGTCTTTCCCTCCCAAACTTATCTGTTCATTATAGAACGAGAATGATTGAAATTGAGTGGCTAGGAATACAAAAAAAGGATCTTTAAGACCAGATACTCTTGTTGCCAACACTTTTTCGTTATTGCTGCTTGGATATTTGAAATTCCGCTCTGTAACCGATTCCATCATAAAGAGATGCTGCCGTTCACTAAATGATTTTATCTTTTGGCTAAGTGAGTCGATTTTGGTGTTATTGGTAGAGTCGTTCTTTGTCTTTACGTCTATTGAATCGGTTTTAAAAGTAAAGAACATCTTATTATAGCTATTGTACCTAAAACTCTTCAGCTGTTCAGGATTGTTCGTTTTGCTATTTGCGTATGCGCTTTTAATGATTCTGTGGGCTGGGTTTACCCCAGGTCTTACAGTTACTTCCTCAATTTGGTACGAAAGGGGCTGCATCCCAATATTTATCGGTTTAGCGTAATCTGCTTGTTTAATGTCTATTGATAATACACTATACCCAACATAGCTAAGCTTAAGTATTTGAACTGGTTCTGGAGTATTGAGACGAAATGTTCCATCAAGTTCGGTGGTAACACCCTGTCCGTGTTCGTTGTATACTATATTTACAAAGGGGAGAGGGGCACCAGTCTTTGAATCAACAATTTTTCCTTTAAGCGCATGCTGCGAGTATGAAAGAAGGGTGATGAGTGCCAGGATAACAGTAAAGGCAAATCTTTTCACAAGAATAAAAGTTAATTATGCTTCTAATTTATAAAAATTATGCTCAATGGTAAAGATACTGCTCTTCTCCTTGTGGAACCCTCATGTTTCATTGACTTTGCCGAGTTCACCACCTTTGGCGGCTCGGGTCATCGCCTTTTGTGCTAACTACCTAGCATGAGGGTTTCATAGGATCAACTAGAGTTTATTAAGCTCATAAGGGTTTGTCTAAAAGCAAAAAGCGAACCAATTTATAGTTCGCTTTTTTTATATTTAGAGAGGTTTAGAACCTATTCATCTGTAGCATGTTTACCTCTTTTGGGGTTAGGAAACGCCACTTGCCCCGGGGTAAATTCTTTTTAGTTAGTCCTGCAAAGTAAACCCTGTCTAGTTTATATACCCTATATTCCAATTTCTCGAAAATCTTTCTAACAATCCGGTTCTGACCAGAGTGAATTTCAATACCAATTACTGATTTGTCATTAATATCAACATATTCAACTGCATCGGCAGCAACCATCTTATCTTCTATTTCAACACCTGTTCTAATGGTGTTCATATCCTCAAGTTTCACGTTTTTATCAAGACCTACTTCGTAAATCTTACTCTTCATAAAGCTTGGGTGCGTTAAACGTTTTGTAAGCTCACCATCATTGGTAAATAGTAATAGACCCGTACTGTTTCTGTCGAGCCTACCAACTGGATAAACCCTTTGTTCACACGCCCCTTGAATTAACTCCATTACCGTTTTTGTGGCATTTGGATCCTCAACGGTAGTAATATAATCCTTAGGTTTATTCAGCAGAATGTAAACTTTTTTTTCAGGATCGAGTTTCTTCCCTTTATAGCATACCTCATCAGTTAGCTTAACCTTAGTGCCAAGTTCGGTTGTTACCTTACTGTTTACAGTGATATATCCCTTTTCAATGTACTCATCGGCCACACGGCGGCTACATAAACCCGAGTTGGAAATGTATTTATTTAGCCTGATGTTCCCTTCTTTGTCTGTTTTTAGCGTGTTGTCGAATTCAGGAGGGGTGGGGGCGCTCTTTTCTTTCTTTGCGATTCTGGCTTCAGCGGGGTTTGCGTACTTATCTTCTTTGATTATTGGGGCTTTTTTGCCAAACTTCTCCTCGTAGTAGCTCTTCTGGATACCTTCATCCTTGCTTTTCCCACGTTGAGTAGGTTTATCGTATGTTTTCTTTCCTTTGTTTCTGTCGTCTTCAAAAACTTTTGTAGTGCGTGGCTTGTATAGTGGTGCGCTCTTTTTTGGTCCTCTTCCTTCTCTTGGTGATTCTTCACGGGTTTTTCCTCTTTCGAGAGTGCGTCTGGGTTTTTTGTTAAATTTTTCAGACGATTCATCATCGCTTCTTTCAAAACCTTGTTTGGATGGTTGGCTTGCTGTTCGAGGCTTATAGACTCTTGCTGGTTCTTTTTCGTCGGATTTACTCCTCCTCACGGGTTTCTTTCCGAATCTTTCTTTCTCTTTCATGTTTCGTTTAATTGTTTTTGAGCAATGGGGAGTGCTCTTGTAAAGTGTTAAAAATTAATGAACTGCAAAGATATACTTATTTTGCTTAAGATTATTGTATGCATGTAAAAAATATGGCATGTTTACTAATCCTCTTGTTTATTATCTTGTTTTCTTTGTTGGCTTTAGTTGTCCATGCAAGTCTTTGAGTGAGTATAACAAAAAAATCCTGCAGTTTAACCGCAGGATTTTTTTTAATTAGGATAAGCTAATGCTTATTTTTTCTGTTTGGCTAATTTCTTTTGACCTTGCCTTAACTGAAAATCGTATGCAATAGGTGATGCAATGAAAAGCGATGAATATGTACCAACCACAATTCCAATAATTAAACCGAATACAAATCCGCGGATACTATCACCTCCAAAGAAGAAGATTGGAACTAGTACAACCAGCGTACTGAATGAGGTTGCAAATGTACGGCTAAGAGTATCGTTTAGCGCACTATTCATAATCGTTTTATTGTCACGTTTTGGATAAAGCCCTATGTACTCGCGGATACGGTCGAAGATAACCACCGTGTCGTTGATTGAGTATCCAATAATGGTAAGTATTGCCGCAATAAATGCCTGGTCAATCTCAAGTGAGAAAGGTACTCGGTTGTAAAAAAGTGAGAACACACCCATAACAAGTGTCGCGTCGTTGGCAAGAGCCAAGATGGCGGCCATTCCATAGCTCCAGTTCTTAAATCGAATAAGAATGTATAGGAAGATGGCAATCAGAGCAAAAATTACAGCAATTATTGCTTCTTGCCTTAAATCGTAAGCAATGGTTGGTCCAACCTTCATACTACTTAACTTATAGTTATGCGTAAAGTCGTCAAGCGATGTATTTTCTGGAAGATGGTTACCCAATCCGATATGAAGCAACGAATCTAATTGGTTGTCAATACTTTCGCCCTCATCATCAATTTTATATTTGGTAGTAATCTTTACTTGATTAGAGGTACCAAAGGTTTTTACCTCGGGAGTTTCACCAAATATATCATTAAGGTCTGATGCAATATCAACTGTTGATACCTCATGCTGGAAACGAACTACGTATGAGCGTCCTCCTGCAAAATCGATTCCAGGGTTTAGACCTCTAATGGCTAGTGATGCAATGGCAATGCCAACTACTATGATTGATATAGTGTAGGAGATTTTACGCGAACCAATAAAATTAAACTTGGTGTTCTTAAATGCACCCTCGCTTATGCGATTAGAGAAAGTAATATTCCACTTTCTTTTTTGCATAAAATCAATTACAAGACGAGTTAGGAATAATGCGCTGAACAGCGATGTAATAATACCAATTATTAGGGTTGTAGCAAAGCCTCGAACTGGACCCGAACCAAACATGTATAGAATTACAGCCGTTAGTAGCGTAGTAACGTTTCCGTCGATAATGGCCGAGTAGGCATTTTTATAACCATCGGATATGGCTAGACCTATTCCTTTTCCTCCCTTTAATTCCTCCCGAATTCGCTCAAAAATTAGCACGTTGGCATCAACCGCCATACCCAAGGTTAGCACAATACCTGCAATACCAGGAAGAGTAAGGGTTGCTTGAAATGAGGCTAAAACTCCAAATATAAAGAACAGGTTTGCAACAAGGGCGATATCTGCAATTAAACCACCCTTAAGACTATAGTAAAACACCATGAAGAGTAGCACGATAATAAAACTCATGATAAATGAGCGTAGCCCTGAGGTAATAGCCTCTTGGCCAAGTGATGGACCCACTATCTCTTCTTGCACAATTCTTGCAGGAGCAGATAGTTTACCCGACTTTAGTACGTTAGCTAAGTCTTTTGCTTCGTTAATGGTAAAATCACCAATAATTGATGAACGACCACCCTTAATTTCCTGATTAACATTTGGGAATGAGTAAACCCTGTTGTCAAGAACAATGGCAATTGAGCGGCCAACGTTATCTGCAGTAAGTCTGGCCCAAGTTTTTGCTCCCTCGGCATTCATGCCCATGGAAACCTCTGCTGCTCCTCCGGTTGAGCTAAAATCATCGCGAGCATCGGTTATAACACTACCATCAAGTGGTGGATTACCATCGCGATTGGTTACCTTAATGGCTACAAGCTCAAAAAATGTCTGTTTCTTATCCCATTTGGGCGATTTTTCTGACCACAGTAATTTAAGGTCACGAGGCAGTAATTGCTTAATTTGAGGCATCCTAAAGTACTCGTTAACCTGAGCGGTATCACGATAGTGTGAAAGCCCTACTACTGGACCCCGCATAATTTGTCCTTGTTGATCTGTTGAAGGGCTCAGTACGGCAAATAATGGGTATTCTTTTGCCCAGTCATCTTCGGATAAATCGGTGGAATCGGTTTCACTTTTAATCAGCTCTAGTAGTTCGTCCTTCTCTTCAATTGTATCCGTTTCTTCTACTTGAACTGTAGTTTCTTCTTCTATTATTTCAGGCTCTTTGTCTGTTCTCCTAAGGGCTGCTTCGGCATCCTTAATTTCTTTCAACTTTTTATTAGCCTCTTGTAATGCAGGAAATACGTCACTGTTTTCATAGGTTTCCCAAAACTCAAGATTAGCAGTTCCTTGTAAAAGTTTTCTTACCCTTTCAGGGTCTTTTACTCCTGGGAGCTGAACAATAATTCTACCTGAACCCTCAAGCCGCTGAATGTTTGGTTGTGAAACACCAAAGCGGTCGATACGGTTTCGGATTACGTTAAAAGAGTTTGATATTGCGCTCTCTGATTCAGCTGCTATAACTTTAAGAACATCCTCGTTTGTTGAACTAAATGAAACTCTGTCGCGTAGCTCAATTGTGTTAAAAACTGCAGCTAATCGACCTTCTGGAGCAATTTGCTCAAATGCTTTTCCGAAACGGGTTATGAAATTTTCAGATGGGGGCATTTTTCTTGCCATTTCGATGGCTGCCACAAAAGCACTGTCGTTGCTGTAATTTGATAACGAGCGAATAACATCTACAACTGAAACCTCAAGGGTTACATCCATACCACCCCTAAGGTCAAGTCCAAGGTTTATCTCGCGTTCCTTAACATCCTTGTAGGAGTACTTACGTAACCATAGAAAGTTGTATACAGTTTCGCTTGAAACTGAATCAAGATATGAGGAAACATACTTGTTCCTTTGGTTTATCTGTTCCCTTTCGTCGTCAATATTTTCGATTCTGATGTCTGCGTACCTTTCGGCTTTGCTTTCAACTCGTTTTGCTACCCAAGTGAAAGAAAGCTGGTAAATACATACCAGAGTAAAAGCTACTGCAATTAACCTTATTGCGCCTTTATTTTGCATTGGTTTTCTGTATTAAACGATTGATTATTTTTACTTTATTTTTTGAAATGTGAGGCAAATATATTACTTTTTTTCAGAAATGCCATATTTACCTTCATTATGTAAGAATCGTAAAGTATCTATTTACATGTTGTGTTTCTATTCGTATTTTTTGAATTGCGGTTTTTTTAGGGATAAAGTACAATCTTGCGCATTTTGAAATTAATGGTTGCCTTGTATTTTACCAGAAAATCACAACCAATTAATCCGTCTATTTTCAGCCCCGCCATTTTCTGATAAATCTCCGAAATCCCATCAAGGTTAGTACTAAAAACCAACAGGTTTTTAAATGTGCTTTCGCCAATGCTTATCTCAGGTATTTCTACCTGTTCAACATCCATGGTTTGTGCATTTATCCCAGCAGCAAAGGCTTCTTCGGCTTCACATTCAATGGTTGGGAATTCTTTGGTAATGTGTTTGCCTAATACAGTTCTTGATGCACCTGTATCAAGAATTAGGTTAATATCATCACCCTCTAGCCTCCCTGTTAATATTGGGTGAAAACTTTTAGCATCGAGTTGTATAATTTTAAAGGGGATTATTTTAGGCATGTATGCAAGTATTTATGACCCGCAAATGTAGTTCTTATTGGGGCTTATTGGAAACAAAAACGCACATATTAATAGGGTTTTACACAATAAAAGAACGGGTCCGATAGAACTTTGTTAGAGAAGAATAAAAATAACCCCTTTGGTGCATCAGAGAGAAAGATAATAAAGTAAGAATTTTGTTTTGAAATTTAACAGATGATTACTCGCAGATAGCTTTGGGCTAGTTGAGCATTTTTAATTCTTGATCTTTTGGTTTTTTGAAAACCTGAGCTATCATACCTAGTTTATATAAATCGAAAAGTAGTAGAGAAGGCTTGGTATTGCAAAGCACCCTTCGAATAATGGGGTTGAATACCCTAAAGAACCATCGGAGCGGATAGCTAAGGCCTATGCCACGTAAAAAGTAATAGTATCGTAATAGCTTAATGTTTTTGCGAAGGTCGTTTTTTTGTTCAGGTACAGTCTCAATAAGTTTTACAAGGTTGACAATGCTGTGCTCAGTCTTCGATAAATAATCGTAGCATGGTTCTATGCCAAGGTGTATGCAAGGATTATTAATATGAAGTATTGAGGCCATGTGCTTTTTTAGGTCGAGGCCAAATAATGTATCCTCGTGGCCATACCCAGAAATACCCTCATTAAACCTAATCTGGTTAAATACCTCCTTAAGTATCATAAAATTCCCGCTCATAAACGATGCATGGGCATTTATTTGCCTTCGACTAGCATTTCTACTTTCGCGGTGTATTCCGTATTTCCACCTTAACAAAAGTTCTTTCTTAAAGGGCTTGGGACCATAGGTAATGCCACCACATATTACTTTGGCATCGTCAATGGCATTATTGTATTTTTTAAGGAATTTCGGTGAGTCGGGCAACATATCGCAGTCAAGGAAAAGCAACCATTTGCCCTTGGCAAAATCGGCCAATTTGTTTCGAATTCGGCTACGCCCTAGGTTCTGCTCAAACTCCAGATACTGTACCGATGAGTTAACTGCAATTTTAGAGTTAATCTCCTTGTAGTACGACAGGGAGGCATCGTCGAAAACCAGAATCTCGATATCTGTATTATAATCAAGTGCTTGTCTGAGTAACTCGCTGGTTAGTTCAGTGACATCAAAATTATATACAGGCAAACAGATTGAAATCATAATATTCTTAGTGTCTAGTTCCTTCCGGATAATAAACTTACTGCAAAACTAATAAACTTATCGTACAATTTATCACCCCACTAAATCCTTTGAGTTTGGTGTTACGGATTAACTCACTCAATTTATCTGTTTTTTTGTAAAAAAAATTTTATCCTCTCTTGGCGGTGTTTTGGCTTCTTAACCTGCTTGGCACAAACCTGTTTTAGGTTCCTAAATATCTCAGGGAATTATGTTTTTATGGAGCTTTGATATTTATGTGGCTTAGGCAGTACGGGTTAAACTAAAAATTATTAGGGTGATTTTGTTGGTTTTATAGGGTAAAACTACCTAAAAAGTTATATTTGCAGAGGATAATCTAATAGCAATAAGCATGTTTACCTCCAGAATGAAACTAGCCGAAGTGGTGCAGGCTAACTTTAACACGTTAAGCGTAATTAATCGGTTTGGGATTAAGCTTGGATTTGGCGATTTTTCTGTTCACAAGGTTTGTGAGGCAAATGGAGTGAATGTTGACTTTTTTCTTGAGATTCTTAATGCTTTTCACGATAAAAACTATTTCCCACAAGAGCAACTTCAGAGTTTTAGTGTTGCCGAAATCGTAAGTTATCTCCGTAAGACCCATCAAGATTATATGTACCAGAATATACCGCATGTGGAAATGCTGTTGGAGCAGCTTGAGGTTGATTGTTCAAAACCTGATGAGATAAAGTTGGTGCACAACTTTTTTAACGAGTATAAGGATGAACTTTTTAAGCATCTACTTTGGGAGGACGACAAAATATTTCCTTATGCTCAAAGCGTTGAGCATGCCTATATTAATGGAAGCAATGTAAAGCAGATTGTTGAGGCTATAAGAGCGTACCCAATGAGTAATTTTCTTGATGAACACGACGATATTGAGTCGAAGCTTAATGATATTAATATTCTTTTTGTAAAGTACTTGCCACCAGTTTACAATCAGCATTTATGCATAAGGATTCTAAGAGAATTCTCAATTCTTGAGCAGGATATTAATAATCATTCAAGAATTGAGGAGAAGGTACTTGCGCCCAAAGTAATTAAGATGGAGAAATTTTTACTAAAGCAGCATGAGTAAAACCACATTTATTGTTGCTGAACCCGTTTTTTTAGTACGCAAGGGGCTGGTTAATGTAATTAATGAGTTGCCCAATGCCATAGTTGTTAGCGAATTAGAGTTAACAAAAAATCTTACTAAAACAGTTGTAGGTACAGGTAGTTATGCTGATGTGCTTGTAATAAGTTCTGATTTGCTTGACGAAACGAGCCAATCGAAATTTAAAAGTTTTACATCAAAGCGGAAAAGTATTGTAATTATTGGGGTTGCTAAAACTGCAAATGATATTCCCATTGACCTTAAGCCCTTCTTTTCCGAAATTGTTTTGCTTAGCGATAGTAAGAGTGTTGTTGTCGATAAGTTTAAGCAGATACTTAGCTCTGTTACAACCACCGATGATGCATCTCAGGCTCAAGTGTTGACCGAGCGAGAGGCTCAAATTCTTAGGGATGTTGCTCTTGGTTTATCAAATAAAGGGATTGCCGACAAAAACTTTATTAGTCCACACACAGTTATTACTCATCGGAAGAATATCACCAAAAAATTGGGTATAAAAACGGTTTCGGGGTTAACTATATATGCAATCCTGAATAAACTTATTGGTATTGATGAAGGGAGTTAGGCAGTTTTTGAGAGCAGATTAAAGGGTTAAGTAATTGATTATGAAATTTGTGGTGTTAAAGTAAAAATTAGAGAAATTATAGAAGATGGAAAAATTATCAAAGAAAAAGGGTTTAGCCTCGTTTCCTCGAAATTTTTGGACGGTTATAGTGATGGAGTTTTTCGAAAGAGGTTCCTACTATGGGGTTATGTCAATACTCTCAGTATACCTGGTCCTCGATGTTAGCCAAGGAGGATTAGGCTTTTCAAAGGAAAGTGTTGGTGTAATAAAAAGTGTTATTACTCCTTTACTATACATTTTACCCATACTCAGTGGGGCTTTGGCCGATCAGTTTGGCTATAAAAAAACGTTGGTTTTTTCTTTTATCGTTATGTCGCTAGGGTATTTCTTTACCAGCATTAGCACAAGTTACCTGTTGGTTTTTGCTAGTCTAATGCTAAT
Organism: Bacteroidales bacterium; assembly: GCA_028680705.1. GTDB lineage: Bacteria > Bacteroidota > Bacteroidia > Bacteroidales > Tenuifilaceae > Perlabentimonas. Next base: position 30,323 of record JAQUJY010000012.1, read on the forward strand.
GGTTACTGGCGCGGGCTTTTTTAAACCTATCATATCGGGTACTATTGCCCAAAGCACCGATGAGAGTAACTCTACCTTAGGATTTGGGATTTTTTACTGGACAATCAATCTTGGAGCATTCCTCTTTCCGCTTTTCCTAATTCCCGTTCTGAAGGAGATGGGGTGGAACTATATCTTTATTATGGCTGCCGTTGGTACAGGCTGGTTGCTAATCCTTACCCTGTTTGTGTATAAGGAGCCTCCAAGGCCTGAGGCTAAAAAAACTATCCCCGAGGTGCTAAAGGGAGCGCTTTTGGTGCTTAAGGATTATCGGTTTGTTGTAATGATTGTCATTTATTCGTGTTTCTGGATTCTGTACTTTCAGATGTTCGATACAGTGCTTTGGTATTTAACCGAGCATATGGATATGACGCCCGTTAACAATGCCGTAAATTCATTTTTGGCTCTTTTTACCGATAATCCTTCATGGAGGTTTGAAGCGGAGCATGTTACGGTTATCAATGCAGGTACAATAATCCTGTTGCAGCTCATCATATCATTTATAGTGAAAAATACCAAAGCGTTACCAACCATGATTGTTGGTATTGCGCTAGGCACCATTGGGATGGGCGTATTGGCCATATCAACACATGCATGGGTGTTTATGGCAGGTATTATTATCTTTTCGGTTGGGGAGATGACGGCACACCCTAAATTTATCTCGTATGTAGGGCTTATTGCTCCGCCCGATAAAAAGGCTCTTTACCTTGGATACTCATTCCTTTACGGCGTTATAGGAAGCGGTATTGGGGGCATTTTAGGTGCATTTACCTATGTGAGGTTTGTTACAGAGATGGGGCGCCCAGATATACTTTGGCTTATGTTTAGCGGTATTGGAGTGTTGACTATTATCGGACTATTGCTTTACAATAAGTTTTTAGCACCCCAGAAAGCGTAAATTATATTAAGAACTGTTCCGTTTAGGGTTCTACTGTGATTTTTTAAGATAGGTTAAAAACCCTTGACCACTATAAAATATTAAGAGGGTATGTAAAGTTAACTTTATATACCCTTTCCCATATATGGGTCTCCTTTCTTTCCTAATCCTATACCACCGAGTTGTTCAGATATTTTACCAGAAAAGCCCGTAGTGAATTATATCAGAGCTGGTTATGTGACGTTTGGTTGTACTATCATAAGACTCATTTATTCATAGACTTGTCTCTTTAAATAAGTGGAGATATGGTCAACAAAACGAGGGCTTGTCTGTTACTTATTATGAAAAAGTTGTATAAACTAAAATGAGCATAATATGATTTCAACAATTAAAGTAAACGGAAAAATGGGTTCTGGTTTCAGAACCGAAATAGGATGCTCTCATCCTTTTGTAATTGACCAACCTAAATCCGCAGGTGGAACTGATGAAGGCCCAAATCCACTTGAGGTTTTCTTATCTGCACTTCCGGGATGCCTTTGTGCACTTGGACGAATAATTGCCATGCAACGTGGCATTGAGCTTAGAGGCATGGAGGTTCTGGTTGAGGGTGATATTAACAAGGGTTTCCTAATGGGACAAACTAAAGAGGGTAAAGCCGGATTTATTGAAATTCGCACCTGTGTTAGAATTGATGCGGATATGAGTGAAGAGGAAAAGAACTCATTCCTCCATGAGATTGATTCTCGTTGCCCAATTTCAGATAATATGGCAAACAAGTCAAGTGTTGAGGTTGAGATTTGTGACCTTAGTGTAGTAGCGTAATAGTTTTTTTAGGTTTATAAAAAAAAGGGGTTGTCCTATTTGGGATAGCCCCTTTTTAATTTTTTATCCTGTTTTAATTTTTACAGCTGTTTCAAATGCTTGTCGAAAAGTAGTGAAGTTTCCTCATCGGATGGGCGAGAAGCAGGGTACTCAATAATATTCCCCTCTGCATCAATTAGCACAAAAGTTGGTATCCCAGTTATTTGGTATTGCTGTGCCGCATCCGACTGCCAAGCCTTTTCTGCATAGAATTGATAACCCCCTAACTTTTTTTCTTTAACCATTTTAATCCATGCCTCTTTATTGTCATCAATCGATATGGCAATAAATGCGACAGGCTTGTTTTTGTATGTCTCTTTTAACTTAATAAGGTATGGTAATTCTCTGAGGCAGGGGCCACACCAGGTTGCCCAAAAATCAATGTAAACTAGCTGTCCTCTAAAATCGCTTAGAGAATAAGTCTCTCCGTCAATTCCTTCAAGCGTAAACTCAGGTGCTATTTTACCAGGGGCAAGCAGCATACGCTTTGCCAGTGAGTGTTCAACACGTTTTAGGTAAGGTGGAAATGTTGCAACACCAAGAAAGTGGTTGCCAATATTTTCTGCAACCTCAATACTTGAAAATTCAATAGTTCCCTGGGTTTGATTGTGTTTGTATAAATCCCTTAGGGTTGGGTTGCTAACTAGCGAGTCAACCAAGTCAAAGAAGATGAGATTTTGTTCAAACTCTGATATACCCTTGTTATTGTCGTTATTGATTATTGTCCAGTACTCACTTTTTAAATGGTTAAATACTAGATTTGTATACTCATTTATGCTGATATGCTTTATGTTGTTAAAATCGACCTCAGTCATAAAACTATAATCCGCAGGATTTGGTATATGTTCTACTTTGTTGATTCTTGCGTTATAGTTTGGATAGTTGTAAAGCATTTCTTTTACCCTATAATCGGCTCTGGCCAATTCCATCTCGGCAAATTGTTTATTCTTTTTTTCAGGGGTGGGAATCAATTTCTCAACTTCACTCTTTGCTGAATCGAGCTTTGCCAAAAACTCATCTTTGGGCAACTGGTAAAGTGCAGTAAAGTCTTGGGTAAGCGTGCTAAAAACTTGGTTAGCTTTGTATATAATCAAGTTGTATTCGCTATTATCGCCAGTAAAACTTGGCTCTTCCTCCAAATTCCCAAAATCGAAAGAGATAAACGACGCATTGCCTGGGCTCATAAAAAGTGTATGCCTAATCCTCCCTGCTCTTAGGGTAAAGTATTGGGGTATGCTAATTTCAGTGTTAAAACTGAAACTTCCATCGGTTTCTACCTTTACTGTATCGGTAATACCTTTGCTAATTACAAGGGCGTAATCTGTATCGAGGTTTTGTATATTTCCATTAATCTCAATAGTCTGTGGTTTGTTGCTGGTGCATGCAGCAATGGTTACAAGTGCAAATGATGCCAAAAAAAACCTTTTCATAATTGATGTTGTTTTTATTTTGCGAAAAATACAAGATTTTCATTAGAAAAATGAATAGGAATAATAATATATCTACAATTTAACAATTCATAGCTGCTAATTGTTTTGCTGCACTTCAACAAGTTTATTGGCATCAACATACCATAAAAAAGCGTTTACTTCCGTATAGCCCATTGCAGTTAGAAGATTCTTGTACCTACCTACTTGCTTGTTGTGAGTTTTTGCTTCTTCACCAAATTTAAAATCAACAATAATCGCCACTGTATTGCGAATCATCACGCGGTCTGGTCGATAGGTAAATCCCTGGGGGGTAATGATTGATTGCTCATTTTTAACCTCCCAGCTACCGCTAAACCAGTCTGAGAATGGTGCTTTACTCAGACGTTCCCTAATTAGTTTTTCCGTAGCCTCTCTTTGGTCTTCAGGAATTAGACCTTGTACTTTTGCATTGTGTACGGCTTGCTCAATATCTTTTACCGTTGTTATGTTGGCAAAAATGTCATGCATTACTTTTCCATGGATTAGCGGTTCAAGCAATGGGTTAATTGTATCATTAAAAAACCCTTCCGATTCCATTTTTAGCTTTATGCTGCTTAGGCTTTGTCCCACAGGGTAACTATTTACCAACCATAGGTTTTGGTTTGATGATGAGGATGTATTCAGCTGTTCATTCTCTTTCTTGCCTATATGGTATTTTTCAATTCTATTTTCAGTATCGTCACTGGATGATTCCATGCCCATATCCATTACGATATTTCGGATGAGTTTTGACACTGAATTAAGTTCATTGTCAGCGTTTTCCATCTCCTTTTTTGATAGCGGGGTGTAGATGTATAACTCTTTCTTTGCACGGGTAAATCCAACGTAAAGCAGGTTAATGTTATCTACAAGTTCCTTCATTTCCTCTTCAGCTACATCGCGGGCAAATAGGCTTTGTAATGCAGTTTTTGATGCCTGAATCGGGTATTTGGGGAGTATATCGAATGGTTTAACTGGTGAACTTACCCATAGCGTGGGCTGTTTTCCCGATTGTCTGAACATCCAGTTTGCGTAGGGAATAATTACAACAGGAAACTCTAACCCTTTCGATTTGTGAATTGTTGTAATGGATAGTGCATTGGTTGTTTCGGGAACGGTTAGGGAAAGTTTTTCGTTTTTTTCCTGCCACCAAGTCAAGAAACGATTTACATCACCGCCACCCTTGCTTGTTATGGTTGCCATATGCTCATGGAGTTCTGCAAGGTAAGCTAGTTCGCCTTTGATACTTTGTAGGTTATATTTCTGAACAATAGCCTCAAAAACCTCTTGAAGTGGTCGTGTATTCAGTGAGCTGAGCCAATCAACCTCATCGGAGGTAAACTCTGGGCTAAAATAGGTGTGCCAATCGGTGTTCTGAATTTGGGTTACAATTGCAAGTTCTTTTGCAAAGACCCTTTTCTCTACCTCGTTTTTACTATCCTGAACGAGCGAAAGAGCAGAAACAACAAACCTAACAACATGCGAAGCCTTTAGTTTTAACCCTTCTTGGCTTACAAAAGCAATTTTATCTTCTGCATTTTCTGACGCCTTATTGTGCTCAAGAAGCATGTTGGCAATTCTTTGTCCATCGGATTTTGTGCGAATTAGTATGCCAATTTGGCTTAAGGAGTAGGTTCTCCTTAGCTCTTTTATCTGACCTATTATTTCTTCCGCTAGAATTTTATCACACTCAATATTGTTCCCCTTTTCAAAGAAGTTAACTTCAACATACCCTTGTTCTTTATAATCATCTTTACTGGGGATTTGTTGAGTATCGGCGTATGCTTTTTCTATCAGCTGACTAAACTCTTTAATAATTTCTGGAATAGAATCTTTAAGCATGTTAGCGATATGATTAACAGCGGCTTGCTTTGCTTTTTCAAAGAAGTTGTTATTAAAACGAATAATCTGGGGTAAGCTTCGCCAGTTATGGGTTAACGATTTTCTATTTACACCAAGCCGATAAAAATCCTTATCAACCTGGTTGGCTAAAATGCTCCAATTCCCATTGCGCCACCGATAAATAGATTGCTTAACATCACCTACAATCATACTAAAGAAATCCTGCGAGAGGCTGTTTTCTATTAATGGTTTAAAGTTGTGCCATTGTACCTCGGAGGTGTCCTGAAACTCATCAATCATGTACATATCGTAACGGGTACCCACTTTCTCGTAAACAAAAGGTGCATCGCTACCCTTAACAAGTTCCCTTAGCAAATGGCCACTATCGCTTAAAAGGAGGAAACCCTCTTGGTGCGAGAGTTCTTTAATCTTATTCCACAGATCGCCAATTAGTGCCAGGTTTTCAAGGTTTCGCAGAATTAACCTCGATGAAATAAAAACTTCACCATTCTGGCTAATCAGCTCAATTATTCTTTTTAATGCAGGGTGCAGTACGTTAACAACAGCCGATTGTATTGGGTTGAATAGTTCCTCGTTTTTTGCTGTCGCTTTACTTACCCACTCCTCACCATTAGGGCTATTTTGCGCAGTAACTACCCTTGACAATTTGGTATTTGGCAGCTCATTGGAAGAGTTAACCAACTCCAAGCATTTCTTGAAAAATCCCATAACACCACTATTCCCATAGCTAAAGTTGCTGGGGGTTAACTGACGTTTTTCAAGTTCGGTGTATACAAGTTGAGCCTCCGTATTTATGTTTTTAACAAGTGATGAGGTTATAGCAATAAGTTCATGCCTTAGTTTGTTGACATTTTGTCTGTCGGTGAATTTCTCAACCTCTTTTCGACTCATCAACCTAAATTTTTCGGAGAATAGCTGGTTTCCTAGTTCAATCAGTTTTCCTCTAACATCCCAACTTTTGCCCTCATCCATAAGCGAGTAGCCCATTTGGCTAATCCACGAAAGGAGTTCTTTGGTTTGCGATGCCGAGTCGAGCAGGTTATCTGCTGCTAGCTCGAGCACAGGTCCTGTGTCTAGTTCAATATCAACGCCTCCCTGTTCGCCAATTTCCCATAGCAGAGACTGTATCACCCTTTGCACAAAACTATCGATTGTACTAATTGAAAAAAGGCTATAATCGTGGAGAATAAGGGATAATGCTTTTTGAGCTTTTTTAGTTATTTGGTCTTCGGGTATTGTTGTTTCTTCAGTAATATTTTTAAAAATACTCGTTTTATCCCCATTGGCCAGGTTAAAGAGTTCGCTAAGTATCCTTTGCTTCATCTCGTTAGTAGCCTTGTTTGTAAAGGTTACGGCAAGGATGTTCCTAAAGCTTTCAGGGTTTTCTAGTACTTGCTTAATGTATTCAACAGCTAGCCTGTAGGTTTTACCCGATCCAGCAGATGCACTATATACAATTAGTTGCGACATTTTACTTGTTGTTTTGCAGAGAACTTAAAGGTAATGTTTTTTGCATTAATTCAGTTGGTGTAGGCTGGTGTAAAAAAAAGGCCTCCCATGTTTTGGAAGGCCTTTCAGTATAATAGATACTAATTACTTGCTTTGCTTAAGCACTGCTTGAGCTGCTGCTAAACGCGCAATAGGTACACGGAATGGAGAGCAGCTAACGTAATCCATACCCACTGAGTTACAGAACTCAACGGAACTTGGCTCACCACCATGTTCGCCACAAATACCGATTTTTAAATCGCTCTTAACCGAACGCCCTTTCTTAACTCCCATCTCAACCAATTGGCCAACACCAGTTTGATCAAGAATTTGGAATGGGTCATCCTTTAGGATGCCTTTTTCGATATATTCTGGGAGGAAAGTATTAGCATCATCGCGGCTAAAGCCCATGGTCATTTGGGTTAAATCATTTGTACCAAAGCTGAAGAATTCAGCAACCTCGGCAACTTTTTCGGCAGTTAGAACCGCACGAGGAACCTCTATCATGGTTCCTACCATATAGTCGATACTATCATTGCGCTCTGCGAACACCTTATCAGCAGTTGTGCGAATAATTTGCTCTTGGTCCTTGTACTCACTAACATCACCAATAAGCGGAACCATTATCTCAGGGAAGGTTTTAATACCTTTCTTCTTAAGGTTAAGCGCGGCTTCGATGATAGCACGAGCCTGCATTTCGGTAATTTCTGGGTAGGTTACGCCCAAACGGCAACCACGGTGGCCAAGCATTGGGTTAAACTCGTGAAGCGAGTCAACTTTTGCTTTAACTTCCTTTAAAGAGAGTCCAAGCTCTTCTGCCATCACCTTTTGGCTAGCCTCTTCGTGAGGTACAAATTCATGTAGAGGTGGGTCGAGCAGTCGAACAGTTACAGGAAGTCCCTGCATTGCCTCGAAAATACCTTCAAAGTCCTCTCTTTGGATTGGAAGAAGTTTTTCGAGAGCCTTTCTGCGACCAGTCTCATCATCGGCAAGAATCATTTCGCGCATTGCCTTAATTCTATCACCCTCGAAAAACATGTGCTCAGTACGGCATAGCCCAATTCCTTGAGCACCAAAATCTCTAGCTACTAAACTCTCACGAGGAGTGTCGGCATTTGTGCGAACTTTCATGCGGGTATACTTTTCGGCTAGGTCCATGAGCTTTGCAAAATCTCCACTTAGCTCAGGGAGCATAGTTTTAACCTTACCCTCAAGTACTTGTCCGGTTGAGCCGTTTAACGAAATCCATTCCCCTTCTTTATATACCTTATTATCAACGGTCATGGTACGTGCCCTGTAATCAACTTTAATGCTACCAGCACCAGCAACACAACACTTGCCCATTCCCCGGGCAACAACGGCAGCGTGAGAGGTCATACCGCCACGGGCAGTAAGAATACCTTTAGCCACGTTCATGCCTTTTAAATCCTCGGGTGAAGTTTCAACACGAACCAAAATTGTTTCTTTTCCTTCTGCGGCCCATCTCTCTGCGTCGTCGGCTAAGAAAACAATTTGGCCAGAAGCTGCTCCTGGAGAGGCAGGTAATCCTTTGGCAATTTCTTTCGCGTTTTTAAGAGCATCTGTATCGAATATTGGGTGTAGAAGTTCATCAAGTCTTTCGGGCGCTACGCGAAGAACAGCAGTTTTTTCGGGTATCATTCCTTCGTCTAGCATATCGATGGCAATTTTCACCATTGCTGCACCTGTACGTTTACCGCTACGGGTTTGAAGCATCCATAGCTTGCCGTCCTGAATTGTAAACTCAACATCTTGCATATCCTTGTAGTGTGCTTCAAGGTTTTTGCAGATATTGGCAAGTTCATTGTAGGGATTGGGCATAGTTTCCTCAAGCGAAGGGTATTTGGCTTTCCTTTCGTCTTCATTAACTCCCTGTAATTTTGCCCAACGGTGCGATCCTTCGAGGGTAATTTCCTGGGGAGTGCGGGTACCTGCCACAACATCTTCGCCCTGTGCATTAATTAGGTATTCACCGTTAAAAAGATTCTCTCCGGTTGCAGAATCACGAGTAAAAGCAACACCAGTAGCTGAATTGTCGCCCATATTACCATATACCATGGCCTGAACGTTAATTGCAGTACCCCAATCAGAGGGTATCTTGTTAAGTCTACGATAATATACTGCGCGATCGTTCATCCAGCTGTCGAAAACTGCCATAACAGAACCCCAAAGTTGTTCCCAAGCATCGGTTGGGAAATCTTTTCCTGTTTTATCTTTTACAACTTTTTTAAAGCGGGTAACCATCTCTTTCAGATCATCTACAGTGAAATCCGTGTCGAGGTCAATCTTTTTTTCCTCTTTTAATTGGTCGATAATTTCCTCAAAAGGATCGTGGTCTTCTTTAGATTCAGGTTTCATGCCAAGAACAACATCACCGTACATTTGAATAAAACGACGGTAGCTGTCCCATGCAAAACGTGGGTTATTGGTTCTTTTTGCAAGCCCTTCAACAACCTCATCGTTGAGTCCCAAGTTGAGGATTGTATCCATCATACCAGGCATAGATGCCCGAGAGCCAGAGCGAACAGACATGAGTAAGGGGTTTTCTTTACTTCCAAACTGGGCGTTCATAATACCCTCAACTTGTTTCATAGCCGCTTCGACCTCAGCCTTAATTAAGGCAACAGTTTTTTCTTGACCTAGTTTGAAATATTCGGTACAAACCTCGGTGGTTATTGTAAAACCTGGAGGTACAGGTATACCAATAAGGTTCATCTCGGCTAGGTTTGCTCCTTTGCCACCTAGCAACTCCCTCATTTCACCATTACCATCGGCTTTCTTGTTCCCGAAGGCATAAACACGTTTTAATTTCGACATCGTAATTAAGTTTTATTATTGATTTATATTATGTTCATAGTAAGCAATTTTTTTCTCAGACTACAAAATTATCAAAAAAAATGAAACTGCATAGCTATGTATAATTGCTATACCATAAATTTTGTGCAAACGATTCAGAGGCTAATTTCAACTATTCCCTTTTGTTTATATGGATTTCAGTGATTTAAACCCTATATACAATCCATGAGTTGTGCAGAGAATATCGTTGCACCTCTATTTTAAATAGTTTAATAGCATATGCCGTTTTAGGACAAGCAGCAGATGTTTAGAGTAATACCAGTATTTTGTAAAAACCTCAATATGTTGAATAATAAATAGTCTTAAGCCCTAGGTGTAGGGTTTAGAGAGAATTAACTAAGAATTGAGAAAGAGTCAGAAATCAATTTGAACATGTTACAAATGTGTTACAAACGGAAATAAAAAAGGGCTACATTTCTGCAACCCTTTGATATTCAAGTAGCGAGAGGGCGACTTGAACGCCCGACCTCGTGATTATGAATCACGCGCTCTAACCAGCTGAGCTACCTCGCCATTTTTATAATTTGTCTTACCAAATTTGAGTGGCAAAAGTATGAAATATTTTTAAATCCGCAAGTTTTAAATTTAGATTTGGGCTAAACAAATTGCTAAACCTAATGTTTATGCTGAAGTTATTAGCATTCAGACAGATGCTGTGTTAATAAATAATTAGGTCTTTTCTGTATCTTTAAACAAAAAAATCTTACCTTGTCATAAGAGGAAAATTTCATGATATTTATTCATGGAGAAATAAGAAAGATTATGGAGAATGTGAATGTCAACAACAAGGTTGAACTAGAATTTACTTTTAAAACATCCCCAAGTATACTTTATAATCGGCTAAGTACACCATCTGGTCTATCGGAGTGGTTTGCTGATGATGTTAATCTCGATGGAAACGTTTTTACTTTTTTTTGGGATAATTCTGAGAGCCAGGCAGAACTTATTGGGAGTAAAGAGAATAAATATATCCGATTTAAGTGGATAGGAGACTCAGATGATGATGAAGATACCTACTTCGAGTTTAGAATTTGTCCCGATGAACTAACAGGAGGTTTGGCGCTGCACGTAATCGAGCAACTATTAGATGATGATACTGAGGATGCCGAATCGCTTTGGAGCCACCAGGTTAACGAATTAAAAAGGCATTTGGGGTTGTAAAACTACAACCTGCTATTTGCATCTTACTGCCCATTTTATGGGCATTTTTTTTACAGCATTCCTTTTATGTTTAGCCAATGGTCTCAATATGCCCAGTAATAATATGAGAATTCAATTCCATAGTCTGCGCAAACACTATCTATTTGCATTATTTAGGAGAAACGGCACAAAAATTTTACTATTTTTGTGCCGCATTACAGTTAAGGTGTAACTGAAAGGTATTAGTTTTCTTATTTAAGCTGATTTTGTAACAAGGCAAGTGTTCTGTTCTGCGTATGAAAAGGCTTCATCAGTTTGTGTTAAAATCTTATCTCGGCCCATTGGTCATGACTTTTTTTATTGTCATGTTTATACTGCTTATGCAGTTTCTTTGGAAGTATATTGATGATCTAGTGGGTAAGGGGCTTGAGGTAGATGTTATATTAGAATTGTTGGTATATGCCTCGGCGGGGCTGGTTCCAATGGCGTTGCCATTAGCAACATTATTGGCAGCACTTATGACCCTAGGTAACCTAGGCGAGAACAACGAACTGTTGGCCATGAAATCTGCAGGTATTTCACTCCCCCGAATAATGTTCCCTCTCATTGTTGTTACCATTTTAATATCAGTAGGTGGTTTCTTCTTCTCAAATAATGTGTTGCCTTATACAAACCTCAAGATGAGTACATTGTTGTGGGATGTTAAGCAACAACGCCCCGATTTATCTATTAAAGTTGGTGTGTTTAATAATGATATTGAGGGTTATAGTATAAAAATAGCAGACAGAGACCATCAAACTAACCTGATGACTGATGTGATAATTTACGACCATGGTTCTAAGGAAGGAAATCTTGTAGTAACTGTGGCCGATTCGGGCTATATGCATGTTACCACAGATGAGAAGTATATGGTGGTAACGTTGTACAACGGCTACTCGTATGAGGAAATGCTTGAAAGTGCTGCTGTCAGGCGATCAGGTAACCGTAAGTTTCCTTCCCGTCTTAACAAATTTGATGAGCAGATTATTTTAATTGAACTCGAAGGGTTTGGCCTTGAGCGTAGCAATGAGGATTTATTCAAAAGCAGTTTCCATGCTCTTAACCTACAGCAGTTAAGCCAAACACAGGATTCGCTTTCAAGGGAAATTGACAAGAGGTTAACAGCGGCAAAACAGTTATTGATTAGTAATACCATCTTTAAGAATCCATTTAGCCCTACGCGCGATAGCATGGCTGTGGTTACCTATACGCTAAATGCTGATTCTATTATAACTACCTTTCCTTTGGAACAACAGCATGAAATTGTTGAGCGCGCATTGTCCAATGCTCGGTCTGCAAAAAATTCAGTGGGCTCAACAGCAAGTGATTTAGAAAGACAGTCTAAGCACATGGTTAGGCATACCATTGAGTGGCATCGGAAATTGGCCTTGCCATTTGCGTGCTTTGTCTTTTTCTTTATTGGTGCCCCGTTGGGTGCAATAATACGCAAAGGAGGTTTGGGAATGCCAGTGGTAGTATCAGTACTATTCTTTGTGGTGTATTATATTATTTCGATTACAGGCGAAAAGTTTGCACGAGAACTTTTGTGGGATCCAAATGTAGGGATGTGGGTTTCGTCCTTTATATTACTACCTCTTGGCGTGTTCCTTTCATATAAAGCCACAACCGATTCGGTAATAATGAATTCCGATTTCTACGTCCAAGCAGCGAAAAAAATTGCAGCTTTTTACAATAAGGTTAAATCATTCTTAAAACGGAAAAAATGAGGATACTCATGTTGACCAATAAGGTTCCTTTTCCCCCTAAGGATGGGGGGGCTTTTGCAACGCTAAACATGGCACTTGGGCTTGTTGAATCGGGTGCGGAAGTTACCTTACTTGCAATGTCAACACCCAAGCATCCAACCACCGAAAAAGATTTCCCTGAATCAATTCGAAAACAGATTAAGATTCATACCGTTTTTGTTGATACAAAAATATCTCCTGTTAAAGCATTGCACAATCTAATTTTCTCTAAGCATGCCTACAATGCCCAAAGGTTTTTAAGCAAACAATTTGCAAGCGCATTGAAGACCCTTCTGGATGAGAATAGTTACGATATAGTGCAGCTTGAGGGTCTGTATATTTACCCATACCTCAACTTAATTAGGAAACACTTTAATGGGAAAGTTGTGCTACGTGCGCACAATGTTGAGCACGAAATTTGGCTGAGGAACGCTTCAATTCAAACCAATAGGTTTAAGCGTTGGTACTTTAACCATTTGGCCAATAGGGTTAAAAATGCAGAAATAAATTTACTTAAAAGAATCGATCTGCTTGTGCCCATTTCGATTCGCGACCAGCAGATGCTTGAGCAGTTGGGGTATTGTGAGGCATCATTTACATCACCTACAGGATATTGTTTAAGTGAAAGTGGAAATATGAATGAGGATTTCGAGATGCCCTCAGTCTTTCACCTTGGCGGGCTAGATTGGATTCCCAACCAAGAGGGGATATTTTGGTTTTTAGACAACTGCTGGCCACATGTTCTATCTTCAGTTCCAGATGCTAAGTTTTATGTAGCAGGACGCAATGCAAATCAAGACCTTATTACGAAAATTAATGGCTACCAAAATGTTAATTTTATTGGCGAGGTAGAGGATTCAGCCAAGTTTATGAGTTCAAAAGCGGTAATGGCCGTGCCTTTACTCTCAGGAAGTGGGATGCGCATTAAAATTGTTGAGGGCATGGCATTGGGTAAAGCAATTGTGTCAACATCAATAGGTGCAGAGGGAATTGATATTGAGAACGGTAAGCATTTAATGATTGCCGATACTCCATACTTAATGGCTAAAAGCATAGTTAAACTCCTTCTTAACAAAAAAGAAATACTTAGAATTGGCAAGAATGCGCAGGAGTTTGTAGATCAGAATCTTGACAACACCATCTTAACGGGTAATCTGTTCAGTTTTTATAAACAATCTCTGAATGAATCAAACTCCTTAATTTAGTCAGTAGATTTAGCTAATTTTGAGCTAATTTTTAAATAAAGCAAGTGCTAGGATAAATGATTAGTATAATTCTTCAAATTGTTTTTTGGGTATCGGTTGCAGTAATGTTTCATTCGTATGTTTTATACCCGCTTTTACTGTGGTTCTTAATGCGGATTGCCAAAAAAGCTGTTTTCGAAGAATATACTCCAAACGATGAATTGCCATTTATTTCGATTCTTATTGCAGCACATAACGAGGAGACTGTGATTGCAAAAAAAATAGAGAGTATTAACAGTACCTCATATCCATTAAATAAAATTGAAATTATAATTGGATCCGATTGCTCCACTGACAGTACAAACAGCATAATAAAGTCGTTTGAGACTAATCAAAGTAATCTAAAGTTAGTCGAGTTCTATGAACGCCAAGGAAAAATAGGAGTGGTAAATAAACTGATTGACATTGCCCGTGGTGAAATTATTATTTCTACAGATGCCAATGTGTTTTTTGAAGAGGATACAATTTTCGAATTGGTGAAAAGAATGAAAGACTCGAGCATTGGCTTGGTCGATTCAAGAATGGTAAATACTGGATTAAATCAGTCAGGAATATCGATACAGGAAAGTACCTATATAACCCATGAGGTATTGGTGAAGTATCGTGAAGGAGTGCTATGGGGAACAATGATAGGACCATTTGGCGGATGTTTTGCCATTCGTAAAGAGTTGTTTGTGAAGCCACCTGAAAATTTTTTGGTTGACGATTTTTACATCAACATGAAAGTATTGGAGCAGGGCAAGAAATGCCTTAACAATTTAGAGGCTAGAGTTTACGAGGATGTTTCCAATGAATTATCCGAAGAATTTCGTCGTAAAGTAAGGATTGCTCAGGGTAATTTTCAGAATTTAAAAACATTTAGGAAAATGTTATGGCCCCCAACCAAACCCTTGGCGTTTGCGTTTATGTCGCATAAGGTTATCAGATGGATAGGCCCCCTTTTTATTATTCTTGCTATTATATCAGTTTTGTTTCTACAAAGCATTTTATTCTATCGCATTGTAGTTCTAGCAATTGGAGTCATCATTTTAATCCCTTTTGTTGATTTTCTTTTAAAGAAACTGAAGGTTAATCTGGTGCTTCTGCGTTTTGTAACCCATTTTTTTAGTATGAACATTGCCCTTTTGGTAGGGCTAATAAAATATTTAAAAGGAGTTAACAGTAATGTCTGGCAACCAACACAAAGAAATCAGTAAGTTAGATACCATTGAGGAGGCGTTGGCCGACCTTAAAGAAGGTAAAATAATTATTGTAGTTGACGATGAGGACCGTGAGAACGAAGGCGATTTTATTGCTGCCGCCGAACTTATTACGCCCGAAATTGTGAACTTTATGGCCAAGTACGGACGCGGCCTTATCTGTGCGCCCTTATCCGAAGATCGATGCCAGGAACTTGAGCTTGAGTTAATGGTGGGTAATAATACAGCCCTACATCAAACCCCATTTACCGTTTCTGTCGATTTAATTGGGCAGGGATGTACAACGGGTATATCTGCTTCCGATAGGGCTAAAACCATTAAAGCGCTTGTCGATCCGAATACAGAACCCGAAGATTTGGCCCGACCAGGACACATTTTCCCGCTTAAGGCAAGGGAAAAAGGAGTTTTACGTCGTGCAGGTCACACGGAGGCTGTGGTTGATTTAACTCGTTTGGCAGGGCTTAAGCCTGGTGGTGCGCTTGTTGAGATTATGAACGAGGATGGAACCATGGCTCGTCTTCCCGAACTCTTAAAGATCGCTAAACGCTTTAACCTAAAGATTATCTCAATTCAGGATTTAATATCCTATAGGCTCAAGTTTGAGAGCCTAATTGAAATGGGGGAAAGAGTGAAGTTACCTACAGATTTCGGAACATTTGAGGCAGTTGCCTTTAGGCAAAAAGCACAGAATATAGAGCATATTGCTCTTGTTAAAGGAACATGGGAACCCGACGAGCCTGTGCTGGTTCGTGTTCACTCATCGTGTGTTACTGGCGATATCTTTCACTCCCAACGCTGTGATTGTGGAACCCAGCTGCAACTTGCTATGGAAATGATTGAGCGCGAAGGGAAAGGCGTACTTGTGTATATGAACCAGGAGGGAAGGGGCATTGGCTTGTTCAATAAAATTCATGCCTATAAGTTGCAGGAGGAAGGCTTCGATACGGTAGATGCTAACATTGAGTTGGGTTTTAAACCCGATGAGCGTGAGTATGGTGTTGGTGCCAGCATTATTCGTGAACTAGGAGTTTGCAAAATGCGATTACTAACCAATAATCCAGTAAAGAGAAAAGGGCTTGAGGGATATGGTATTGAGGTGGTTGAAAATGTTCCGTTAGAAGTGCCCCCCCGAAAGGAGAACGAGTTCTACATGCGTACAAAACGCGATAGAATGGGGCACAAACTATTACTTTTGCCCGATTTACCTAAGGATAATGATAAAAACAAAAAGTAGGTAAGCTAATGGATACCTTAAAGGGCTTGCGTATTGTTTACATGGGAACTCCCGAGTTTGCTGTTGAGCCACTTAAGGCGCTTCTGGTTAACTCAGCGGAAATTGTTGGTGTGGTTACTGCACCCGATAAGCCAGCGGGGAGGGGACAGCGAATATTACAATCGCCTGTAAAGCAATTTGCCCAAATGCACAATATAAAAACCCTGCAGCCTTTCAACCTAAAAGATATAGATTTTATTGAGAGCCTTAAGGCTCTCAATGCTGACCTCTTTATTGTGGTGGCATTCCGTATGCTACCCAAGGCGGTTTGGGGTATTCCAAGGCTTGGCACTTTTAATCTGCATGCATCATTACTTCCTCAATATAGGGGAGCAGCACCCATTAATTGGGCAATAATGAATGGTGAATCGAGAACAGGGGTAACCACTTTCTTTATTGACGAAAAAATCGATACGGGTAGTATTTTATTTCAGCAAGAACAAGAGATTTATCTAGATGATACTGCTGGCGATTTACATGACAGGTTAAAGGGTGTGGGAGCCGAGTTGGTAGTTAAAACAGCATTAAAACTGCACACAGAATCTGTTGATACAATTCAACAAAAAGAACTTGTTAATTCGAAAGAACTTAAGCCAGCCCCAAAACTTTTCAAGGAAAACACGCGAATCCAGTGGTCAGAGGCCTCATCGGTTTTACATAATTTTATTCGTGGTCTATGCCCATACCCTGCAGCTTGGACTGAAATTGTAGGCGAAGATGGGAAACCAGCAGGAGTGAAAATATTAAGGGCAAAAGTTTCAAACTCCGTAAATATTATGCCTGTCGGATCAATTAAAACCGATGGTAAAACATATCTTAACGTATCGTGTGGTAAAGGTTCAATTGATGTGCTGGAAATTCAGCTATCGGGTAAAAAAGCCCTTCCCGTAGGCGATTTTCTGAAAGGGTTTAGGGCTGTTGAAAGCTATAAATTTATTTAGGTTTTTTTTAGATATACAGTCCAGCAGTTGCCTTTACCAGATCAACTCTTATTCACTTTTAGGCCTTTTCCCTCTCAGGTATATCTTTTCACCGGCAACAGGCTCAGCACCCTGCTCTATTCTGTTTCGGCGATAAAGCCATTTCAGCCTTACACCGTACATTTGAGAAATATCGTACATGGTTTCTCCCTCTTCAGTAATGTGAAGTTGATGGTTAACCTCAGCTTTACGTCTTTTGGGCTGAATGAACAATTCTTGCCCTTCCTTTAGTTTTGTCCCTCTTTCAATCTCATTGTAATTAGCCAGTTGCCAGGGCATCAGTTCAAGATCGCGGGTCAAGTTTTCGTAGGTATCACCACTCTGAACAATAATGTATTTAATCCGATTTTTCATGTACAGCTTACGCTGGTTGAAAATATCAATGGAGAAATTTTCGGGGTCAATCTCTTCGCCCATACCCTTGGTTGGCGACTCAATACTAATCTCAACGCCCGAATCGAGAGCATAAAGCTTGTGCTCTTCAATAATTCGAATTAACTTTTTTGGGTATTGTGGATCGGTGGCATAACCTGCCTTCTTTAATCCATAGGCCCAACCCTTATAGTCGGTAGGGTTTAAGTCGAACAAAAAAGCGTACCGTCGTGCTCCACGTAAGAATTCAGAGTGATCCTTGTACGATTTTTCTGGGGTACGATACTTCCTAAAGCATTCACCCCTTGCATCATCATCGTGGTATATACGCGGACCTGTCCATGTTTTGTGGCATTTAATCCCAAAGTGATTATTGGCTTTTACTGCAAGGGTACTGTTTCCACTCCCGCTTTCCAGTAATCCCTGTGCTAAAATTATGCTTGCAGGTACTCCAAACTTCT
>JAQUJY010000083.1 GCA_028680705.1 Bacteroidales bacterium
TTAGTCTCAAAAAGAAGAAATACTACTTTATCATTTTGTTTAGTTTGGCTATTGCAGCCTCATAGTTTGGCTCATTTCCGATTTCAGGAACAATTTCAACGTACTGAACTATATTTTTATCATCAATAATTACCACGCCTCTAGCCAAAAGTCTTAATTCCTTTATGTGGAATCCAAACTTATTCCCAAAATCCATGTCCTTGTGGTCCGATAATGGAGTTAAGTTTTCAATACCCTCTGCACCACAGAAGCGCTTTAGCGCAAATGGTAAATCGGCTGATAGTGCAATAAATGCTACCTTGTTTTCAAACTTTGCGGCTTCCTCATTAAACTTTCTAGTTTGTAGTGAGCAAACGCTGGTATCAATTGATGGGAATATGGAAATGAGTTTTACCTTACCTGAAAAGTTATCTAACGTGATGGGTTTTAAAGTTTCGTCAATTACAGTGAAATTTTCTGCTTTATCGCCAACCTCAATTGATTTTCCGATAAGGTTAACTGGATTCCCTCCAAAGGTAATTTTACTGTTGCTCATGTTTAGTTAGTGTTTGTGTTATTAGTCAATTTAATGTATCTAACATGTTAAATACAACTTTGTTTGATGATACAGTATTTGGATTAGTCCTTTTATTAAAAAGGCGCCGGCGCCAAATGTTTATGAAATGTCCGTATCGGTGTTGGCTATTTCTTTTTCGCCTTTTTTCTTAATTTTAATTGTTATCTCATCACTCTTCTTGCTATAGCCAACCAAAATTGTATCACCCACTTGAATTTCGCTTTTAATAATTACTTCAGCCATTTCATCTTCGAGGTGTTTTTGGATAGCACGTTTAAGCGGGCGTGCTCCGTACTGAATGTCGTACCCTTTCTCTGCAACAAAGTCTTTTGCAGCGTTGGATAGTTGAATTCTGTAACCCAAGTTATGAATTCTTTCGAACAATCCTTTAAGTTCAATATCGATAATTTTATGGATGTCCTCTCTAGTTAATGAGTTGAATATTATAATATCGTCTAAACGGTTAAGGAATTCAGGGGCAAAGGCTTTCTTGAGGGCTTTTTGTATTACACTTTTCGCGTAATCATCGGATGACGACTCAATTGGCGACTTAAATCCAACACCTCTACCAAAATCTTTTAGTTCCCTTGTGCCTATGTTTGAGGTCATTATGATAACAGTATTCTTAAAATCTACTCTTCTTCCAAGGCTATCGGTAAGTTGACCTTCATCAAGTACTTGAAGTAGAATATGAAATACGTCTGGGTGTGCTTTTTCAATCTCATCTAGCAGAACTATGGAGTAGGGCCTGCGCCTTACTTTTTCGGTAAGTTGCCCACCCTGCTCGTATCCAACATACCCTGGAGGTGCTCCAATCAACCTTGATACAGAGAATTTCTCCATATATTCACTCATATCAATCCTTATCAGATTCTCAGTGGTATCGAAAAGATATGTTGCTAAAACTTTTGCAAGTTGGGTTTTGCCAACACCAGTAGGACCCAGGAAAACAAAAGTGCCAATGGGTTTATTAGGATCCTTTAGTCCTGCTCTATTGCGTTGTATTGATTTTACAATCTTGGCAATAGCTTCATCCTGCCCTATAATAGAGTCTTTGATCTCTTCGCCCATTTTAAGTAAACGAGTTCCCTCTGCCTGCGCTATTCGCTGAACAGGTACTCCAGTCATCATTGCAACAACCTCGGCAACTTTCTCGTCATCAACAAGTTCTCTGTGTTTAACAAGTTCTCGTTCCCAGCGTTGCTGCTCCTTGTCAAGTTGTTCAAGAAACTGCTTTTCCCTATCCCGAAAACTGGCAGCAGATTCGAAATCCTGATTCTTGACGGCTTTAAGTTTTTCAGCTTTGGCTTCCTCAATTTGTTTTTCCAGTGTTAGAATCTTTTCTGGCACCTTAATGTTTGCTATGTGAACCCTTGATCCAGCCTCATCAAGTGCATCAATGGCCTTATCAGGTAGATGTCTGTCTGAAATGTATCGCATCGTAAGTTTTACACAAGCCTCAATTGCTTCGGGAGTATAGGTTACATTATGATGATCTTCGTAACGTTCTTTAATCTTATTAAGTATTTCAATAGTTTCCTCGGGAGAGGTGGGCTCAACTATTACCTTTTGGAAACGCCTCTCTAATGCACCATCTTTTTCAATATGTTCACGGTATTCATCTAGTGTTGTTGCTCCAATACATTGCAATTCGCCTCTCGCAAGGGCAGGTTTAAGCATGTTTGCAGCGTCTAGTGAACCGGTTGCGCCCCCAGCACCAACAATGGTATGGATTTCATCGATGAACAGGATAACATCATTAGTTTTTGAAAGCTCGTTAAGAATAGCCTTCATTCTTTCTTCAAATTGTCCTCTGTATTTTGTTCCGGCAACAATCGAAGCTAAATCCAAAGTAACTACCCTTTTGTTAAAAAGTATACGCGATACTTTTCTTTTAGCTATTCGTAATGCCAGACCTTCTGCAATTGCAGATTTTCCTACACCTGGATCGCCTATAAGTATAGGGTTGTTCTTTTTTCTGCGGCTAAGGATCTGGGATATGCGCTCAATTTCGCGCTCTCGTCCAACTATTGGGTCCAGTCTATTTTCCTCTGCAGCTTTTGTAAGATCTATTCCAAAGTTGTCGAGGACAGGAGTGTCACTGACCGCTTTCCCTGGTGTTTGCTGTGGTCCACGTTGCGATCCAAATGAGCGTTCATCTTCCTCATCGGAGAAATCGGCTTTCGCTTCAATGATTTCAGGTTTTAGTTCAGCTTTCACTGTAAAATAACCTATGTCATTTTCACTTAATAATTGGGTTACAATGCTGCTCTCATCCTTTAGTATCGCCAATAATAGGTGTACAGTACTAATGGTTTCATTTTTAAGCTCTCGAGCAACAAGCGTTACTAACTTTAGCACTCTCTCAGCATTTTTAATTAGAGGTATGCTATCAGGATCGGTGGGGTTGGGGCTTATGGCTGTATTTCTAATTTTCGTTTCAATAATCTTCTTTGTTTCAGCCAGATCTAGTCCTAACTCCAAAAGAATATTAATTGCAGCACCCTCGCCATCGCGAAGAATTCCAAGGAAAAGGTGTTCGGTTCTAATTGTAGTATTACCTAGACGAACAGCTTCTTCACGGCTGTAAGTCAGAACTTCCTTTATCTTATTTGAATATTTATAGTCCATAAAAAACTTGATTTTTTCGTTACTAAAGTAGTATAGAATAACAGAATTACCAACCGAATGTTGTCAATTTACACAATTATTGAGACTATAAAGATAGTTTTAAGAGTGTTTAAACTATTGTTACAAAACATGTTTATAAATACCCGGCTTTTCATTTAATAATGTGCTATTAAAATGGTACATTAGCGAGTTATTTATCGAAGGGTACTCCGATTTAAACATGCATTTTTGCTAATAAAAAAAGTTTCACAGATGATAGAAAATCAGAGAGTTAAGGTGGTGAATATTGAGGAAGAGATGAAGACTGCCTATATTGATTACTCAATGTCCGTAATTGTTTCAAGAGCACTTCCTGATGTGCGCGACGGTTTGAAGCCTGTTCATCGCAGGGTTCTTTATGGTATGTTAGGACTAAGTTTGTTTCCTGGCAAGCCTTTTAAAAAATCGGCCCGTATTGTTGGGGAGGTTTTGGGTAAGTATCACCCTCACGGAGATACTTCGGTTTACGACGCAATGGTTAGAATGGCACAGGTTTGGTCATTACGTTACCCATTGGTTGAGGGGCAGGGTAACTTTGGATCAATTGATGGCGATAGTCCAGCTGCAATGCGTTATACAGAGGCGCGTTTTATGAAAATAACTGAAGATGTTCTCGCCGACTTAGATAAGAACACCGTTGACCTAAGGCTCAACTTTGACGACTCACTAGAGGAACCTGTTATCCTTCCTACCAAGATACCTTTGCTTTTAGTTAATGGAGCTTCAGGTATTGCTGTGGGAATGGCTACTAATATGCCGCCACATAACCTTTCTGAGGTAATTGATGCAATTTGCGCTTATATCGACAATCCTGAAATAGAGATTGAAGAGCTAATTCAATTTGTTAAAGGACCTGATTTTCCGACAGGTGGCATTATTTATGGAGTTCAAGGAATAAAGGATGCTTATCTAACTGGAAGGGGAAGGGTTGTAATACGCTCTAAAACAGAGATTGAGCAAACAGAAACGGGAAGAACCAGAATAATTGTATCTGAGACACCTTATATGGTTAATAAGGCAGATATGATTAAGAAAATTGCCGATCTAATCAACGAGAAGAAGATAGAGGGTATTAGCTATATAAATGATGAGTCGGATAGACATGGAACTAGAGTAGTTATTATCCTTAAGAGAGAGGCAGTTGCCAACGTTGTATTGAATAATTTATTTAAGCAAACTCAGCTTCAATCAACATTCTCTACCAATAGCATTGCCCTAGTTGATGGGCGTCCTCGCATGTTAAATCTTAAGGATTTAATCCATCACTTTGTAAAGCATAGGCATCAGGTAATTATTCGCCGAACTCAGTATGATTTAGACCAAGCGGAAAAACGTGCACATATATTAGAGGGATTACTTATTGCTATAGACAATATCGATGAGGTAATAAAGATTATCCGTGCTGCGCAAACCCCAGATGAGGCTAGAGAAAATTTGATGGAACGTTTTGGCTTGTCAGAAATACAATCTAGGGCAATAATTGACATGCGTCTTAGAAGTCTTACTGGACTTGAAAGAGATAGAGTTAAGGAAGAGCACGCAGAATTGCTAAAGAAAATTGAGTTTTACAAAAATATACTTCAGGATGAAGCGTTGCAGATGAGCATAATTAAAGACGAATTAATTGACGTAAAGCAACGTTATGGAGACAAGCGTAGAACTGAGATTGTACCTGACGAGGGAGAGTTCAACCCTGAAGATTTTTATGCAGACGATGATGTTGTAATAACCATTTCACATCTCGGGTACATAAAACGCACTCCTTTAACTGAGTATCGACTTCAGGCAAGGGGAGGTGTTGGTGCGAAAGGATCAGCTGCACGGGATGAGGATTTTATTGAACATCTATTTATTGCCTCAATGCATAATACTATGCTTTTCTTTACTGAAAATGGTAAGTGCTTCTGGCTTAAGGTATACGAAATACCAGAAGGGACAAAATCATCGAAAGGCAGGGCAATCCAAAATCTCGTTAACATTGAGCCAAATGATACAGTTAAGGCTTATATCAATGTTAAAAAGTTGAATGATCCTGAATATGTGAGGAATAATTTCATCATTCTGTGTACAAAGAAAGGCACTGTTAAAAAGACTTCTCTTGAGGCATATAGCCGGCCAAGACAAAATGGGGTTATAGCAATTACCATAAAAGAGGACGACCAATTGCTTGAGGCTTGCTTAACTGATGGTGGATGCGATATAATGCTAGCAGCCCGAAATGGTAAAGCCATAAGGTTTAATGAAAGTCGGGTTAGACCAATTGGCAGGACAGGAGCAGGAGTGCGAGGTATTTCAATTACTGATGACGACGAGGTGGTTGGCATGGTTTGTGTGAATAAAGACGATAAGGTTGATATCCTTGTAGTTTCTGAGAACGGATATGGTAAACGTTCCGATTTTGATGATTATAGAACTACAAACAGGGGCGGGAAAGGAGTGAAAACCATCAATATTACCGAAAAAACTGGTAAACTGATTGCTCTTAAGGGAGTTACTGATGATAATGATCTGATGATTATTAATAAAAGTGGCATAACTATAAGGCTGGCAGTATTACAGGTAAGGCTAGCTGGAAGGGCTACTCAAGGGGTTAGGTTAATCAACCTTAGAAATGAAGACTCAATAGCTGCCGTAGCCAAAGTAGAAGCCGAAGACGAAAACGAAATAGAATTAATGGATAATATTACTGATAACGAAGACATTACAAGCGAAGAGCAGAGTTAGTAAATAGTATAAACTTAAATCAATAATTATGAAAAGAATTTTCTTAACCTTGCTGTCTGCATTTATTGTGGTATCAGCATTTACACAAACATCAACCCAGGTGAATTATAAATCTTTAGAAAAAAAGATTAATAAGAGCAATTCGGAAATTGAAAACGAAAAGAAGTCGTCCAAATATAAAACATGGCTCAAACGGGGTGAACTTATGCTAGATGTTTATGAAGCAATGACATTGTACGCAAATAATGGGATGACTATCAATGAGTTTGAGCTTGTTGTGGGCTCTCCTAAAACAAAAAGTGTAGAGGAAATAGAAGGAGAAAAGACTGATAGGTATTCAATGGAGAGAACGGATTTCTTTTTTATGGACCAAGTACTTGTATATTGGACTTTTACCAAACCTTTATATGAGGATCCATTAAATGAATCATATCGTAGTTTTCAAAAAGTTGTTACACTCGACGACAAGAATAAAGCAGAAAGGAAACTAAAAACGCTTTATGAGAAACTCAAAAATAATTACTTAATTGAGGGTTCCATAGCCTATGCAAAGAAAGATTTTGCTAAATCTCATGATTATTTTGTAAAGGCTATTGAGATTGGTGAAATGCCCTTAGTTAATTTTGTTGATACTACAATGATATACTATGCAGGTCTTTCTGCACAGTTGAACATGGATTATGAAGAGGCAATAAAACTCTACAAAAAAGCCATTGAATTAGGGTCATACTATGATGGGAATGTGTATTATAATGCATTTGACGCATATAATTCAATGAATAGGGCGGAAGAAGGTTTACCATTTCTAGAGGAAGGATTTGTTAAATTCTCGAAAAATCAGAATATCCTTTATGGCCTAATTAATTACTATATTTCAAGACAGGAAGATCCTGAAGTGGTTATTGAGTACATTGATCAAGCTCTTAAAACTGACGAGAACTCTTCACTTTACTTTGCTAAAGGGACACTTCTCGATAACCTTGGAAATTTAAACGGGGCTGTAAATGCTTACAATAAATCCATTGATTTAAATCCTGAGTTTTTTGATGCTGTGTACAATTTGGCGGCACTTTATTTCAACCAAGGGGTAAAGTTTTTAGAGGAAGCAAATAATGTACCCGCTAAGGAGGTTGAGAAATATGATGCTTTAATTGATAAATCCAATGTTGAATTCAAAAAGAGCATTCCTTATATGGAAAGAGCGCTAGAACTGGCACCACAAAATTTGGAAACATTGGGATCTCTTAGAAATTTGTATTTTAGATATAGGAATGAAGATGAAGAGACTATGAAAAAATACGAGGATATCAATGATAAGTGGAATGAATTAAAACAGCAATAATTTGTTTTTAATAAGGGCACAAACAGGTGTCCCTTATTTACCAAACATCTATTTAACATAATATTGATTATAAGACTATTTTAATCGGATATTATTAGCCTTTTTCAGGAATTGAAATAAGTAAAATTATCAAAAAAAAAACAAAAAATTAAACACAAAATTTTCTTATTATTATTTTTCTTATGGATATTTAATGTATTATTGCAAAGTA
Organism: Bacteroidales bacterium; assembly: GCA_028680705.1. Lineage (GTDB taxonomy): Bacteria > Bacteroidota > Bacteroidia > Bacteroidales > Tenuifilaceae > Perlabentimonas. The sequence goes on from JAQUJY010000083.1 coordinate 7,504, forward strand.
TAAAAAAAAGTATTTTATGACAAGGAAAAAACTGGTAATCAGCTACAAGAACCTATCGCCGGAGTTGTTAATGCTGATTAAAAATAAATATCCGAATGGTTACTCAGACCATGTGATTAAGGTTACTAAACCAAATAATGATTTTTTTCATGCTATCACTATAGATACTGAAGAAGCTAGTTATTTGGTTAAGGTAAACGTTAAAATTGATACAAAGCCCAAGGATGATGATCAGCGTAAAGGTTTCTTTAGCGATTCGGATAGTATTGGGACTGAATCTGATTCTGATTCCTTTCCTGATGACATTGAAGATGACGATAGTAGCAGCTTTGGAGATGATGATTTTGATGATGTTGACTAGTTTTAGAGGTATTTGAAAAGTTTAACTTTGTCCTTCTCAAAGCATAAAACCCAGTGAATTCGCTGGGTTTTATGCTTACTAATCAAATACTCTAAATTAATAGTGCTTTGAATTAAGGATTTAGTATCGGAATTCCATTCTTTAACCTATCTACCTGTAGTTTAATATTGGTGCCTATTTCAGGCAATTGAGAATTGTTGGTAGGCCAATTAACCTGAATCTCATTATTAAAAACATCATGAACAGTAATAGTGTTGTTTAAGTTAATATCCTTAATATCAACTTTATGCACGGTAAATTCATATGTTTCACCTTCGGTGTAGACAGGGTGACGAGGGTCCAAAAACACTTTCCCGGTACAGTTAATCTTATCCACTTTACATTCAATCGTGCTGTTTCCTCCAATACAATATTTATTATAGGGTTCTATTGGCAAAAGCATCCTTCTACCTGACTTATGTCTTAGCATATAGAAATCACCCTCGTCGGGCAAATTAACTGTATTAAGCACTTTAAATTGATAATATTTTCCTTCAACTAACTTCAATATTACAGTATTTTATTCAAGTATAACAAGGTCATTTTGGTTGGTATCATTATTACTCACCTTACCAATTATGCTGGTGTAGCTTAACCCTACTTTTTTTAATTGATTAACTAAATCGTTGGCCTTGTCCTCATCAACTCCAATAAGTAATCCGCCAGATGTTTGGGCATCGGCTAGTAGCATTTTATGATCAAAATCGCAAGTCTTAATGGCTAGTTTTCCCTCGGCATACTCGATGTTTCTGAAAGCAGCTCCAGGGATGCAACCGATATCGATTAGGTTAAGGGCTTCTGGCAATGAGGGAACAATTTTTGAATTAATGGTTATGCGTACTTTACTTGCTTTAGCCATTTTAAGGGCATGCCCCAGTAAGCCAAAGCCCGTTATATCGGTTGCCCCAGTAACATTAAATCGGTGAAGTATATCCACTTGGTTATTAAGTGTTTTCATCCATTTTAATGCCTCGGTGTATGTCGATTCTTTAACCATCTGAAGCCTTTTACCCGCAATGATAACTCCCATTCCTAATGGTTTTGTAAGCACTAATACTTGACCTGGTTTAAGTCCAGCATTGGTAATCACTTTTTCAGGATGAACTTTCCCGATTACCGCTAGTCCAAATTTCGGTGGATAATCGTCTATAGTGTGCCCTCCAATAATGAGCGTTTTTGCTTGAGTGGCCATATTAGCGGCTCCTTCAAGTATTCGGCTATAAACACTTAGGGGGATTTTTGATGCCGGAAACATAGCTATGTTTAGTGCAAGAAAGGGCTCCCCTCCCATTGCATAAACATCACTTAAAGAGTTACTTGCAGCAATCTGTCCAAAATCGTAGGGATCAGAGCATATTGGCGGAAAAAAATCGGTAGTAAAGATTAGTGCAGTGTCCTCAGATATTTTATAAACTCCAGCATCATCGTGTGTATCGATATCAACAAGTAAATTGCTATCCTTCACTCTTGGTATTGATAGCAATGCCTTTTCGAGAAGCGCAGCTGGAATCTTTGCTGAACATCCCCCGTATTCTACAGTTGAAAGAAGATCGAATTCCATGGTTAAACTATTTTAATCTGTTGAAAAGCTATTCCCTCATTTCGAAGGCATTCTTGAACCGTTTGATAATCAATGCTATTTATCTCTATACACATTCCACATTCAGAACTAATGCTTGTAGGAACTGGTAAAATTTGATACACGATTTCTTTGATGTTAATTATTTTTTCAGCCCTTATTACAGCATGGATATTTTGAAAAATCAGCAATATTTTCATTAGTAAGACCCCATTTCTATTGTATTAAGGATACTCTCATGCAGATACCTAATATCTTTGTTAGTGTGATAGGGCGATAACGAAATCCTAACGGTTCCCGTTGGAAACGTGTTAAGCGTTTTATGTGCAAGTGGACTGCAATGTAGACCACTCCTCACTTCAATGCCAAATTTTGTGAAAAGGCTATGTGTAAATCCCGATACATCACCGTTTTTGGGGTGCAATGAGAATACATCGGATTGGTTCTTGGGATTGTTAGCGCATAGTACCTTTAATTTTTCATTTTCAGAAAGGTCTTTAATAACCGATAGGAATACTTTCCGACCCCAACTATTATCTGGCTTATACTTTATTGCTGCCAATAACCCATAAATGCCTGTAATGTTTGGAGTCCCAGCCTGGAACCTATCGGGCATAAACGTTGGCATCTGAAAACTGTCCGAATTAGATCCTGTCCCTCCGCTTACTGTCCATGTCAATGAACAAGGCTCTTTTACATAAAATCCACCTGTGCCCGTTGGCCCAAGTAAACCCTTATGGCCAGTAAATGCAGCATAATCTATATTCCACTCGTTGGCTAAAAAGTTTACCTTCCCAATCGATTGGCTGGCATCAACCAGTAGAGGTAAATCCTTGATTGCTTCTTTAATACTAGCTATTGGTTGAATTACGCCGTTAACATTGCTTACGTGGTTTACAATAACCAAATCTATGTTCCTCAAAAGACTAGGGTCTAGCTCATCAACACGAATAAACCCATCGTTATCATGCGGAAGAGTTTGTATACCAAGTCCTAAAGCATATAATGGTCGCATTACCGCATTGTGCTCTAATGGTGAAACAAGTACTTTTTTGTGTTTAAAGTTGAATCCGTTTATTATTTTGTTGATTGCACTTGTTGCGTTATAGTCAAATGCAATGTTAGAGACTTTCTTTACTCCAATAAGTTCACCAATTAGATCTCTTGTTTCCTCAACAACACGAGTGGAGTTAATAATTCTAGTATAGGCTGCCCTTCCATACGATCCACCCTCTTTAAGGTGATTTACCATGTATTCTGCAACCTCAGTTGGTTTTGGAAAACTGGTGCAAGCATTATCAAAGTATTTATTTAAATGGGTATTCATTATAGCCTATGGTTCAAGCATGTATTCTGCATTCAACATTGTGGTTGCTATGTAGTACATGTTAGATATTTCGCCAATTTTAATCGAGTTTTTTAAATTAAAAAAATCAACACAGGTTCCACATAGAGTTATTTTTACTCCTAATTCGTTTAGTTTTTCAAGATTTCGGGCTGTTGCTGTTTCGTTAATGGCGAGTTTAACTGCAGAATTAAAGCATATTACCTCTTTGGGCAGTGAATCGAGTTCACAAATAGTAGATAAAAAGCCTTTCATTAGCATCTTGCCCAAAGTGTCGTCCCCCTTACCCATCGTATTGCTTTTGAGCACAACGATGTAATCTTTAGCAATCCTATTGTTAGCATTAGTTTTGGGTTCGTATGTACAGTGGTTTTCAGGTTTGCTCAAAGATTGCTGCGTATTTGCAGCGGTAAATACTAGTATATGATTCCCTTCCTTGATACTGTATTTAGGATCAATTCCATTATCAGATAAATACCTTTTGAGGTTACTTAGTGATGTATCGTTATCAATAATAATTTTAATTATAGTCCCCTTTTTAGCCGATTTTATGGCTTTTTTGGTTTCAATCAATGGCAGAGGGCAAAGCATGCTTCTGCAGTCAACAATTATATCCATTTTTACTTTATTATAGAGTTCTATTTATCAATTGCTTTGCATATTCTTTTCACTATTCCAGGTCCTTCGTAAATAAAACCTGTATATAGCTGTATTAGCGATGCTCCTGCATCAAGTTTTTCAAGGGCATCCTCCACGCTACTAATCCCTCCAATACCAATAATTGGCATGGAGCCTTTTGTTTTAATGTGGATGTAGCGAATAACCTCAGTTGCTCTGTTCTTTAAAGGTTCTCCGCTTAACCCACCATTTCCTATAGAATCAACAATATGCTTGTTTGTCGAAAGGTTTTCTCTTGAAATGGTTGTGTTTGTTGCCACAAAACCATCGAGACCAAATTGCTGGGCTGTTTCTATATTTGAGTCGAGTTGCTCAACTGTTAAATCAGGAGAAACCTTTAGTAAGATTGGTTTATATTGTTTTTGCGAAGAACGATAAAGAGTTACTTTTGAAAGAATACCCTTTAAATTCTCAGTATCCTGAAGTTGCTTTAAATCCTTAATGTTAGGGCAACTTACATTTACCACAAAATAGTCAACATGATCGTAAAGTTCTTTAAAGCAGTAAAAGTAATCCTCATGGGCTTTATCATTAGGGGTAAGTGTATTTTTACCAATGTTTCCTCCAATGATTATTCCTGATTTTTTCCTTCTTTTCAGATTTTTCACTGCATTTTCTAACCCCTTGTTATTAAACCCCATTCGGTTTATTAATGCTTTATCCTTTTTAAGCCTAAACGATCTTGGCTTTGGATTACCTGGTTGGGCTCTAGGTGTAACGGTTCCCACCTCAATAAAGGAGAATCCAAAAGCATCGAAATGTGAGTATAAATCGGCGTTTTTATCGAATCCAGCGGCTAATCCAATAGGATTATCAAATTCAAGACCGAAGAGGTTCCTTTTTAACTTTGAACTCTGATTATATCCAAATTTTCTTTTCACCAGAGGTTTTACAAAAGGAATAGCAAATAAAATTTTTATCCCTCTTACAACTAAGCCATGGACTGCCTCGGGCTTGAGTAAAAAGAGTAAAGGACGAATAATACCTTTGTACATGATTTTTTTGCAAAACTACACTATTGATGCGTAGAGAGCAAATGAAACTATAAAATATCTCCGCTGGGACTATAGGCAGTAAACGTTCTATTTTTGAAGAATACAACCACACGCTCAACTTCACTTTCGTTTAAGCGATTCTCAGAGGCTTTAACTTTATGCTGAACTTCGTCTGGCTGGACAGATGATGAACTTTCTTTGGGCAAGGACAGGGTATTATCAACAGTTCCTTGCTTCTCATTAGCAGCAAAGAGAGATCCCTGAACAGGTTGTCGGTACATATCGCCTTTGTCTAACAGGAGCCAATCGGCGCT
>JAQUJY010000084.1 GCA_028680705.1 Bacteroidales bacterium
AATCTCCAGATTTAGCGAAAATGCAAGCAGTTATAATCGATAATAGGACTGTAATTTACATAGAAGCTGGATCGGATGCAGAGGAAGCGAAAGAGAGATACTTATCAAGACCTGGTAGTTTTAAAAGGCCCTAGGTCTAGTTGTACTCCAATTGTAAGAATGCATTTTAACTTAGCAAAGTTTTCTATTGCCCATTACTAGAACCCATGGGCGTAACTTTATCAAAAATAAAAATGCTAAAGAACTGATAAACATTTATCCGCTCTTTAGCATTTTTTATGTGAACTCTATATTTTGAACTTATTCTTTCTATCTAACTATTAGTCTTTTAGTAGCCAATCTTGATCCGTTAGCCTCTATTGAATACAAATAAATGCCTTTGGGAAAACCATTAGTTGGAAAATCAATCTTACCTGACCTATTTTCAATAGCCATTTCATACACCTTCACCCCAAGCATATTATACACAGTAAATGTTGCGTTTTGCACACTACTGGGTAATGAGTAATCAACATAAACAAGTTCACCTGTAGTTGGGTTAGGATAAGCTTGAAGACCAATATCGTTTTTGTTAACGCCAATGCCAGTTGGTGATATGATAAAGTTAACAGTTACACTAACCTTATCGTCTGGGTTGTCTACATTAAAAACCTCATATACTATTTTTGCGGTACCACTGTTTCCTTCAGGAGAAAAATCAACTGCAAAAAATCCTTCATAAGTCGACTCTCCTGCATTAAGTGTACATGGATCTGGGCTTTCTGTTACTTGGGGAGGGTAGCAAGTACCGAAACAAATTGTATTAAAACTATCCTCAATATCTTCAATTACATTTTTCCTAACCTTTACAGATATTTCAGACTCTGAAATGTTTGTAATAATAAATGATACGTCAATAATGTTATCAGTAGACAATCCGGTAACATTAATCTCTGCATTACTAACATCCTCCCCATTTCTCGAAAGTTGTAAACTCTGTGCATTAACTAATGATGCACTGCATATTACCAACACAATAACTAATAAAAAAGATCTTATTTTCATGATTTCATCATTTTAGATGTGCAAAAGTATGCGTTTTTTTAATAAAAACCAATATATTTGCGCAAACAAACTAAATCGTTTTAGTAAAAGACTAATCTTATGAAAAAAATCCTACTGCTATCACTTACAATTCTAATTGGCGCTGCTGCTTTGGCTCAAAGTAAAACTGGAACGCAGTTGCTTTCCCAAGACTTTAGTTCTGGATTTGATACATGGACCTTTGATGCTCAGGCAGGAAACTGGGCAACTGTTTCAAGCACTAATGCTGACGGTGTTGCCCCTGAGGCAAAAATGAGTTGGAGCCCACAGTTTAATGGCACTACCCGGCTAATTTCTCCGGCTATAGATGTGAGCAGCCACTCAAACCTTACCGTTGAATTTAAACATGCAATTGATCATTTTAGCGGAACCTATACCGTTGGGTTGGCAACCCGATCGAATGAAGGCACATGGCACACCGTATGGAGCCGAAAAGGGGCAACGGTAGTTGAGAATATCAATATTGCTTTAGAAAATGAAGATATAGGCTCAACTTCATTTCAACTTTGCCTGTTTTTTTCAGGAAGTTCCTATAATATTAATGCCTGGTATATTGATGACATTTTGCTTTACGTTCCTTTTGATACGGATGTAGCTGTAAATTCAGTCGATAACGCAGAATATTCTCTATTTGGGAACCGCAATATTAAAGCTACGGCTAAAAACGTAGGGATTAACCCGATCACCTCTTTTGATATCCAATATCAAATAGATGAAGGAGATGTAATTACTGAAAACGTAACCGGCATTTCACTTAATGCTGGCGATAGCTACAGCCATACCTTTACTTCAGTTTGGGAGGCTACAGCGGGCACTTACGATGTTAGCGTTAACTTAACCAACATCAATGGTAATGGTGATGATAACGATATGGGTAATAATACAAAAACAAAGAGTTTATCTCTCGCATCGCAAGCCGTTGCAAATTTGCCATTATTTGAATCATTCACAAGTTCATCTTGTGGTCCTTGCAATAGTTTTAACTCTAATGTGTTAACTCCATTTTTCAATGGACATGATGGCGAACTTGCAGTTATTAAATACCAGATGAACTGGCCTGGTAACGGAGATCCATACTATACTGCCGAAGGAGGCGCAAGGAAAAACTACTATGGTGTACAGGGAGTACCTGCCCTATATATTGGAGGAAGTAATACCCCAACTAGCGCTGCGGGAGTAAACAATGCTTTTAATGCACAAATAGCAAAAGAGGCATTCTTTGAAATTAGTGCCAATGCGAGTATCGTTGCAGGCACTAACGTATTCGTATCCATAGATGTTTTGCCCCATATCTCTGCAAATAATTTTATATTACATGCAGCAGTTGTTGAGCGCGAAACTACTGGCAACATAGGCGGCAACGGAGAAAAATCGTTTAAATATGTTATGATGAAGATGCTTCCCAATGCCAATGGAACCGTTTTTAGTTCAACGGATGGTGATGCTTTAAACTTTAACCTATCGGCAAATTTATCAAACACACACGTTGAGGAGTATAACGATTTAATGGTTGTTGTATTTATCCAGAATGATGAGACCAAAGAGGTTTTTCAATCTGCAATGGTTGATGCAGCAATAAATGTAGATGATTATGTTGTAACGTTTAACGTTCTGAACAGCCTAGATAATAAACCTGTTAAAGGAGCAACAATTACTATTGATGAGAACCAAACAACTACCGATCAGAAAGGAAAAGCATTTATGCTTCTTACTAATGGTTCATATAGCTTTGAGATAGCTAAAGATTACTTTGTAACTCAATCTGGAGATTTTGATATAACCGATGCTAATACCAGTGTTGATATAGTATTCGTTCCTTTAGATTACACCGTTACCTTTACAGTATTAGATGAAACAACAGAAGCACCAATAGAGGGGGCAACCATAGGTATTAACGGACAAACACTCACAACTTCCGATACAGGGTTAGCTTCAATCATACTACAAAGTGATACCTACGAATATACAATATCAAAGGATATGTATGAAACTCTAGTAAAAAGTTTGACAGTGAGTGGAAGTGACATTGATATTAGTGAAAAATTAAGTCCCTTACACACTATTACTTTTACTGTAACTAACACTGAAACAAACCCTATTGAAGATGCAACCCTAACCATTAATGGGCAAAGCTTATTAACAGACAATAGTGGTGTTGCCAAAATCGACCTAGTTGACGGTGAATATCCATACACTGCAACAAAGAGTGGTTTCGAAACAATTGAAGGAGTTGTAATGGTTAACAATCAGGATGATGATATTAGTGTTGTGCTCACCCCAGCCAGCGGTATAAATACTTCAACTCTGTCATCCCTATCAGTTTACCCAAATCCTACCCAGGGAGAGGTAACCATCATAATTCCAACAGAGGATAAAGTAAGCACAATTGAAGTTTATAGCATCACCGGCGCATTGGTTTACAGCAAACAATACAATGCCAACCTAAACGAGGTTAAGCTGAACATTAATCAGCCCCAGGGTGTTTACATGGTTAAGGTAACCTTAAACAATGGTAATGCCTCAATTGGTAAACTAATCGTAAACTAACAATGCATAGGTTTTTGATAAAATACATTTTTATTTCAATGATGATAATCCTTAACTGGTTTGCTCTAAAAGGGCAAACCAGCGATGGGGTTACCATTATGAAGCATAATATTGGGCCGTACGCACAAGCAAATGCTTCGCAAGACATTTGGATGACTATCGAAAACTTTTCGAGCAGCGCTTTAACCCAATTCGATGTGTTTTATCAAATGGAATTTGGCGAGACATACAGCCAATCCTTCACTGATCTTGATCTGGGCAACTGGGAGCCTCTTCTCTTAAACCTAAATACTTCTATTGAATTTGGTGATGCGGGAAATACAACGGTGAAACTTTGGCTCGATAATATTAACGGGACACCATTACAAGAAATCGATACTCTTTCAATCCCTATAAGAGTTCTTTCAACAACATCCAATAGGATGCTCCTTTACGAAAGTTTCTCTAGTTCAAGTTGCATGACATGTGTTGAGGCAAACCTAAGAGTTAGAGAGTTAGCCCAAATATACAAAGAGCAAATGTTTGTAATAGGTTACCAAACCGACTGTTTTTCGGGCAATCCCATGTGCCTACTGGCAAGTGAATATATTAATGAACGCATGGATTTTTATGACATAATGTCAACACCTCAATCAGTTGTAAACCCTTGGTACAAAGGTAATTCCATAAAATTTGACTCAAATCATCTAGATGCTGAGCTACAACGCCCCTCCCCCATTGAAATTGAGGGTACGTTTGGTGTTTCATCATCAACTATAGAAGTGGACTTTCTGTTAAATCCACATACCAATCTCGACCTTAACATGGTTGAACTAAAGGTTGCCTTTACTGAGGATATTGTTTCGTTTGAAGAACCGCCTGGAGGCAATGGGGAAAAAACGTTTTACCACGTATTACGACGGTTTAAGAAATTTGAAGGTGGCGATTTTAAGGATATTGCCAATGGTATCCCTGTTGCAATATCGTTTACAGAAGATTTTACTGATATTATTCCTAGGGTTAATCTCAATAAATTTCGCGTAGGACTCTTTTTGCAAAATACCGAAACATTTGAGGTTATTCAAACCGCAGAACTAAATAAGTTAGTTAGCGGAATTCAAACAAAAACCACTGAAGAGTTTAAACTCTACCCCAACCCTAGCAATAATGGGCAAGTGAAAATTGAGTTTACCCCAACATCAGCAACAGCTTACAGCATTGCAGTTACTAATAACCTTGGACAATATGTTTACTCAAGAGCCATTAAAACTAACGCATTTGAGCAAACTACGACAAGTCTATTGTTACACAATTTAAGCCCTGGCATATATTTTGTTTCACTTATCGGGTCAGAATCCGTTTCAACTGCAAAACTTATTTTAAAATAGTTATTCAAATTCATCTAAACCAAACAAAATGAAAATTCTATCATCTTTAGGTATCCTTTTTCTCAGTTTTAGCCTAAGTGTTAGCGCACAACAATCGAAAACACTCCCAACAGCAACCGTTAAAACGCTCGATGGCAAAACAGTATCAACAGCAACATTCGAGAACGATGGTAAACCTATAATACTCTCCTTTTGGGCATCATGGTGCCGTCCGTGCATTAAAGAACTATCGGCCATTGCCGATTTATATGACGACTGGCAAGATGAGACTGGCGTTAAATTAATTGCCATATCAATTGATGATGCCCGTACAGTAAATAACGTACGCCCATTGGTTAACGCCCGTGGTTGGGAGTACGATTTTTATCTTGATAGCAATAGCGACCTCCGTCGTGCCATGGGAGTTACAAACGTTCCCCACACATTTATACTAAACGGTAATAAAGAGGTTGTTTATCAGTACACCAACTACACTGAGGGTTCAGAGCATGAACTATTCAATCAAATTAAATCGCTTATTAAGTAGCGATATTTAATTCATTATTTTTAATCCTACACAATGATCAACTATCGCAATGGGTTGACTGGCTGGGTGTACATAATTCTATTTATTGTACTAACACCATCACTCTCTAAAGCCCAAAACTTTCTTGATAAAGGAACTATACAAGGCAACTTTTATAGTGAAGCAAACTATTACCTAAACGACTCAACAATTGCCACTGAGGACGTACCTGAGTACGTTAGAGCTAATATATACGGGAATATATTTTACCGTTACAATGGATTTAATGCAGGCTTAAGGTATGAGGCCTATATGCCACCATTACTTGGTTACGACTCTAACTACGAAGGACATGGCATTGCTCATATGTTCTTAAACTATACCGATAGCCTTTACGAAATAACTATTGGAAGTTTTTATGAGCAATTCGGAAACGGAATCATCTTACGGGCATATGAGGATAAAAACCTTGGCATAGATAACTCCTTCAACGGTTTTAAGATGGTAGTTCACCCCCTAAAAGGGCTTACCATAAAAGGGGTGATTGGTAAGCAGCGCTACTTTTGGGATTATAGCCCAGGAATAACCAGAGGGTTTGATGGTGAATGGAATATTCTGCAAACGTTAGCTCCCCAATCAGCTACCACAATTATAGTTGGAGGTAGTGTTGTTAGTCGTTACCAAAAAGACAAAAACCCGCTTTACAATTTACCCGAAAATGTTGCCGCATTTTCGGGCAGGGCATCCCTTTATAGCGGAGGTTTTTTTCTCTCAAGTGAGTATGCCTGGAAGATAAATGACCCAAGCGCCACCAATAATATGATATATAAAAATGGTCAAGCTCTTTTTGTTACAGGATCATACTCAACAAAAGGTTTAGGCATTCTGCTATCGGGTAAGTATATCGATAATATGGATTTCCGCTCTAGTCGTGATGCTACGTCGAATGATTTAACGTTAAGCTACATACCCCCCACTACCCGTCAGCATACTTACAGCCTTCCGGGTATGTATCCATACGCAACTCAGCTAACTGGAGAAGCAGGTGCAATGGCCGAGATAAACTATCTTATTCCTCGCAAGTCGCTTATTGGAGGTAGGTATGGAACTAATGTAACGCTTAGCGCATCCATTGCGCATTCTATTGATAAAGGAAAACTTCACGATACGCTTCAAATTGGCACATCAGGGACAAAGGGTTATACTGCAAAATTCGGTAAAATTGGCGACGAGAAGTATTTCCACGATTTATCACTTGAGGTAAACCGAAAAATATCTCAGAGGTTTAAGGTTGTTGCCGGAGTGGCTCATCAATTTTATAATCTGGCGGTTATTGAAGGGCATCCAGGCGAAGAATCCGTTAAAGCTTTTGTTGCATTCGCCGATTTTTCGTATCGAATTGGTAACAGCCAAAACATTAGGATTGAAGCTCAGCACCTAAACACAAAACAGGACAAGGGCAACTGGGCCATGCTGCTTGCAGAATATACCGTAGCTCCTAACTGGTCGTTTTCAGTGACCGACCAGTATAACTATGGAAACTCCGATAAGGAATACCGCATTCACTACTACTCATTAAACCTTGGGTATAACCTAGGCGCCCACAGACTTGCCATTAATTTTGGAAAACAGCGCGAAGGGGTTATTTGCGTTGGAGGAATCTGTAGAAGAGTACCATCAGCATTCGCAGGTGGAATTACCTTTTCAACAACCTTTTAGCGCCTACCAAGTTGAGTTTAACAAAACAAGATCACAAGACTATGAAACGTATTTCAGCTATCACACTAATGTTCGCCATGCTTGTATCGGCATGCGATATTATGGATGAACCATATATGAACAAACCCACTGGCGGGGGTGAAACAGAAGAAACTGTTCAGAAAGTACTGCTCGAAGAGTTTACTGGGCACCAATGTCAAAATTGTCCCGAAGGGGCAGCTACAGCAGAACAGCTAAAGCAAGCCTATGGCAACAAATTTATTATAATAGCCTATCATGCTGGTCACTTTGCACGAACTAATACTGATTTTCCTGAGGATTACAGAACTGCGGTGGGAAATGAGCTAAACTCAAACTTTAATGTTGAGAGTTATCCTGCCGGGGTAGTCAATAGAACAGAGTATGACGGCAAACTGGTAATAACCAACACAGTCTGGCCCAGTGCTGCTTCTGCGATATTGGATAATAATATTGAGCCTCATTTACAGCTTGGCATCAACCACACCTATAACTCTGGAAACCTTTCGGTTACTATAAATGCAAAGGCACTAAACGATATAGAACCTTTAAGTATCTGTGTTTTTATTACGGAAGATGGATTAATTTCGCCCCAACAAACCCCGAGTGGTACTGTAGAGAATTACGTGCATAACCATGTTTTTCGCATCTCGCTAAACGGAACATGGGGTACTCAAACCTTTGCAGAGGGAGCAGCTGTTGGGCAAGAGGAAAATATTACTGTAGAGGCCGCAATTGATTCTGATTGGAATCTGAACAATTTAAATATTGTTTGCTTTGCCTACAGCTCTGAAAGCGGTAAAATTATTCAGGTTGAAGAAAAATCGCTATAAGGATTTATTTAATTTTATTGTTGATTGACAATGAATTACACCTCATTATTCAATGTTGTTTATTTGTATATATATGCTTTAAAAATAAATTCATTACAATTACACACTAGTATAAAATGTTTTAAAAAACACAGAATCTTATGAAACGAAATTAAATTTTATCATTTATACTCCTAATTGGTGCAGCAACTATGGCCCAGAGCAGAGTTGGCACTGATTTAGTTTTAAACTCAATAGATAACGAAGCACACTCCCTCTTTGGAGATCGTAACATTGTAGCTACGGTTAAAAATGTTGGTATAAACCCAATTAACTCCTTTGATATTCAATATCAAGTGAATAATGGAAATACAGTTACTGAAAACGTAACCAATGTTTTAATTAATCCCAATGAAATTTATACCTATACATTCTACTCAACATGGGAGGCTACTGCAGGCATCTACGATGTTAACGTTGGGTTATCCAATATAAATGGCAATAGGGATGATAAAATGGACAATAGCTCGAAAACAAAAAGTATTCACATTGCATCAAAATCTGTTGCAAACTTCCCTTTGTTTGAACTATTTACGAGTTCATCCTGCCCTCCTTGCAATGGTTTTAATACAAATGTATTTTCTCCATTTCTAAATCTAAATGATGGCAGGCTTTCCATTATTAAATATCAAATGAACTGGCCTGGTAATGGAGACCCATACTATACTGCCGAAGGAGGCACAAGAAGAAACTACTATGGTGTACAGGGGGTTCCTGTCCTGTATACTGGAGGAGTAAATACCCCAACTAGCGCCGGGGCAATAAACAATGCCTTTTATTCACAAATAGCCAAAGAAGCATTTTTTGAAATTAACGCCACGGCAAATATTGTTAATAGCACTAACGTATTTGTATCTGTAGATGTTTTACCACATATATCCACAGACAATTTAAAATTACATGTAGCGGTTGTTGAACGCGAAACAACTGGTAACGCCACCACAAACGGAGAAAAAAAGTTTCACTTTGTTATGATGAAGATGCTTCCCAATGCCAATGGAACCGTTTTTAGTTCAACGGATGGTGAAGCATTAAACTTTAACCTATCGGCAGATTTATCAACCACGCACGTTGAAGAGTTTGATGACTTAATGGTTGTTGTTTTCATACAGAGTGGAACTAAAGAAGTTCTCCAGTCTACAATGGTTGATGCAGCAATGAATACAGATGATTATGCTGTAACGTTTAACGTTCTGAACAGCCTAGATAACAAACCCGTTAAAGGAGCAACAATAACTATTGATGAGGACCAAACAACTACCGATCAGAAAGGAAAAGCATTTATGCTTCTTCCTAATGGTTCATATAGTTTTGAGATAGCTAAAGATTACTTTGTAACTCAATCTGGAGATTTTGATATAACCGATGCTAATACCAGTGTTGATATAGTATTGGTTCCTTTAGAATACACCGTTACATTTACAATATTAGATGAAACAACAGAAGCACCAATAGAGGGGGCAACCATAACCATTAATGAACAAAGTTTATCTACAGACAATAGCGGTATTGCCAAAATCGATCTAATTAACAGCGAATACCCATACACTGTGTTAAAGAGTGGTTTCGAAACAGTTGAAGGAGTTGTAACGGTTAACAATCAGGATTATGATATTAGTGTTGTGCTCACACCAGCCAGCGGTATAAATACTTCAACTCTGTCATCCTTATCATTTTATCCAAATCCTACCCACGGAGAGGTAACCATTAAAATTCCAACAGAGGAGAAAGTAGGCACAGTTGAAATTTACAGCATCACCGGCGCATTGGTTTACAGCAAACAATATAATGCCAGCCTTAGTGAGATTAAATTGAATATTGACCAGCCTCAGGGTGTTTATATGGTTAGATTAACCCTGAACAATGGAGAGACTTCAATTGGCAAACTAATCGTTAAATAGTGGGCAGATAAAATCCTTTATTAAAGGACTATATCCTAAAGTATAAAAGAAGTAACGGGGCTAGGCCCCGTTACTTCTTTTATTTAGAACTATAAAACCATCCTTCTCAACAGGAAATGAAGTTATGAAATTCGTGTATTTTCCAATATGTGAAATTACCCAAAAACGTACAATTGTTTTAAGAAATTGGGGTATCATCTTAAAATAATTACTTACATATAAAAAAGAGCAGACTTAAAGAAACTCAAACCCGTGTTATTATAAAACTCACACACTTTACAGAATAATGTACATTTATTACTAAAACCCCAAGTAGTAGTATAGTATAATCATA
Organism: Bacteroidales bacterium; assembly: GCA_028680705.1. Lineage (GTDB taxonomy): Bacteria > Bacteroidota > Bacteroidia > Bacteroidales > Tenuifilaceae > Perlabentimonas. The sequence goes on from JAQUJY010000084.1 coordinate 10,347, forward strand.
CTTTGCATGTTGCTGAACAGAACATGGGATACTTTTAAAAGGGAAACCCGTTGGGCAGAAAGAAAATATTACTGCAGTAATTGATCTTGATTGGAATCTAAACAATTTAAATATTGTTTGCTTTGCCTACAACACCGAAAGCGGTAAAATTATTCAAGTTGAAGAAAAATCGCTATAAATACTTGTCAATTTTTGCAATTGAAAATGGTGCAATCAGTATTTTAGCCAGAGCAAGAACCAGTATCATAATGCACATCCAAAGCATTGTTCTATTTCCTTGCTGATTGGTAATAGATTTTGATAAAATATCTCCCTCAAAATAATTTGATGCGGGGATGTTTTTATAGTGCCATTTTCCTATAATTGTCCCATGTTTTAACAGTACAATCCCTGGATTCGATCGTACTACTGTTTTCAGTAATATTTCATCGGCAAGCAGAAAGGGAAAAGCAACACCCGTTTTACTAGTAAAATCGTCAATTTCGGATGGTGGCGATGCAGTAATACATACAAAGCCAATACCCAAATCCTTTGCCTTAAAGTATAGTTCATTAAGTTGAGCAAAGGATTTCTCATTGGTTTTATCTAATCTGTGCGATACGGCTAGCATAAAGTACCCTTCATGATTTAGTATGCTATCGGTTTGACTCCAACCATCAAAATTGGTTAACGAAAAATCAGTAATTGGCGGTGTATAACCCTTTCGAATCAAAACCGATTTGCTATCAACAAATTGCCATGTTGAATCCTGCCAAGGAAAATTATCCTGAGTAAACTTCTTCTCCACCCCATCCTTTTGGTAGTATAGAACTGTTTCGTACTCATCAAGTGGAACACCCTCAGGGATCGACATGGCCTCTTGAATATTAGTACCTATACTATAAGGTCTAAAATCGATTAATGGCAAATTGTTGTACCCATAAAACGACGGAATGAAAGAGATAATGAGCAGCCCTCCAGCAATAGCATGAGAGTACACTTTTGGAAATGTGGGATCTATCCTTTTCCGATGGATAAACATGAATATTGATGCGGCAAACAAGGGTAAATTCTTAAAGAAGGTTCCCCAGTTGGTTAAAATAATCGCATCACCAAAACATCCGCAATCGGAAACGGGATCGTATATTGCTAGAATTAATGTTAGGGGTGCAAATATCAGCATAAACAGAAATGCACCCCAAACAGCCACTAAATTTTTTACCCTAAATAAGAGAAGTAGTCCAATAAAAAGTTCGGCAGCACATAGAATAAATGAAAATTGCAAGGCAAAAGGTTCGAGAAAATCTAATCCGAATGCCATAAAATAATCGCCAAACTTATAAGCCGAACCTAGCGGGTCGATACCCTTTACAAATCCGGAAAAAATAAAAGTAAATGCTAAAAGATAGCGTGAAACCCAAGTTACAAATCGAACCATAGCAATAAATAGTATTATAATTGTAAATGCTGACTAAGCACTGATAATATTCTTTGAAATATCACTTCAGGCTGAGCCATTTCCCCTTTACTGTTTGAACATGAAACAACCTTAAAATTATTATCAACCTCCTCCTGACGCAAATATACCCTCCTGACACGCTCCTGAAACGAGAGATCCTCTTCATGAATATCGGTAGTTCCCTTTAGGTAATCCCTGTCATTTCCCGAGCGATTGTTGGTTAATCTCGAAACAGTAAACTCAAAAGGTACATCTAAAAAGATGCTTAAGTCAGGTTTGGGGATATTAAAATAGTCAAACTCTAATCCGTAAATCCAGTTGCGCAAGGTATCCTGCTCCTCAATAGTATTTAGCTTTGCACACTGAAATGCGACATTTGAATAAACGTACCTATCAAGCAAAACCGTTTTTCCACTCTCAATCCAGCTGCGCAGCATACCCGAAGCATCCATTCTATCACCGGCGTATAATAAGGCAACAATATAAGGATCTACCTCGTTCAAACTCCCAAGTTCACCCCGCAAAAAACGCGACACCAACTCACCAAAGTAAGGAGAGTCTGTTCTCGGAAAATGCAGTGCTTCGCAGGTAATTCCTTTTTTTTTAAGGTAACCCTCCACAAGTTTTAACTGTGTGGATTTTCCTGCTCCATCGAGGCCTTCAATAACAATAAAACTCATACTCCAGAATGGCTAAAGTTTTTCAAAACATCAAATTTAGGCATTTTTCAACTAAAAATTGTCATTACATTTGGTTAAGATTTCTTAATACTTTTGGTGGCTCATATGTGAGCATCCTAATGAAAGATGTTGTCAAAATGTTTTGTAATTTAGCATCGCTCTAAAAAATCTGGTAATAAACAATGGAAAACAGTAAATTACTGATTAAAAACAAACAAAACCTTGTTTGCAACGGCAACATTATAAGCCTTGAAAGACCTTTGGTTATGGGGATTATTAACATTACCCGTGATTCATTTTATG
>JAQUJY010000085.1 GCA_028680705.1 Bacteroidales bacterium
AGCGTAATTTCGGCATGACCCTTTGTGTAGCCATTGCCAACAATCATGGTAACATCACTACCAACTCCCTCGGCACCTAAAGCAGCTTTGGTAAAACTTGTTGCCATTGAGAAAAGGTATACTAAGCCATCGTTCTTTGTACAAAGGATGCTGGTCATCTCAGTATCGGGAATGTTAACATTGTTAATGGTAATATCAGCCATTTTGCCATCGGTTAATTCGCTGATTTTTTCAATCATAGAAACAGGGTCAGTAGCATTACCAGGAAATACATGGTCGCAAAAGCCCAACTTTTGTAATCTATCGGTTGATTTTTGGCTGTGGCACATGCCAATTACTGTTCCTGTAACACCAACACGCCTTTTAGCCTCGTAGCTGCAAAGCATACCTGATTTTCCGCCGGCGCCAATAATTAGCACGGTATCGCCTGGTCTGCAAAGTTTTGCGGTTTGAGCAGGAGCACCAGCCACATCCAATGCGGATAGAGCGAGTTTCTCAGGCATATCAGTGGGGATTTTAGCGTAAATACCGCTCTCAAAAAGAATGGCCTTACCATCAATGTCAACTTGGTCAACATCCGGGCGGATTTCCTTAATTTTATCAATACGAAGTGGGGTTAACGATAGAGATACCAAGGTTGCAATTTTATCTCCAACCTTTAGGTCAATTTTATCAACTAGTGCATCACCAATTTTCTCAACCGTTCCTAGAAGCATACCACCAGAACCAGTCCATGGATTACGATGTTTTCCTTGCTTTTCAACAATATCCATCATAATCTCAGCAATCTTCTTGTGGTCACCATTAGCGCGAGCCTCAATATCGGTAAATGATGCGGAGTCAATATTTAAGGTCTGAACATCGATAAGAATTTCGTTATCGTATATCTCATCCATGTTGTTATCAATCTTATCTGCCGGTTGTGGCAAAACACCCTTAGGCTCAATAACCCTGTGAGTTCCGTACTTGTTCCCTTTTTTCATATAGATAAACTATTTAGAGGATTTGAAATTATTTTTTCTTAAGGCCTAGGATTTCTCTTGCTTCAGCCGAAGTAGCAACACCACGGCCTAACTCTTTTGCAAGGCGAACCACTTTGGCTACTAACTCGCCGTTTGATTTTGCAAGTACACCTCTTTCAATGTAAAGGTTATCCTCGAAACCAACCCTAACATGCCCGCCCATAACAATTGCAGGTGCTGCAAGTAAAAACTCATGACGACCAATACCGGTTACAGTCCAAGTTGAACCTGCAGGAATAGCATTTACCATCCAAACAAGATTTCCAACTGTTGCTGATGTACAACCGGGAACGCCAAGAACAAAGTTAAACTGCATTGGTGCACCTGGTGCTTCGCCTTTTTTAACCATGTGAACTATGGTATCGAGATGGCCCATCTCAAAGCATTCGTATTCTGGTTTAATATTGTTTTGCATCATTCGCTTACCAAAATCGCGCATCATGGGCATAGTATTCTCAAACACCTCGTCGCCAAAGTTGCAAGTACCACAGTCTAGGGTTGCCATTTCAATTGGCAACTCGGTAGGCTGAAGGCGCTCTTCGGCGCTCATTCCTACTGCACCACCTGTTGATGGTATAAGAATTACATCGGGGCAAACTTTTAGAATTGCATCGATGCACTCCTTGAAACGAGCTTTGCTCTGCGTTGGAGTGCCATCGTCCTCACGAACGTGCAGATGGACAATTGCGGCACCGGCATCAACAGCCGACTTGGCCTCTCTAACAATCTCTTCAACAGTATAGGGAACCGCCGGATTATGCTCCTTGGTTACCTCTGCGCCACATATGGCAGCTGTAATAATTAATTTATCCATATTTTAATAAATTATTTACGTTGACAATCTTTGGGAACAATGCACGTACCCGTTGCGCGACAAACAACAACTGGTTCAGCAAGTACATCTGCTGCAGATGCAGAGATATCAGTACGAGGTACAATTACTTTACGTGCCTCAAAACTCATCTTTCTGGAGGTGTTACCAATTTTAGTAATCTCACCTGTAACCTCAATAAAGTCGCCAGCATAAACCGGAGCCAGAAAATCAACCGTATCGTAAGACCTGAAAAGGCCTTCGTTTCCATCATTTCTGATTAAAAGTTCGGTAGCTACATCTCCAAATAATGCTAACATCTTAGCACCATCTACTAAATTTCCGCCATAATGTGCATCTTGAGTGCTCATTCTAAGCCTTATTAAAACTTTGTTATTCATAGTATTTTATTTTAGTTTATTTTTTTACAATGTGTGTTACAAAAATGGACTGTGTCCTAACGTTGTCTGGACAAATTTGGCCCATTTCTACTACCTCTTCCGCTTCAACAATTACAAGTTTTGCGGCGGTAGCCATGGTTGGATTGAAATTTTGCGATGACCCTTTATAGGTCAAATTCCCAATGGTGTCGGATACACTAGCTCCAATTAATGCAACATCTGCATGCAGAGGTTTCTCTAGAATATAGTCAATTCCATCCACATTTACAATTTGTTTCCCCTCCTGTACAATGGTTCCTATGCCGGTTGGTGTTAAAACTCCCCCTAAACCTGCACCAGCGGCTCTGATTCGCTCAATCAAATTTCCCTGAGGACTAAACTCTATGCTAATCTCTTTATTATTAAATTGCTCAATGGTGCTGGGGTTTGTACCAATGTGCGATGTAATTATATGTTTTACCTGCTTATTGGCTACAAGTAAACCAACACCCTTGTCGGGAAAGGCTGTATCGTTACAAATTAAGGTTAGATTTTTTACACCCGATTCCACAATTTTATTAATTATGCTCGTGGGGCTACCAACGGCTAAAAAACCACCAATCATAACGGTCATACCGTCTTTAACCATTGAAGCGGCTTCTTCTGCTGAGATGAATTTATTTTTCATACGTATAGTTTTTCGATTATTTCAGAAATAAAGTTTAGATTTTAAAAATCTACCATACCTATGCCTTTTAACTACTGTTTGTTACTCACGAAGCAAGTTTTCTAACAATTAAAGTGAAATAAGGCATTAATTTTTTCAAAAATACAATATTCTTCCCGATTTACCTTGAAGTTTCTGTTTCAAAATATGCTTCGAAACCGTATGTAAGGTTGAGCATTAAGTGAAACATAAAAGGTTTTATCCAATTAATCGGTCATTTAGTAACTTTACAATTTGCTTTGCATCGCCCACAATTCCAAGGTCAGCAACCTGAAATATAGGCGCAGTTTTATCCTTGTTTATTGCAACAATAAAGTCTGACTCCTCCATCCCTGCAAGGTGCTGAATTGCGCCAGAAATTCCTACTGCAAAGTACAAATCGGGACGCACAGTTTTTCCTGTTTGCCCTACCTGACGGTCTTGGGGAACAAGACCTGCGTCAACAACTGCACGTGAAGCTGAGACTTGAGCATTAAGGGTTTTGGCTAAATCATCAATAACTTTTAATCCCTCATCATTAGCCATACCCCTACCACATGAGATAAGAATTTTTGCTTGACTAATATCAACCATCGCAGCTTTTTCCTTAACGCTGCTCAATAGTTTTACCCTAAACTTATCCTTGTTAAATGGGATTTTAACCTCTATCACCTCACCCTTACGGCTATTGTCGGCCGGAAGTTTGTGCATAACCCCTGCACGTACGGTACTCATTTGCGGGCGGTGCTCCTTGCACACAATGGTTGCCATTAGATTTCCCCCAAAAGCAGGGCGGGTCATTAAAAATTCTTTCTCCTCTGAGATATCTAACTTTGTACAGTCGGCAGTTAAGCCCGTTTTAAGGCGAGCCGACAAACGTGGACCCAAATCGCGACCAATGGTGGTTGCGCCAAGCATGAGTATACTTGGTTTGTACTCATTTACAATATGGCAAATAGCCTGGGTGTAAGGTTCGGTAAGATAATTGTTTAGTTCAGGTGCATCGGCATAAACTACCGTATCGGCACCATGGGCAATAAGCATTTGAGCCTTATCGGCAATTTTGCTTCCTACCAGTATGGCATAAACTTTATCGTTAAGGGCATCGGCCAAATCGCGCGCTTTCCCTATTAATTCTAGCGAAACATTCTGAATTACACCTTTGCGTTGTTCAACAAAAACGAACACGCCTTTATATTTTGATTTTTCCATTGTTACCAAGATTATATTATGAACTTCTCTTTCAGCTTACTCATGATTATGCCAGCAGCTTCATCGGCATCAACTTCATACAATTGACCTGGAGACTTTACTCCGCGCGAGAATGCCTTGTGAACACGAGTTGGAGAGCCTTTTAGCCCCAGTTTTGTTTCCTCAACATCAATTTGCTCAAAGCCCCAAACCTCAACATCACGAGAAAATGCTTCAACTATACCTCTTACGGTCATATAACGGGGTTTATAAGCACCAGAAAGAACTGTTACTACGCATGGTCCATCAACCTGAAGCATTTCGTAGCCATCCTCAATTCTGCGTTTAACGGTAAACGTGTTTTTTCCATCAAACTCTAAATGTTCTAAGTAGGACACCTGAGGAAGGTCTAGATGCTCGGCTATTTGTGGACCCACCTGAGCGGTATCGCCGTCAATTGCTTGCCTACCTGTGATTAACAAATCGAACTCCATTTTACGAATAGCGCTAGCCAGCGCATATGAAGTGGCAAGAGTATCGGCACCTGCAAATTTACGGTCGGTGAGCAGAATTGCTCTATCCACACCCATTGCGTATGCTTCGCGGAGCACGTCCTCGGCTTGTGGTGGCCCCATGGTTATCACAGTAACATGTGCGTTGAAGCTATCTTTTAGGCTCAACGCAAGTTCAAGTCCTGCTTTATCGTCGGGGTTTATAATACTTGGGACACCTTCTCTGATGAGGGTTCCCGTAGTGGGATTTATTTTTATTTCGGTTGTATCCGGAACCTGTTTTATACAAACTATAATCTTCATGGCAAAGTATGTTCTGAATTTATTAATTCCAATAATTTATCTTAGTAAAGCACCAGCAATAACCATACGCTGCACCTCTGATGTTCCCTCGTATATCTCGGTAATTTTGGCATCGCGGAACATGCGCTCAACTGGGTAATCACGCGTATATCCGTAACCACCGTGGAACTGAATAGCCTTATTGGTAACCTCCATTGCCGTTTCCGATGCATAAAGCTTGGCCATTGCGGCTTCAACGGAGAAAGGCTCCCCTTTATCTTTTTTGAAAGCAGCCTGATGGACTAACAATCGGGAGGCTATGATGCGGGTTTGTAAATCGGCCAGCTGAAACTGGGTGTTTTGGAATGCTGAAATTGGTCTGCCAAATTGCTTACGCTCTTTAACATACTTAACGGTTTCGTTTATAGCACCCTGCGCAATACCTAGAGCTTGAGCAGCAATACCAATACGACCGCCATCGAGTGTTTTCATGGCCAGTGAGAATCCTTTGTTAAGTTTTCCCAACATATTTTCTTTGGGAACAACGCAGTTCTCCATAATAAGTTCGCATGTTGCAGAACCACGGATACCCAATTTTTTCTCCTTTTTTCCAACCGAAAAACCGGGGAAGGTTTTCTCCACAATAAATGCGGTTATTCCTCTTGTCCCCTGCGATTTATCGGTCATTGCTAAAATGATATACACATCAGCATACTCCGAATTGGTAATAAAGATTTTAGTTCCATTTAGGATATAGTTGTCTCCACTTTCAACGGCTACGGTTTGCTGCGATGAAGCATCGGTTCCGGCATTGGGTTCGGTTAGTCCGAATGCGCCAAGCCACTGGCCCGAAGCAAGTTTAGGCAAATATTTCTGCTTTTGCTCCTCATTACCATACTCAAGTATTGGTACAGCACAAAGCGAGGTGTGTGCAGATACTATTACCCCAGTAGTTGCGCAAGCTGCCGAAAGTTCCTCAACAGCCATACTGTATAGCATATTATTTCCTCCGGCACCACCATACTCTTTCGGAATGGGAATTCCCATAATTCCCAGCGGGGCCATTTTTTCTACCGTTTCGGTAGGGAAGCGCTCCTGTTCATCAATTTCTGCAGCAAGTGGCTTAACCTCCTTCTCTGCAAAATCCCTAATCATTTGAAGAAGGAGGGTTTCTGTTTTCGTTGAACTAAAATCCATTTCTGTTATGTTTTTAATGCAATTTTTGGTATAAAAAAATTCACATCCAATGAATGACAATCGGATATGAATTTAGATAATTCGATTTCCTTTGTAGACTTCAGATTGAATCTCCAAAGGTAAAAAGAGAATTGTTAATAAAATAACAACCCGTGTATGTTAGATAGCAATGTTGTTAAATAGTCATACCACCATCTACACTGAGAGTTGTGCCATTAATATATGCAGCCTCGTCGGATGATAGAAACAGGTAGGCCGATGCAATTTCTTCGGGTTTACCAAGTCTTCCGGCAGGTACCTTGCTCTTCATTCCATCAAGTACGTTCTCGGGCATTTTGGAGACCATCTCGGTAGAAATAAAGCCAGGGGCAATTGCATTTACTGTAATACCCTTCCGTCCCAACTCGCGAGCCCAAGTTTTGGTCATGCCAATAAGACCAGCCTTGGTGGCCACGTAGTTAGTTTGTCCAAAGTTACCATAAAGAGCCACAACTGATGATGCATTAACAATTCTACCGTAGTTTTTCTCCACCATATACTCCGAAATAATCTTTGTACAGTAAAAAACGCCGGTTAGGTTAACATCAATTACCTGTTGCCATAGCTCGGGGGTCATTTTCTTTAAGGAGCTGTCGCGGGTAATTCCCGCATTATTTATCAGTATATCAATCTGTCCGTATTTTGCTATAACGGCTTTGGTTGCAGCTTCAATCTCCTCGTAATTTGCTGTATTAACCTTAGCAAAAACTACAATTTTGCCCTCAGCTGTTTGTTCTTTGGCAAATTGATTACCACGAACATCATCCAAATCCCAAATAATGGTAGTTGCACCTTCGGCGGCAAATTTAGCTGCGGTAGCAGCACCAATACCAGCTGCGCCACCTGTTATAATGGCTACTTTTTTATCGAGTCTTTTCATGAGAAAGTATTTTAGTTAAGTTGTTTGTTTAATGGAACACCCATGTGATGCGTTTTGGTTTTGAAAATTGCATTACATGGGTGCTCTAGTAAAATTTGTTTAGGTTAGTTTAAACAAATTGCTTGTCGTGTTTAAGTTTCGCCGTACCCTTAATACAAGTTGTTCCATCAGAACTTACCAGCGAGCAATTGATAATACCGATATGTTTCTCGGTGTTTACCTCTATTACCTCGAAGCGAGCCTCGTATTGTATGTCAACAAAAACGGGAGCAAAAAACTTCATCTCCTGTGACAGGTAGATGGTTCCTTCTCCTGGGAAAAGAGTACCAAAAACCATAGAGAAAACTGCTCCAGACAGGAAACCATGTACAATAGGTTTCTTAAAAATCGTTTTGGAGGCGTATTCTTGGTCAAGGTGGATTGGGTTAAAATCGCGGGTTACCTCGGCAAACTTTACCACATCAGCCTGCGTAAACTTCACTTTATGGGTGTAAGTATCTCCTTGTTTTATCATAGTAGTAAATGTTTTAATTTAGAACTTACGGCTGCTAAACTTTTTTAAGGATAAGGGCCGTTCCCATTCCTCCGCCAATACAAAGCGATGCCATACCAATGGTTTTGTTGCTTCGTATCATCTCGTGAATTAAGCTAACGGTAATGCGATTACCAGAGGCACCAATTGGGTGACCAAGGGCAATTGCTCCTCCATTTAGGTTGCAATTTTTTGTGAACCAATCGGGTGTAACGCCATGGTCCTTGCAAAGCTGCTTAATAACGCCAAGAGATTGGGATGCAAAGGCCTCGTTTAGTTCGAGTACTTCAATATCTGTTAGCTTCATGCCTGCCTTTTTTAGCACATTTGCAATGGCTGGTACTGGTCCCATACCCATAATTGAGGGGTCAACACCACCTTGGCCAGTTGCAATAATCTCCGCCAATGGGGTTAAGCCATATTTGGCCACAGCTTCCTCAGATGCAACAAGTACAAATGATGCTCCATCGTTTATGCCTGAGGCATTGCCTGCCGTAACTGTTCCATCCTTTTTAAATGCAGGACGAAGCTTAGCTAGTTTTTCAGGGTTAGTGGTACGGTTTACAAATTCATCGGTATCAAAAATTGTGGTTTCTCTTCTGGAAACTACTTCAACGGGAACAATCTCTCCTTTAAACCTACCTGCATCAATTGCGGCGGCAGCTTTTTGCTGCGATGCGTATGCAAACGCATCCTGCTCTTCGCGGGAAAGATTATATTTATCTGCAATATTTTCGGCAGTAATGCCCATGTGGTACCCTTCAAATGCATCGGTTAGGCCATCGGTTACCATGTGGTCAATAGCAGAAATGTTTCCCATTTTGTAGCCGTTGCGCACTGAGCCTGGCAGTACAAAACCTGCACCCGACATAGATTCGGTTCCCCCAGCAAGAATTAGGTTTGCATCGCCTGCCTTAATGCTCGAAACTGCATTAATAATCGATTTCATGCCACTTCCACAAATCATATTAACTCCATAAGCAGGAACTTCAGCAGGAATACCTGCATTAACGGCAGCCTGACGGGCAATACCCTGTTTTTGACCGGCCATTAGGATGTTACCAACAATAACTTCATCGAGTTTTGATGGGTCTATTTTAGTTTCGGCAAGAATGTTTTTTATAACGGTAGAAGCTAAATCGGCTGCAGATACATTAGCAATAGCTCCAAGGAACTTTCCAACAGCAGTTCGCTTAGCGGCAACAATATATACTTTACTCATAGTACTAGTTTTTTATGGGTTTAATATCTTTAGGAATAATAAGTTTGGCCTCTGTGGCGGCTTGTACCTCCTCAACTGTAAATACTGGATTAATTTCTTTCAGAACAATGCCTTCAGGGGTAATTTCCATAACACCCATTTCAGTAATAATGAGATTTACCTGACCTTCGGCTGTTAAGGGGAGATTACACTCCTTCATAATTTTATGCCTTCCCTTAGCGGTATGCTCCATGGCAAGTATTACTTTTTTTGCACCTATAAGCAAATCCATTGCTCCGCCCATTCCTGGAGTCAATTTTCCGGGTATCATCCAGTTGGCAAGATTTCCCTTTTCATCAACCTGAAGGGCACCAAGAATTGTTGCGTCCACATGGCCTCCACGAATAATGCCAAAAGAGGTAGCAGTATCAAAGCACGATGCTCCTTCGGTTAACGACACAAAGCCACCTCCTGCATTCGATAAGTTTTTATCCTCCGTGCCTGGAGTAGGAGTTGGGCCAAGGCCTATCAATCCGTTTTCACTCTGTAGAATAACATTTACTCCTTTGGGTATAAACTCAGGGACAACTGTAGGTAAACCAATGCCAAGGTTAACCAAATCACCATCATTTAGTTCTAAAGCCGCTCTTCGGGCAATTGTTTCACGTATTTGTTGCTTATCCATAATGATTTCTGGTTTGATAAAAGCGTTTATTAAATTAATAAGATGAATTTGGAAACAAAGATAAACAAATTATCTGTACAGGAAGGTTCTGGCTCCTACCCTCGTTTCTTTCATTTTGAAGATGGTTTTCTTTTGGATTGTATCTAAATAGCTCGCATTTTCATTGTAAACGCACGGTTACAATGGTATGCCATTGGCAAGTAAAAAAAATGCGTGAGTGTAGGTTTGGATATTTTAATGCTTCAAACTATCTTTACAAATGGGGTGATGAGCTATTTCCATTCTCCTGTTCATTCTGCATCCCCTTATGCTAGCCATAAACACAAAAAGAATAGTTCCTTTGAATATTAACCCTTAAATAGAGAATATATGAGTATGTACTGTAATCAATGCCAAGAAACGGCCAAAAACATTGCCTGTACAATTAATGGGGTTTGCGGAAAGAAAGAAGTTACTGCAAACCTTCAGGATTTATTGATGTTTGCATGTCAGGGCCTCTCTTACGCTACAATTGAAGCACGAAAGAAGGGAATTGATACCAATGCTGAAAGCAAGCACATTACCAATTGTCTGTTTATGACAATTACCAATGCAAACTTTGATGATATTTCAATTCTTAAAGCAATAAAAGATTGTAATAGCTACCGCGATGCACTGAAAGATAAAGTTGAAATTACTGAAACCCATGATTCTGTTAATTGGAAAGCATCAACTGACGTAGAGCATTACGAGAAAGCAAACCATGTGGGTATTCTTACCTATGATACGAATGAAGATGTTCGGTCGCTGAAGCAATACGTGCTTTTTGGTATAAAAGGGGTTGCGGCTTATGTTGAGCATGCTTTTAATTTGGGTTACGAGCAGCAGGATATTTATGATTTTATGGAAGAAACATTGGTTATGATTACAAAGCCAATGGACCTGAATGGCATGTTAGACTGGGTAAACAGAACGGGCGAATGTGGTGTTAAGGCAATGGCCATACTCGATAAGGCAAATACCTCAACCTATGGAAATCCAGAGATTTCGAAAGTAAATATAGGTGTTGGGAAAAACCCAGGTATCCTTATCAGTGGGCACGACCTTAAAGACCTAGAACAGCTGCTAATACAAACCGAGGGTAAGGGCATAGATATTTATACTCACTCAGAAATGTTACCTGCCCACGCTTATCCATCATTAAAAAAATACAAACATCTTGTTGGAAACTATGGAAATGCTTGGCATAGACAACTTGAGGAGTTTGAAACATTTAATGGACCAATCCTTTTTACCACAAACTGTCTTGTTCCACCAAGGAAGACAACTACGTATAACGACAGGGTATTTACAACAAATGCAACCGGAATGCCGGAGTGGAAGAGGATTGAGAAGACATTGGCCAATGGACACAAAGACTTCTCGGAGATTATTGCAATTGCAAAAAATTGCAAGGCACCTACGGCCATTGAAAATGGAGAAATTACCATTGGGTTTGCACACAATCAGGTATTAGCGCTTGCCGATAAAATTTTGGAAGCAGTAAATTCTGGTGCAATTAAAAAGATGGTGGTAATGTCGGGTTGCGATGCAAGGCACAAAACACGCGATTATTATACGGAATTTGCTAAGCAACTACCCAAGGATACCGTAATACTTACATCGGGTTGTGCTAAATATCGTTACAACAAGCTTCAACTTGGCGATATTAATGGAATACCAAGGGTTTTAGACGCTGGACAATGCAACGATAGCTACTCGTGGGCACTTGTTGCACTTAAACTAAAAGAGGTTTTAGGGTTAGATGATATCAATAAGCTACCAATCGTTTTCAACATTGCTTGGTACGAGCAAAAGGCAATAATTGTTCATTTAGCACTACTCTATTTGGGAATTAAAAACACGCATATTGGGCCAACGCTGCCTGGTTTTATGACTCCTAATGTTCTGAAAGTGGTTCAGGAGAATTTTGGGGTACAAACCATTACAACCGTTGACGAGGATATGAAAATTTTCAACCTTAATTAAATCTTTATAAAAATGGGAAAAGATAATTTGATTTGCAATTGTAATGAGATTTACGAAAGCGAGATTGTGAAAGCAATCAAGGAAAAAGGACTAAAAACGGTTGAAGAGGTAGGGGATGAAACTACGGCAGGTACTATTTGTGGTCAATGTGTGGATGATATACAGGATATTCTTGACGAGGTGAATAAGTAGTATCAATGCATAATGTAGTATAAAAAACATCCGTGTTAACAGCTGTTAACACGGATGTTTTATTTAGGTTTAAGAACAATTTGAAATCAAGTCCAACGAGGTCAATATTAATCAGCAATAGATAGCCTATTGTTGTTTCCTTGGTAAGGGAAAAAACTTACTGGGTACTTGTATCTGATAGGTTTTGTACAAGGGGTATTTGCTCGAGCTGATACCCTCAGCAAGAGTAGAACTTACCTGGAAAAGAACCACCAATAGCAAGCTACCTGCTATTGTCCAGTTTAACCAATATCCACCAGCTGAAATGCTGAACAGATAAAAACATATCCATACAGCTTGTTCACCAAAATAGTTTGGGTGACGACTGTACGCCCATAATCCTTTATCTAGAAATCCTTTTTTGTATTCACCAGTGAGCTCTTCGTTTGCATTGATTTTTGCCCACTTTTTGCTTTGGAATTTCCAGTGCTGGATGTCGGCTATCATTTCATATAGAATAAAACCGACCATTGCAAAGGCAATTATAAAATCAAATGCATTCAAAGGTGTGTTTGCATAGTGAAGTGCAATTAGAGAGGGAAGTGTGAAAAGCAAAATAAGTGAATGTTGATAGATACAAATGAATAGGAGGTTGAAAACTGTCCATTTCCAAGGCGAGTTAAACTCTGGTCTGCTTCGCAGGTATTCCCAACGATAATCTTCTTCCCCTGTCCAAAAACGCCATTGATAAGCTCCTTTCAAAGCAAAATTTGCAGTTAGTCGTATTCCCCATAAACTCACTAGAACAGCCATAAGCACTAATCTGGGAGAAAAATTACCATATCCGGCTACAACCCAAACATAAATAATAGGGACAATACTCCACAGCTTATCGGTTTGGCTGTTGTTTTTGGTTATTTCGCCCACAATAAAGGAAAAGGCAATGGCAGCAAAAGCTATGATTCCAACTGTTTTTAGAGCCTCACACTGCAATGGGGATAATGAGGTTCCAAAAAAATAGGTAATTACGGGTACAACTAGTAATGTAATAAGCAGCAGTATTGCTGTTGAGTTAACTTTCTTCATTTGTATATTTTTTAT
>JAQUJY010000160.1 GCA_028680705.1 Bacteroidales bacterium
GAAATAATGCCTTCGCTAAGCAACTCTCTAACGATTATCTCAGTCATATCGCTCTTAAATTGAAACTCGTAGCGAATATCCATCACATAGGCTTTTACCCTCATTTTAAGGTACGATCTGCGCTCATTAACCTCGTTGGCAAAAAGCACAACTACAGGCTTATTTAGGTAAATGAACCGTGAAACCTGAGCCGCCTCCAGAGCAATTTTTCTGGCCCTTTGCGTATCAACATCAATGGGTAAAAAGATTTCTGCAACAACCTGACAATTAAGCTCCCCGGAGTTTGCATTGGATACTGCTGCATTCATCAGTTCCATGTTTGGAATGGAGACCACTGAGTCGTCAGGGGTTACTATTCTGGTTGCTCTTAGGCCAATTTGCACCACTTCACCATAGTGCTGTCCGGCTTCAATCTTATCGCCAACCTGAAAAGGGCGATCGAACAGGAGCATGATTCCACCAAAAACGTTCTTAAGCAAATCCTGCGCTGCCAAACCAACGGCAATGGTAATGGAGGCTCCCATGGCAATGAGAGTTTGTAGGGGTGGATTATATATTCCCTGTATAATGGCAAAAATTACTATTCCCCAAATAGCTATTCGCACAATTGGGATAAGGCTTTTAACCCTAATACGATGTTTTGAGGTTCGTTCGCCTAAAACCTCAAGTAGCGTAATAATCAACCTTACGATAAGGTAACCGAATATCAACAGAATTAGTGTCCAAAAAATCTTTGAAAACGATATGGCATCAAACACCTCGGTTGGCATTTGCAACTGATTCTCAATACTCTTGGCGCTTAACCTATTAATGCCAGTGGTATCGGCTATTTGGATACTATCGATTGGACTATAGGCTATATGTACAATCGTATCGGCGCTTGTTTCAGCCTGCGTTGGTGATGTGCCAAAACAGATAATTATTGCGAATAGTGCTATCCTTTTCATTGCTCATACTATTTCTAGTTCACAAAATTTTTCGACGAGAGATAAACGGATACTGATTTAAAGATTATTGGATTGATATTGAATTTTTGCTTTGGTCTAATTAGCAAACCCTTTTCGAACATCGGGTTTAGCAAGTTTCTGCAAACGCCAATGGGTTTGCCCATTACCCTCGAAAAATCGTCGAGACACAAGCCATCGTGAAGAATTAGAACCTGAAGCGTAAAAAGTTCATCGCTACTTAAATTTTTGATAAATGAGAAATCAACCTCGAATATGGGTAAAACATCTATAGTATCTTCGCTTACCTTTTGTATTGAACGAAGCCAGTAAAGCATAGCCAGCGAGATGTTGCCATTGGACAGTTTTGTGAGTATCGAGAAGAAACGCTTCTGAAGATAATTCTGCATCTCCTCTGGTTCCAACCGCTTAAAAGCTTTGCTGCGTTTACTCTCAATGTCGGGCAAAAACTTAATTTGGAATCCGCTCAGCGCATTACGCTTATAGATTATCTCCTCTATGGTAGCCTCGTTCAATGGCTCAACAAACACCTCGCTAGTAAAGTAGTTTGAAACATGTATGGTTCTATCTAAATAACGCCACGAATGCAACGTGTATATGCCAATCCACAGTACCTTTTTCATAGTGTTGGCCATCAGGTCGAAAAGCAGATTCATGCAATCGAAACCGTGCACCTGCTTTAGAAACATATGCTGTAGGTTTTCGATAATCACAATCTGGGATGAATCGCTTTTGTTTAAAAAATCAATTATCTTATCGTTACTCTCAAACTCCTCCTGTTCAAATAGTTCGCTAAAAAAATTGCAATAAACCTCATGGGTATAAATCTTGTGATCCAGTTTGATGATTTTTACTTGCTCTTTATGCTCCAAATCATTCAGGAACATATTTACCAAAGATGTAACACCGCTACCCTTATCGCCAATAACTGATACGGTGATAAATCTATCCTTCTTCCAATCCTTATAGGATTGCCTAAGCAACACCAACTCTTTCTCCCTATTCACAAAAAAGCGCTCTTCGTTAGTTGGGCTTAACCTAAACAAACGCTGGTATACAAAGGGCAAATCCTTTAGCGACTGCTGGGTACTGCCTATAAACTCGGAAATTTCGAACGATACTTTTCGGACATCTTCATCTACACCAAGGCTTTTCTTAACGCTCTTAAGCCTTCTGTTGATAAAAAGTACAACCCTTTTACAGTAGTACCTAACCAATAAAAACTCGTGCTTAGCAATATTCACCAACTTTTTTCTGAGTTGCTTGGTGCGCTCAATCGCTTTAATTTTGGCAACTCTCAGATTTAGCTCTATAACATTCTCTGTGTTCTTAAGCTTTAGTATATCGGTATTAAAGGTGTTTATGGCTTCGCCAAAGTCCTTGGCTAAAAGATTCTGAATTGCCTGGATTATCTCTTCAACCTTAGCAAGGTGGGCTAGTGCTCTTTCAAAACCTTCAGCAACTGTTAATCGAGTTTTACTTGTGGTCCCCTGCTTGCTCTTAAGTAGGAGTAACGCCGACTCAACGCTAAAATCGCTTACCGTACCAAGGGCTACCAAATTCAAGCGCGCGCGCTCCAAATGCTTATTCACATTTTGTCTTATTTGGTCCACCCGAGCATTAAACTTGGGCAACGCCTCAAAACCAAGCAATTCGCGTGGAGAAATACTTCTGATTTCGCTGCTACTTGTACCCTTTTCATAATCCTTATATCTCAAAAAAGTTCTTTGCTCTGAAATGTCATTGGTTAGGCTATTAATTCTATTGCTTAGGTGGTTAAAATCATCGTCAAAACAATGCGTAAGCATCTCAATTCCCTTAGCTAGTACCCTGTCGGTTAGTTCGACTGACAGTATTTTTTCTGCTTTCTGCACAATATCAAGCATATCCTTTTTCGACTTCTTATCGGAGTTTACGCTTGATTGTATTTCCGATAGTAAAGCTTTTATTTGAGCGAAAAGTTCTGAAAGATTATTGGTCGAGAACTTGCCCACATTCTCGTAAAGCA
>JAQUJY010000086.1 GCA_028680705.1 Bacteroidales bacterium
GTTTGATTCCATTGTAAGCCAAACAAGGGAAATCATACGTCAGGGCAGAAAAAACGAAAGGAAAAAACGTCCGAAGAAACTCTACTATATGAATTATAAGCCATTATAGCTTAAGTCAACGACATTGTTTCATAATTATTAAATTTTAAAGATTCTACTATTTTAACATTTGCCCTTTTCCTGAAATTTCAGCTTACTTTTCATTATTGATTTTGTAAGAATGATTTGACCCCTAAATAACAAGAGTAATCTTTAATATGCTACTCTCCTTTTATTTTTGCAAAAGGGAATCTCCTATTTCTCTTTTTAATTGTTCGTATAACTAATAGTTCACTTAAAGAACAAATATAAAACAATTATGCCAAAGATTATTAATCCATGACATAATTATTCTTTAAATCTTTTTATCTATAGTTTAGCTGCTTCCCAATCAATTATTTTTGATTTTCGGACACTCCCCCACATATATCCTCCAATTTTACCCGATGCCTGGATAACCCTGTGGCAGGGTACAATAAATGCAACAGGATTTTTTCCAATGGCAGTTCCTACGGCCCTTGATGCGCTAGGTTTTCCTATTTCTTTTGCAATTTCTCCATAGGTAGATAGGTAACCCATTGGTATTTTTAGCAACGTGTCCCAAACCTTTAGCTGAAAAGGAGTAACGCTTAAATGCAGTGTTATCTCCTTAGCACTCAAGTTGGGTTGAAAAACAAGTAGTGCATTTTGCTGAATATCGTTAAGTCCCTGATTATAGTCCGAATTCGGGAATCGACTTCTCAGGTCTGCAAATGCTTCATCCTCATCTTCAAAAAATGCTAAATGGCAAATTCCTTTTTGAGTAGATGCAATAATAATTTCACCAAAAGGGCTTTCGGCAAAACTATAGCTAACGGAAAGGTTCTTGCCACCATTCTCAAACTCATCAGGGTTCATCGGTTCAATTCTGATAACGGGTTGGTGCAAACGGTTTATTTCTGATAACTTTTTCTGGTAAACGGTATCGAATAATGTGGGCTGTTTGCTTTTTATTAGTTTCATGGTATTATTAACACTTTGGTTATGGATAGATATTTAGTCCCATGCCACTCAAATCAGTTAACACTCTTTGAAGCATTAAAAGATATAAATTTTGGAAATACGCACACTTAGTGATTGTTAAATCCTGTTTCAGGATTTTTTTCTCCAAATTTCTCTGTTAGTACAGGCATTATCTCATCCCTAGTATTTCCCTTTTTCTCTAAAGTTTTTATTAGGCTATAGACCTTAAAAAGAGAGGATTGTGCAATCTCAGACGAGAAATGACCAATTCCCTGATTCCAAATAATTAATGCAAAAAACTCATCCAATTGTTCAACGGTTACGCCCAAATAATACGCCTTAATAAGTTCTCGTGTCGACTGTCTTATCCTACCTGCACCCACGGCATTTGTTAAGGATAATAAAAGTTTTGTCTTCAACTCAATGGCAGGGTTTTCTTTATCCCATATATTGCTCCAAAAGTTTACCGTAAGTTCTGCAATTTTGGGGTCAATCTCCGCATAACGTGGTATAACAATGGGTTTTAGGGGTATTTCCTTATCATCAGCATCAATTGCTTCTCTCCTATAAAAATACGATACGAATAAGCTTTCCGCTTTTTTCTCGGTATGATACTCAAAACCAAGATTCTTCATCGTATTGTAAAGAGGAATTGGCTCAAAATTTTGTACTATTGCTATCCCCTCTCCTTTAGAAATAGTTTTAGCCTTTTTAACAATTGCTAAAAGAAAGTTTCCTTTCAATGACCGTACGTCAAACTCAACAAATTTTCCTTTATTTTTAATCCAATCTTTGCTCATATTTTTTTTGCAATTTAGTAAGCATTTAACATCTTTTAAAATTAAGAACAAGTAGCCCCGCTTATAGTTTAACTCTTTTTTACGATTAGTTTGTGCTTTTGGCCATAATCAACACCTTACTTTTATCTTTGAAACCTAGTCTAGGTTTAGTGGTTTTATTTATTTGATTAACTTCGCAAACAAAAAAATGCGCAGCATCGTTTTATTCGTTTTCTTTGCTTCTATCTTCGGCATTTCCTGTACTCATCAAGGGAATAAAGAGAAAATCTCTTTGTCGGACTCATTGATGATTGCTAAGCCAGAATATGCAAAGCGATTTTCCTATGCCAAAACACCAAATGGCTATACGCTTAGCGTTTTTAACCCATGGCAAGGGGCAAGCGAAGTTGAGTATACCTACGCGCTAGATTCAACTACAACCGAGCATAATCTTGAAAACAATCCCATAATTCCATTCCCTGTGAATAGAGTTGTTTGCCTATCCACAACACATATTGCCTATATTGATTTGCTAAACCAAACGGATGCAATTGTGGGCGTTTCTGGTGTTAATCTTGCGACAAATACTAATGTACAAACTCGATATAAAAAGGGTTTGCTCCACGATGTTGGTTACGAGCAGGCCATGAACTATGAAGTACTAGTTTCCATTCGACCCGATGTGGTTTTTGCATATGGCGTTGGTGCCGAAATGACAGGATACATCCAAAAGTTTACTGACCTAGGTATTCCAGTAGTTTTTGTTGCGGATTACCTTGAGGATACCCCTTTAGGCAAAACTGAATGGATAAAGTTTTTTAGCTTATTTTTTGATTGCGTTACCATTGCCGACTCACTTTTCCAAGGCATTGAGAGTAACTATAATGAGGTTAAGAGCAGAGTGGCAGATTCTCAAATTAGGCCGACTGTTTTTTTAAATCTTCCTTGGAAAGATATTTGGTACGTACCCGGTAACGATGGTTATATGGTAAAACTTATTAATGACGCTGGTGGACAATATGCATTATCGCATTTAGAAGGAGCCAATACCGTGCCCTTAAATCTCGAAGCGGCCATGGAATATGGACTAAAAGCCAATTATTGGTTAAATACCGGAACAGCAAATACTTTAGACGAAATTGCATCCAATTTCCCCATGTCGAAACAATTCCCTGCCCTAATTAATGGAAGGGTATATAACAACAACAGATTGACCAATGCTAAAGGTGGTAACGACTTTTGGGAATCGGGTGTGGTAAACCCTCATGTTATACTTAGCGATTTAGTTAAGATATTTCATCCAAATAGCATAGAGCATGAGTTTACCTATTACCAAAAACTCAACTAGCAATGGGTAAAGCAACAGAATCGAGCATATTTACAAAGCGCAACATTCTTGTGTTTAGCTTACTGGGCTTCCTGTTGGTGGTATCCTTTATTCTTAATCTACTACTTGGCTCAATCCATATTCCGACCAAAGAGGCTTTACAGGTTCTTTTTGGTAATAGCGAGAATGAACTTTGGCGAACCATTCTGTTCAACTTTAGGCTACCCAAGTCGATAACAGCTATCGTGGCAGGTGCAGCGCTCTCGGTTAGCGGACTGCAAATGCAGACAACCTTCCGAAATCCGTTGGCTGGCCCCTATGTGCTTGGTATAAGCTCTGGAGCCAGCTTGGGTGTAGCCATTATGCTCCTAGGCTTTTCGTCAATCGCCTCGGTAAAACTTACTGGCTTACTCACAAGTTTTTCTTTGGCAGGTGCCGCAATTTTGGGCTCAATGGTTGTTCTATTTGTGATTTTAGCCGTTTCCGTAAGGGTAAAAGATATTATGACCATACTTATACTGGGGATGATGTTTGGGTCAGCAGCATCGGCACTGGTTAGTATTCTGCAATTTTTCAGCAACGAGTCGATGCTGAAAGCTTTTGTTATCTGGACAATGGGAAGCCTCAGCTCAGTTGCAGGTATGCAGCTGCATGTATTTACGGGCATTGTGGGATTGGGCTTAATTATGTCACTTATATCAATACCAATGCTAAACGTAATACAGCTAGGCGACACCTATGCCAAAGGAGTTGGGTTGAATATGGGATTGTCAAGAACAATGATATTTTTATCCACCAGCCTTTTGGCTGGAGGGGTTACCGCTTTCTGTGGGCCAATTGGTTTTATTGGAATTGCAATACCTCATGTTGGCCGGTTGATATTCCGCACAGCTAACCATGCAGTGCTGCTTCCGGGTGTAATACTTTTAGGGAGTATTAGCTTGCTTATACTTGACACAATTTCGCAGCTGCCAGGGCAAAGCATTTCATTGCCAATCAATTCGGTGGCAGCACTCATGGGAATACCCATTGTTATTTATGTGGTACTTAAGAATAAACGATTTACAGGATTATAAACTTTAGAATGAACGGCAATCCTATTTCCATATCGAACCTATTGCTAGGCTATGGCAAAAACAATCCTTTGCTACCCGCATTTTCTGTTGATGCACACAAGGGAGAATTTATTGCACTAGTAGGCCGAAACGGTATAGGAAAAAGCACATTTATACGCACTATAATAGGCTCGCAACATCCCTTAGAGGGAACAATTAGCTTACAGGGTGCTCCCATTAAAAAAATTGGCAGAGCCCAAAGGGCAAAGTTAATTGCCTATGTTCCCTCGGAGCAAGTTCGAATCCCCAACCTTTACATTCGCGACTTTGTATCGCTGGCTCGGTTTCCCCATTTGGGTTGGTCAAAATCACTTAGCCTTTCCGATTGGAGCGTGGTGGACACCTCACTCCTACTGGTTGGTATTGAGCATTTAGCAAGCAGAGATATTGCTACGGTGAGTGATGGCGAACGACAAAGAGCAATGATTGCATTTGCTTTGGCACAGGATTCAAGTATTATCCTACTCGATGAGCCTACCGCATTCCTCGATTTACCCCATAAGTTTGAGATGGTTAGACTACTGTCCAATCTAGCCAGGAATCAGCAAAAAACAATTATCTATTCAACCCACGACTTACAGGGCGCTATTACAGAAGCCGATACAATTTGGATGATGCTTGAATCAGGATTTATCTCTGGATGTCCTGAAGATATTGTGCTTAATAACCATTTCGATAAACTTTTAGGCAATAGCCACATTGTATTCGAAAGGGAGACTGGAGCATTCAAGAACTATCGTAAATCCACCGACGAAATTGCACTTACAGGGCAAAATGAAATCTTTTTTTGGACAAAAAAGATGTTAGAACGTCTTGGTTATACTATTACAGCCGAACCAAAAGGGGAGGCTAAAATTGAATGCATAAGTACCAACAAGCATATTTGGAAGGTTTATATTGATAATATTTTACAATTTGAAGCCTTTAGCCTAACAGAACTTTCGCATTGGTTAATGCAGTATAAATTGCATAAAAACGAGAAAACAGATACTCAATAGTCTCCTCATACTATTATAGATTTTTCTACTCATCTACTTCTTACACCGATTAGCGGATAAATTATTTCAAAAATGTTCCCCGCCTAATGGTCCTTAAAATTATAAAGAGGTGTGATAACATCAATAACTTCAACAGTATCTACAATTGCACCCTTTATCTCTTCTATTGATTTATAGGCTTGGGGTGCTTCGTCCAAAGTTCTCTTCCCGACCGAAGTTGTGTAAACATTCCTCATTGAGTGTATGTAGTCCTCCATACCAATGGCTTTTTTTGCTTGGGTTCGGCTCATCAACCGACCGGCTCCGTGTGGGGCTGAGTAGTTCCAATTTTCATTCCCCTTTCCTACACACAATAAAGAACCATCGCTCATGTTAATTGGGATAAGCAAAACTTCGCCCTTCTCAGCAGAAACAGCTCCTTTCCGTAATATCATACGCTTAAAGTCAATGTAGTTGTGAATGGTTTCAAATCGTTCCGACTCCTGTAATACTGTTTCTTTTAAAATTATTTCAGCAATAGCACTACGGTTATGTGATGCATATTTTTGAGCAATAGCCATATCGTTCATATAATCGTCAAAATCATCTCCAGCTAAAAAGGCTAACTCTTTATCAACAACAGGCTTCTTAATCTTTTTTATTTTTGATGCAATCTCATCTTCCCTACCCTCGAATCTTAACTTATCAACAATATCTTGTGCAATTCTAGTCGTATTACTAGCATGTCTAATTGCCTTTTTTTGATAGTAATTGCAGATATCACTCCCCAACTTACGGCTTCCAGAATGTATAACTAGATAAATATCACCAGCCTTAGATTTACCAACCTCAATAAAATGATTTCCTCCGCCAAGAGTGCCAATCGAAAGCAAAGCACGCTCTATATCAACATGGTTTTGGCAACGTAGACTTGAAAAATCAAAATCTTTCTTAGCTTTTTTATGAACCTTAAAACCGCTTGGTATCTCGGCTTTAATCACTTTATCAAGTTCTTTAAAGTTTATTTCCTTTGCCTTCAGCTTAACGGTAAGCATTCCGCAACCAATATCTACTCCAACCATGTTCGGGGTTATTTTGTCGGTTATGGTCATTGTGGTTCCTATGGTACAACCTTTGCCCAGGTGGGCATCCGGCATAATTCTGAACTTAGCATCCAAATATGGTTCGAAGTTAATCAACTTCTTAACTTGCTCTAACGCCTCCTTTTCGAGAGTTTTAGCAAATATTAAAGTTTCAATCCCTCTACTATTTTTAATTATTTTCATGTGTTTATAATTTGTTTTTAAAGATATGCCTATCTACAGACAAGGCAGAAACAGAACATCACTAGAATTGTATTTCGCATATATACTGACACTCTTATCTCGGATGTTACATATTGCAAATATACTGAATTCCAATTACTTAAAATATTGGGCGGTATTTTTTGATAAATTCGACTGCTCATTATCTCCAATAAAATACAAAATTAACTGCTTTTACCAATAACATAAATTCAGGTATTCTACCAACAACTTTTGTACATCATTACTTGATGATGGTGCGGGGTAAATGTCGAATTTATGTACCTTTGCAAAAAATAATAGATATGAAAAAAACTTTACTGCTCCTATTCACTGGAGTTTTAATTGCAAATGTATGCTTTGGTGGAAGTGAATTTGGATTTTTAAAGCAAAAAAATGATACTCTTTCGAATTCAACAAAATATTCTGCAGGCAAACAATTGACAAAAGGAGTTTGGTCATTGGGTGGCACTTTATCAGCAAAATCCAATAGCCTCTCCAATATCGATTTATTATTAGCAGATGTGGAGACTTTTGAGCAACGCGCTTTTAATTTACGATTAGAAGGCTCCTATTTTATAAAAGAGAATATGAGCGTAGGTTTAGGTCTTCAGTTTGGAGAAGCTAAAAACAATTTAGTAGTCGACCTCTTAAATAACTCATTCCAAAGAGAAATTCGAAATTTCAAAAGAAATTATGGGGTTGTGGGGTTTATAAAGAATCACATTCCTGCATCGTCCAACAACGTTTTCTTTATAACCAACCAAACTGAGCTGTTCTACGGTTACGAAAATGGTCCATCCGAAACCTATGTTAGCAACAGTTTAGAGCGTAAATACTCTGTAAAGCACAGTATGGGCTTAAATATACGGCCGGGCATTCTTATCTTCTTTACAGATAATTTTGCATTCGACATTAATATGGGTGTATTGGGGCTTTCGTTTTCTAAAGAGGATGTAAACTACACATACCCTCCAAACAACATCCCATCGGAAAACGACCGTAAAAAGAACTCCCGAAATAAGTCTACCGATCTAAACCTTAAATTCGATTTACTAAGAGTAGGGTTTGGTTTCTCATATTACTTTTAAAAATATAAAATTATGATAAAAAAAACAATGGGGTTCCTACTCCTAATAGTCCTTATTCTTGGAGGATGCTCAACCAAAGATTATTTTGGTAAATTATCGGAAAAAGAAATCATTGAGTTTATATTAGAAAAACAAATTGGTGCCACCATATTTAAGGGTGACAGTATTCTTGTACAGGTACCCGATAATAACCTATTTTACCTTAGCGCCACAAAAATCACAGTATCCGATTACGCAACTATTTCGCCAAAAGTTGGTGAAAAGCAAGATTTCTCTCAGCCTGTACCCTATACAGTTTATGCTGAAGATGGCAGCAGCAAAGAATATTACGTAGTAGTGCAAAGAGATGGTGATGGCACAGGCGAATTCCAACTGCCCAATAGCAACTTTGACCTATGGTACGAAACTACCCATAGCACAAAAAAATATTTTGAAATTGGTTTTGATGCCAATGATAAAACTTGGGGTACTGGCAATAAAGGCATAGCAACTGCTTTATCAATGGGTTCAAATGCCGATTTCCCATCGGTGCCTTACGAAACAGCGCCCAACGAGTATGCTACCGAATTAACTACGCAAAACATGGGAGCTTTAGCGGCTGGAATATTAGGTGGGTACAAAGGAATTGCAGCTGGAAATGTTTTTGTAGGCATATTCGAAGTTGCCAATTTAACCAATGCTCATCCTGTTTTTGGATATCCTTATACCCAAAAACCCAAAGCATTTCAGGTTGATTATACCTACACTCCTGCCGAAGGTTTACTAAATGGTAAACTGAAACCTGTTGAAGGTACTGACAAATTAGACATGTACCTTATTTTGGAAAAAAGACAAGAAGATCAAATAAAGCGTTTAGGTGTAGCATGGTTTAGAAGCGGCGAGTTACAGACAGAATGGAAAACTATTGAGAAAGAGATTAAATATGCGTATGGCGATGCACCTGAGGGTCTAGAAGATTATGAAAAGAGAGTACTGAAGTATGGTATTGATGGTAATCTGAATGAAACCAACCCAGAATCAATGCCGTATGCAACTTGGGGAGATATTTCAAAAGAAGATCCTACTCATATCCTTGTTACCTTTACATCAAGTTATCGGGGTGATTATTTTATCGGTGCACCCGGCAGCAAATTGCTGGTTGATAACTTTAAACTAATCTATTAACAGTTCCCTTTCAGGCTGAAATGGCCTCCAGAATACTTTAAACTAACTAATATTGATTAGTAAGAGGGACTGTCTGAATCAGATAGTCCCTCTTATTTTTAGGCATAAGTTTTTCTTAGTATCCCCTTTAAGGCCCTTCTGCTACAAATTTAGGTTAATACCAAGGATGCATACATCGTCAATCTGCTCATATCCTTGTCTATGCTCTTCAAAAGCTTGCTCTATTGCTTTGTACTGTTCTTTGGTATTGAGAGCACATATACTCTCTATTAACTGCACAAACTTGCGTCTGCTAAACTTTTTAAACGAAGGGTTCATCTGATCCGTAAAACCGTCGGTGGTAAGGTACAGCAATATTTCCTGCGAAATATCAATTGTGTGATTTGTAAAGTAGCGTTTTTTCTCTAGTTGAAAGCCTCCCACAGAACGTGGATCGCCATTAATCCTAGTAATCTCTCCATTCTTCACTAAAAATAACGGACGACTTGCCCCTGCAAATGTGGCCTTTTTAGCAACTGTATCAATTGCAATTAAACAAATATCCATGCTTGCATGTGCTTTGCTATTGCTTGTATCCTGGTTCAGTACATGCCTAACCTCTTTGTGCATTACTTCAAGAATCAAGGCAGGATCCTTAGTTCCCCACTCACTCACAATTTGATCGAGCAGGGTGTTCCCAATCAGTGACATGAACGCACCAGGAACTCCATGCCCTGTACAATCAACAACGGCTGCAAAAAGCAGATTATCAACAGCACTAAACCAGTAAAAATCACCCGAAACAATATCCTTTGGCTTAAAGAAAACAAGGTGATTTGGAAAGAACCTTGATAATTCTTGTCTATTCGGAAGTATTGCCTGCTGAATTGTTTGCGCATACTCAATACTGCTAATAATTCTGTCGTTTTTATCTTCAATTATGCGCTGTGAGTGCTCAAGTGTTTGATTTTTCTTCTCAATTTCATCCCTTTGTGAAAGGATCTCTTCCTGCTGTTGAAGCAATTCCTCATTCTTCTCTAAAATCTGTTTCTGTTGACGATTTAACTGACGATTTATTCTTTGCTTGGTCTTAAATGCACTGTAAATAATAACTGCGATGATCAAAAGAACAGTGAATGCAAAAATCAGAAAATTACGGACTAACTTTTGCCTTCGTGCATTTTCCTTAACCAGTATATCACGTTTTGTCTGTTCGAGATTAGCTTGCTGCATCTCCTTTTCGAACTTATAAAGCATTTCTGTCTGAACCATTTGCTTCATCTGGTCTTTGTTGAAAATGCTATCCCGCGCTTCAATATAGTTTTTGTAATAATAAAAAGCCTTTTCAGTTTCATTGGTTCCTTCAAATATTCGGCTAAGTTTTTGATTTGCATCGACAATAATATCAAGTGCCGAGATTTCATTGGCGTTTGCTAATGCTTGATACAAATAGGTTTTAGCCTTTTCAATCGCATGTTTCTTTTGTGAAAGTTCGGCAAGGTAAATCTGACATTCAGCCAATCTCTGCTTATTCTCAATCTCAATAAAAATCTCTAGAGCCCTTAACAAATAGCTTTGACTCAAGCCATAATCACCTAAATAACTGTATATTGAACCTATTTCGTTATATAAAATCCCAATGCTATCACCATCAGTATCCCTATCTTCACTTTTCTTTGCCAAAACAAGAGCCTTCAGAAAATAGTCAAGCGCTTTATCATACTGTCCAAGGTTCTTGTAAACCTCACCTACGTTGATATACGAAATCGAAATTCCATAATCATCTTCCATTATAAGTTCTAATTCCAGCGAGGCAAGGTAGTACTCCAACGATTTTTGAAAGTTATTTTGGTAGAAATAAATAATCCCAATATTATTAAAGGTAATAGCAGTGCCTGTGGAATCATTTATTTGTTGGTAAAGTTTTAAAGAATTGAAAAAAAACTCAAGAGCCTCCGAGTAGTTCCCTTGGAGTCTATATATTGCACCTATCTCATTCAATGCCGATGCTTGACCACTTAATATACCTAAGGTTTGAAAATGCTCATTGCTCATAAATAGATATTTGAGCGATTGCTGATAATCACCATTCACTCTACTAGCTTTGCCCATGTTCAGCAGCAACTGAGCTACTCCATCGAGCATCCCCTGCTCTTCACATGCAGCAATGGCTATTTTCGATAAGTTAAGAGATTGGTCTAATTCACCTTTGTCATATAAAGCCATTGCCTCCCCATAAAGGATTATTGCCTTATCCTTTCCCCCTAAATTAGAGTTTGACAAAGTATCATCGTACTGCCCATGAGTTAGGCCCGAAATACAAAACAACAAAAATGATATTATAAAAAACTTGGGTAACCGCATTCAAAAAATATTATGCAACAACTTGTATTAATACAAAAATAGCATTTTAAATTACAAGCAGCTTCATAAGGATAGAACTATGGTAAAAAAAGAGTATCCATTAGGTTTCTGTGGATTATTATTTGGGTTTGAACAATTTATTTTTTCTGACAACCCATCTATGCAACCAGTTGGTACAACCTTATCGACTCGGTAATTATCCCTATACAAAAACTTATCGTTTTAAGGGAATCATGCTGAATAAGTTCACGGTAGATATTCACAACGAGTTAAGCGAAAAACTCGAGAAGACACTAATCACAGCTGAGTAGGAATAACCTCCATTACAGTTCAACTTTAATCCCCATAAGGTATAAACCGCCAAGTTTATTGCTTGCTGTTGTTTATGGCTTAGTTTAATTGTTACGAAGCACCTCTCAATTTCCTACCAATTTCCCTGACAATTGTTTTATGGTGTAACTTTCAGGAAATTCTTTAATTGCTTCCTGGTAGTACTTATTGGCTAAGTTCCATTTTTCTTCTTTGAGGTATAGTTTAATTATCATCTCAAAAGACTCCTCTTTCCCCCAGGAGGGCAAGCAGCTGTTTTGAACCTTTTGAGCAGGTAAAGAAATTGCTTTCAGCAGGTGCCTTTCAATTTCACTGCCTCTACTATTCTTCTCGGGTGAGTAAAAAAGATTATTTGCATAAACATAGTGGGCTCTAAGGTTTGTTGAGTCTATTGTAAGGGCTTGTTTTGTGTTTCCCTTTATTTCATCTGAAACATGCCTTGCTTTTGCTCCTTTAAACTGAACACTAAAACCTTGAAGCATTGCAAGGAGCGCATAATCCTCAGAATTTTTCTTTTGAATCTCGTTTAACAAATCTATTCCCTTGTCAATCTCCTTTTCGGCAATTTCTCTTTCGCCTTTTTTAAGGAAATAGATTGATGAATAAAACTGCAAGTATGAGCGCCAATATATAATGATACCCTGCTCCTCTGTTGTACTGAGTTCTTTAAGCTCATTGCACAATTTCAATAGCGGTTTATGGTCTTGCTGCATTAAACTTTCAACAAAAGCCTCATAAATTTTGCTTTCAATCCCCATAAGCAGAGTATACAAGTTCAGCTGTTCAACTTGAGTATCATGCTCCATGCCAGCAGTGTTTGCCAATTTGTTTGCATTTCCGGTATAGGATACAAAAAGCAATGAGATAATGAGTAATCGTATCATAACTTTATTGTTAATAT
>JAQUJY010000087.1:0-10039 GCA_028680705.1 Bacteroidales bacterium
AGATGGCTCGAACCGTTGAGACATGGGTAACGGGTGCTGTAAAAGCAGGTACCATAACTACCGAGGAGGGTAAGGAGTTTTTGTCCAACTATCGTTCGGGGCTATACGGATATACCTATCTAGAGTAGACACCCAATATTTAGATCCTATTAAAGTAAAAAGGGGAAACTTGGTGTTAGCCAGTTCCCCCTTTTTAGGTTTAATGCTTCAAAAGACATTACTGATTAATATTAACCACCTCTTTTATCTCCGGCACATCACGACGAATGGCCTGTTCTACGCCATTCTTAAGTGTCATTAGGCTATAAGGGCAGGTTCCACATGCTCCGTGCAGTTCAACTCTTACGGTAAGATCATCGGTTACCTCAACTAGAGATATATCGCCCCCATCGTTCTGAAGAAATGGGCGAACCATTTCAATGGCTGCGCTAATTTTTTGCGTTAATTCTGGTGTGTTCATCTGATATGATTTAATATGTTATGTGTTTAAGTTCATTTATTTGTGCGTAATCTCAACCCGTTTTGTTCCTGGGCGCTCGGCATTTCGAATAGCCACTTGGCTAATCACCTCTTTGGCAAGCGCATCAAACGATTCGGCAAGAATCCCAGATTCACTTGCTACGGGCACTCCACTATCACCTCCTTCTCTAATACTCTGAACTAGCGGGATTTGCCCAAGTAGGGGAAGCCGCATTCGGTCAGCTAACTTTTTACAGCCATCTTTTCCGAAAATGTAATAGCGATTATTTGGCAGTTCCTCCGGAGTAAACCAAGCCATATTCTCAACCAAACCCAGTACAGGAACATTAATTGATTTTCCTGAAAACATGCTAATGCCCTTAACAACATCGGCTAGTGCAATATCTTGCGGAGTGCTAACAATTATAGCACCAGTAACGGAAACTTCCTGCACAAGCGTTAGGTGAATGTCGCTTGTTCCTGGGGGTAAATCAATAAATAGGTAATCAAGTTCACCCCATGCCCCCTGATGGATTAACTGCCGCAGGGCATTGGTCGCCATAGGACCCCTCCAAACTAGAGCATCATTAGGGTTAACAAAAAAGCCAATGGAAAGATGCTTAACCCCATGGTTTTCCACCGGAGTAATGAGTTCGAGGTCGCCCTCATGGATTATCTCAGGCTTAGCATCCTCCATGCCCAGCATCTTTGGGATTGAAGGGCCAAAAATATCCGCATCTATTAGCCCAACGCTGGCGCCTGTTTTGGCCATGGCAACGGCAAGGTTAACGGCAACTGTCGATTTGCCTACACCTCCCTTGCCCGAGGCAACGGCAATAATATTCTTAACCTTGCTTACCGATGCTTGCAATTTATAAGGCGATTCCTTAGGCTTATTGACAGGAGTTTTCAGTTCGATGTTCACCTCAATATCGCTGCCAATGCTTTGCTGTATGGCTTTAACACTAGCCTTTCGGATTGATGAAGCAAACGGATCGTTTGATTTTTGAAGCGCAAGGGTAAAGCTAACTTTATTTGCTTCAACAGTTAGATTTTGTAGCATTCCAAGGCTTACAATATCATTCCCCAATTCGGGATGCCTTATGGTTTTTAGTATATCAGTTATTGTTTGCTGTGTATGGCTCATTACTGCTATTAGTTGATTTAAATAGAAGGACAAAAGTAGCAATTCTACATTAGCATAACAAAGAACAGATTAAAAGGTTGGGTGGAGTATTAAACTTGCCGAAGTGTTTTTTTGCTTAATCTAGATTTAACTCCTGAGTTGGATCCCAAAGAACATTTTTAAAGTCGATTATCTTGTCGTTTTCAATAGTTAAGCCTTCGCTCTCAAGTAATTCCATCATAGTATTGTTGTTTTGAAAATGTCTTTTACCTGTTAGTAGTCCATTCCGATTAACAACTCTGTGAGCAGGAATCCACTCGGGCAGCTGTTTTGTTGAGTTCAGTGCCCAACCCACCATTCGTGCCGATTGCGGCGATCCAATAAACCGCGCAATTGCGCCATAGGTAGTAACTTTTCCCTCGGGTATTAATTTTACCACCTCATAAACTTTTTCGAAAAAGTTTAGGTCAGCCAAGGTTGGGTTCTTTAAGTTCTTTTAGTCTATCTAGCTCAAATTTAATATAAGTAATTGGCTTTCCTTGGTCAAGAAACATTTGCTCGTAGAAAGTTACTATGCTAAGAGTGGAATTATTGAATTCCGATTCATACAAATTGTTTGTACACTCCAGAATGTTAAGCTTATTCTGCTCTGCCAAAGCCTTGGTATACTCGTGTAGCCTCTGGCTATCGGTTTTAAGGTGTACAATACAGTTCTGAATAGCAAACTGTTGATAGTAGGTTAGGAAACGACTAGAGGTTAACCTTTTGGCTGCTTTTGTTGCTTTTGGCTGTGGGTCGGGGAATGTAATCCATATTTCGCTCACCTCGTTTTTGGTGAAGAATGAGGTAATATTTTCGATGCGGGTACGAATAAATGCTACGTTATCCATATTGCTTTCAAAGGCTTCTTTGGCGCCTTTCCATAACCTGGCTCCCTTTATATCTACTCCTATAAAGTTTTTTGTAGGATATTTCTTAGCTAAATTTACAGTGTATTCTCCCTTTCCGCATCCCAACTCAAGGACAATGGGATTGCTGTTTTTAAAAACACGAGAATGCCACTTGCCTTTTAATTCGTAGTCGTTGTCCCATACGTCGCTAAACGATGGTTGAAAAAGATTGCTAAAGGTTTCATTTTCTGCAAATCTCTTATGCTTGTCTTTTCCCACGGTGAAATTAGTGATGAATGGTTTGCTTAATAGGTTATTTGCTCGTTGCTTTCTCAATTCTGATGCCTACAGATGCTATTCCATTAAGGTTATGCGTACGCATACCTTGCTGAAGGTTAAAGTTATAGGTTCCTTCTTCCGGAAAACGAACATACTGTTTATACGGAAATTGATTATCGCGGAGCGCTCCAAAGCCCTTTCCAGTCCAGTGTCCTTTGGTATCAGCTAAAAAGTACTCAACTGTATCGCGGAGGATAGCCTCCGAGGGCGAATTTGTTTGAACAAATAGGTATAAATTGCTATTGGGGTAACTTGTAGTATTCCGTATATTGATATAAATAAGGTGTGCTGAAATGGTATCGGTTATATCAACAGTGAAAGTGGCAAGGCTATCGGAACTCCACCCATTTTGAGGTATCTCTATATTTGCATCGTACACAGCATCTTTACCACAGCTTGTGGCCATAAGCGCAACAGCAATAGCAACTCCAAATACGACTCTAGTCATTTTTAGGTTTTCTTTTAACCTTTCGGCGTTTCTTCGTTTTCTTCGGTTTCTTCTCGTCAAAACGGGTTAGGCTGTTCTCCTCAATTGCGCTTCCGTAGCCAATTTCAGCAACAAAATTTTCATTTATATGCTCAACCACTTTAATGGGTTTAGTCCCTTTTTTGTTGAGATCAATAATTTCTTTAACTCTTTCAACGGGGATTGGGATTAGGTTTGCAGCAGAATTAGGCTCACTGCTATACCACATAGTT
Organism: Bacteroidales bacterium; assembly: GCA_028680705.1. Taxonomy (GTDB): domain Bacteria; phylum Bacteroidota; class Bacteroidia; order Bacteroidales; family Tenuifilaceae; genus Perlabentimonas. The sequence goes on from JAQUJY010000087.1 coordinate 3,514, forward strand.
CCTTTGAAGATGTCAGTTTTTTGGTGGTAGTAAGTGGCATCCTTTGTTTCAAGCGTTATGGTAGTTCTTGGAAATTCTTTACGGGCATCGATATAGGTATCGAGTTCATAGTTTAGGCAGCATTTTAGCTTACCGCATTGCCCAGCTAACTTTTGAGGATTGAGGGACAGTTCCTGAATCCTGGCCGAGTTAGTTGTAACCGAAACAAAATTGTTTATCCATGATGAACAGCAAAGTTCTCGGCCACACGATCCAATACCTCCAATTCTCCCAGCTTCTTGTCTGGCTCCAATTTGCCGCATTTCAATTCTAATCTGGAACTCATCAGCAAGAACCTTAATTAGTTCCCTAAAGTCAACCCGTTCGTCGGCAATGTAGTAGAACACGGCTTTGGTCTTATCGCCCTGATATTCAACATCGCCAATTTTCATGTTAAGGTTAAGCTCGCTAACAATTTGGCGGGTTCTAATCATTGTGTTATGCTCTAGTGAAACCGCCTCAAACCATTTTTCAATATCAGTGGGCTTGGCCTTCCGGTAAATTTTCTTGAGTTCGCTTTTCTCAGGGTCAACACCTACTTTCTTCAGCTGTCTACTCACCAGCCACCCAATTAGGGTTACGGTTCCAATATCGTGACCTGGAGATGCCTCAACAGCAACGATATCACCATCCACAAGTGGAAGGTTATTAACATTTCGATAAAATGCCTTGCGGGTATTCTTGAATTGAATTTCAACAATATCAGTTGTTATTGGAGGTGTAGGAACATCGTTAAACCAGTTGTGAACGTCTAACTTTGCACAACCCTTATTCTGGCAAACCGAGTTTTCAGCTCCATCGCCTTCTGTTACTATTACCCCTCTAGAGCAGATGCTCTCTTCCATAGCTTTTGTTATTAAGTTTGCTGGCACAAAGTTAGCTATTTATGATGAGAATCTTTTTATCCATCTTAAAAATAGCCTGTAATCAATAGGTAAACTCATATTGAGATTAACCAAAACGACACATAACCGGCTAAAGTTTATTGATGAGTTTGACTAGTTTCATGGTCATATCCGTAAAAACAATTTGTGGGTTACCGTTGCGCGAAATATGCTCTGTAGCAAGGTTAAATGCGCTGTAAACCTGTAGAATATTATCACCGTTGATAAAGGGAGAAAAGTTTTTGCTAAATTCTATTTCCTCTCCGGCAATGTAAACTATATCCTCAAGTCCAAGATTTAGCATAAAACTTTCGCGAATAATTCTAAGCGAATAGCTTATTAGCTCTTTTTGATTCTCTCTTCCAAGTTTCGATACTCTATTAACCCAATCGAGTAGCATGAGAATATTGTTGGAAAAACTTGCGCGCATAAGATCACAAAAGAGCACGAAATACGGACTCGTTTCGTCCGATAGTGCTAGGGCAATCGCTTTTTGAAAATTCCCATTTGCTACGCGGCTATAGTCGCTCGCTTTATTGGGGCTAATGCCATAACGATTGGTTAGAGCATCGGCAATTGCCTCGCGCGCAATGGGTGGAACTTTTATGATTTGTGTTCGAGAGAGAATGGTGCCTATAATCTTATTCGGACTTTCAGATACCATTATGAAAACTGTTTTTCCGGGCGGCTCCTCAATTAACTTAAGCAGCTTATTGGCAGCAGAAAGGTGCAACCTTTCGGGTAACCATATAATCATGGTTTTGTACTCTGACTCAAAACTCTTAAGGCTTATCTTTTTAATAACTTCCGAACTTTCGCCAGTGTTAATTATGCCTAACTTATTCTCAATCCCAATGGCCGAGTACCATTGCGATTCAGTTACATAAGGGTCCTCCAGAATTGTTTCGCGCCATTGCTGCATATGCGCATCGCTTCCCTTTCGGCTACCTTTATCTTCGCCCTCCTTCTTTGTTTCGTTTACAGGGAACACAAAGTGTAAATCAGGATGAATAAGCTTTTGAAACTTGTAGCACGACGGGCATACGCCACACGAATCGTCCTCGCCACGATTTTGGCACGATATGTACTGCGCATAGGCTATTGCCAGCGCTAGTTTTCCGATTCCCTCTTGTCCTGCCAGTAATTGTGCATGGGCAATACGCGATTCTTTAACGCTTTTAATCAACTTTGCCTTAACCTCTCCTTGCCCAACTATATCCTTAAATTGCATAAAATTTTGTAGGTTACTAAATCAAGGTTTCAAAGTTAATAAAAAGGTTTAGAACTTTAGTTTGTCATCAACTCTCTTTACCCAAACGATTGCATTGAATTGTAGGTTTTTCGGAAATTTCTACAAACAGTTTTTATATCTTTGCTAATATAAACAACCTAAAACATTTTATCATGATAAGCTTTGAATCATATAACTTTGCAGGGAAACGGGCCATTATTAGGGTCGATTTTAATGTTCCATTCGACGAGAATATGAAGGTTACCGATGATACCCGCATCATGGGAGCCCTACCTACCATTAAAAAGGTTCTTAGCGATGGCGGATCTGTTATTCTTATGTCGCACCTTGGCCGGCCAAAGCAAGGACCAGAGGATAAATTTTCACTTAGACATATCATACCAACCCTTGAGAGCAGCTTAGGCAAACCGGTGAAATTTGCTGGCGATTGCATAGGCTCTGATGCGGTACAGCTATCGAGCAGTCTTAAGAAAGGCGAGGTGCTTTTGCTCGAAAATCTCAGGTTTTACAAGGAAGAAGAGGCGGGTAATGAGGGTTTTGCTCAAAAACTGTCAACCCTTGCCGATGTTTACGTTAACGATGCCTTTGGTACAGCTCATAGGGCGCACGCATCAACAACAATAATTGCCAAGTTTTTTCCGCACAACAAAATGTTTGGTCTTTTAGTCGAAAGCGAATTGGCAGGCTTAGATAAAGTACTTCATAATCCACAGAAACCTTATACCGCAGTGCTTGGTGGAGCAAAAGTGAGTACAAAAATCACCATCATTGAGAATCTTCTCGATAGGGTTGATAACCTTATTATTGGCGGTGCTATGATGTTTACTTTTATAAAGGCCAACGGTGGTAAAATTGGGGCATCGATGGTTGAGGACGATAAGTTAGACATGGCTTTAGCTATTTTGGCCAAGGCAAAAGCGAAAGGGGTAAAAATTTTATTGCCTGTGGATGTAGTAATTGCCGATTCGTTTAGCAATGATGCTAAAACCAGAATCGTTAAGTCAAATGAAATTCCCGATGGTTGGCTAGGTCTAGATATAGGTACTGAAACAATTTCTGCGTTCTCGGCAATTATCGATGGTTCAAAAACTATTCTGTGGAATGGGCCAATGGGAGTTTTTGAGATGTCGAATTTTGCCCTTGGAACAAAAGAGGTTGCCAAAGCCATGGCCAAAGCCACAGCTAAGGGTGCGTTTAGCCTAGTTGGAGGTGGCGATTCGGTAGCTGCAATTAATCAGCTTGGCTTGGCCAACGAGGTAAGCTACGTATCAACAGGTGGAGGTGCATTGCTCGAATATCTCGAAAATGGTGATTTGCCAGGCATTAAGGCGGTTAGAGAGTAATCGTCAGTGTTTATAGCTTATCATTTCGGCGAGGCAATCCCTCGCCGTTTGTTTTTGCGAGCATCAAAATTTATATTTATGTAACTTTGCACGGATGAACACCCAACTTTTAAATAGAGTTTTTAGCGTAACACCAGCAGAATTTGAAGCCTTGGCTTTAGATATGTTTCGCTTTCAGGTTAAGCATAACGGCGTTTATGCTCAATATGTATCGTACCTAAATATTGACGTAAATAGCGTAGAGTTAATTGAGCAAATACCCTTCCTCCCCATATCCTTTTTTAGGTCGCACCGTATTTTAGTTGATAATGACAAGCATGAGGTTATTTTTAGCAGCAGTGGAACCACAGGAGCCGAATCGAGTAAACACTATGTGAAATCGCTTGCAGTTTATGAGCAAAGTTTTTTAGAGGGGTTTAGGCTGTTCTATGGGGATGTTTCGGATTATTGTGTTTTGGCACTTCTGCCCTCATACCTCGAGAGGGACGGTTCATCGCTAGTCTATATGGCAAACAGGCTAATTGCTGATAGCCAAAACCCGCATAGCGGTTTCTTTTTGCATAATCCTAACGAATTAGTAGAGCAACTAAAGCATCTCGAGAAAATCCATCAACCTACCATTTTGCTAGGGGTTACGTTTGCCCTGCTAGAGTTGGCATCAAAACATCGGTTAAACCTAAAGAGCACTATTGTAATGGAGACTGGAGGAATGAAAGGAAGAGGGAAGGAACTGGTTCGTAGTGAGGTGCATGCAATCCTAAAACAATCGCTTGGTCTTAGTTCTGTTCACTCTGAGTATGGAATGACTGAACTCCTTTCGCAGGCTTACTCAAAGGGCGAAGGTGTTTTTTCAACCCCACCGTGGATGAGGGTGTTGGTTCGCGATCCTTATGACCCGTTTTCGTATTTACCCAATGGGCGATCGGGAGCGCTAAATATAATTGATCTGGCAAATATCAACTCCTGCTCCTTTATTCAAACCGACGATTTAGGGGCATTGCATAGCAACGGCACTTTCGAGGTTTCGGGCAGGATGGATGGTAGTCAGATAAGAGGGTGTAACCTTTTGGTGCTATAAAAAACCACTGCCAGCAATTGCTGGCAGTGGAAACCTAAAAGAACCATAAAAAAGCAACCTAACCCCATTAACCAAAAGGCTTTGTTGCTTTAAAACTCTAACCCTAGTTTTTTTGCTAAATCTTTGGGCAAAGCATCTTTATGCACCATGATGGAAGTGGTTTTTAGCTTAACATACTGCTCCGACATGTGCAAATATCCATTATATATGTGGTCTGAACTACCCCACGAGTTTTTGGTTAGGTAGTATAAATTCCCGTCCTGATCTTTAGAGATACCAACAATATGCATCAAGTGATCATCAGTGGTAGTGAAATTATCAAAAGTTTCCTGGCGTAAATCTTGGGTTACGTTAACTTCGGGCACAATGCGATTAAATCCGTAGATTGTACTTAGCAATTCATCCTTAGGCATATCTGCCCACTTGCCTTGTTCGCTATCGGTCATTTCGGTAACCTTAACTTGTGGCAGTACTGCCAATCCCTTTCGGTAAGCAAATCCTTTTTCGCTTACATCGCCATCCCAGCAAATGGTATAACCGTTATCTATTGCGTTGTGCATAATTGCTATTAGTTCATCAATTGGAACGTTGTAGTATGCTTTGTGCGCCCAGTTATCGGGAATTTCAAGAACTATTGGCTGGTAGAACGGGTGATGAGTGTAGGATGTAAGTTCTATGTAGCTTTCAATATCAATGCCTAGATGCTCTGTTAAGGTGTGTGGAGTGAACATTTTTCCTTCAACACTAAAACTCTCAGGGTTTTCGCCAAGATATGTAGTAAGAATATTATTGAATGCAGGTTCCCATGCAGTGGATAGTTTGCGGTTTGGGTTTTTAATAACAGCCTCTAAAAAACCACTTAGCACTGCTGCAAGCTCAGAATGAACATGCATTTCCTCGCCATAATTATTTCCTAGAAACTCCTTTTCTGGAACAACACCATGCTTTGCAATAACGGTTAAAACATCGTGTGCCTGACCGCCCTGTCCAAAGTTGTTTTTACCCTGAAAACGAACAAATCTTTTGCCCTTATTGGCATAGGTATGCTTAACAAAATACATGGGAGAAAGTAAAACCTGTGGTTTACCCATTCTTATAATTTCCGATTCAAGGAAAGATGATACTGCATAGCTCCAGCATGTTCCTGTCCGCTGTTGATTCTTAACTGGGCTAGTTTCAATCTCTTTAACCACTTCAAGTTTATACCCTTCTCCTTCTTCCTGGGCAAGGGTTATAAGCGATAAACCTGCTAATAAAAATGTTGCAAAAAATGTAATTCTAAGTCCTTTCATGGCTATTGTTTAGGTTTAGTATATTGATATAATACCAGGTGGAAAGTTTAGCTGAGTAAAAATTATTTCCCATTTCAACTAAAGCACTAAGTTGGAAGACGCTAAATAGCAGCAATATACTGTAATTTGTTAATTGTTACTATCTCAACCTGCTAAGGTAACTAGCGCTTTGTACCATATTAAATTTATAAAATTGTAAAACCTTTTAAACAAATGTTTATATTGCATAATGTTTCAGCATAACTCTAAACCTTAAACTATAACATTATGAAACGATTAGCAATCTTTTGCTTGGCGGTCTCCGCTTTTTTACCAGCAACTTTATACGCTGGGGGTATTGTAACAAATACAAACCAAAGCGCATCGTTTATTCGAATGCCCGCTCAGGATGCCACCATTAGCATTGAGGGTGTTTACTATAACCCCGCAGGGCTAGTTCATCTGGATAATGGGTTCCACGTATCGGTAAACAGCCAAACCATTATGCAAACACGTGAAATTAGCAGCACGTTTCCCATGAATCAGCAAAATTTTCAGGGGGATGTTTTTGCACCCGTTTTTCCTACTTTTTACGCAGTTTACAAAAAGGATAAGGTAGCTTACTCCCTTGGTGTAAACCCCATTGGTGGTGGGGGTAG
>JAQUJY010000087.1:10139-12240 GCA_028680705.1 Bacteroidales bacterium
GATAAAGAGGTTGATGCATCGCAAACCAGTTCTGGTATTTCTCCTATTATTGGGGTTAACCTTAAATTTTCCGAGAACCTTAATGTTGCCCTTAAGTATGAGCATAAAACAAATATGACCCTTACCAACAAAACCATTCTTGACGATGTTGGGCTATACCCAGAAGGTGCTAAAACGCCGAATGATATGCCCTCGTTGCTAACAGTTGGGGTTGGCTATAGACCAATAAGTAAACTTTTTGTAACAGGTGGATTTCACTACTACTTCGATAAGAATGCAAAATATGGGAAGAAGATAAACGGTGAATTTGTAGATAACGAGGAGGTTATGGATGGAAACTCATGGGAAGCAGCTTTTGGTTTGGAGTATATGGTTACCGATAATCTACTGGTTAGCGCAGGTTATTTGCTCACTAAAACCGGAGCCAACGACAAGTTCCATAGCGATTTAAGTCATAGCCTAAACTCTAACTCGGTGGGCTTGGGTGGTAAGTACATGATAAACCAGAGGTTGGGTCTAAACCTGGGCTTTATGTACACCATAAACGAGGGGTACACCAAAAACTTTACAGGATACAAAGAAGAGTATAACCGTAACACAATGGTTGCTGCCATTGGGTTCGACTATAAATTCTAAATTTGATTCTCGCAATAGTGCCGGGCAGAGCTCTCTGCCCGGTTTTTTTGTTTATCTTGCTTCCATAATTCGTGTGTACCATGAGAAAAATCGTACTAATTGCTTTTATTCTTGCAAATTTTTTACCGAGAGTAAATGGGCAGTATAGGGTGGTAGAAAACCCAGCAATCGTCCAGCAATCGCACCCAGAACTTAAGATTGAGAAAATCCTTTTTTATACCGATTCAATAGTTGTTAGATTTTTTATCCTTAATAAGCTTAGTGAGGGCGGCTGGTTCTGTGCCGATAGGAATACTTATATCGAAGATCCCGATAGCTTCAAAAGACTTCGGGCTATCGGCAAAAGCGGTATTCCATGGTGTCCCAGTGCGCATGGTTTTACTGAGGTGGGTGAGAAATTACACTTTTCGTTAACCTTCCCACCAGTACCAGGAGATCCCGAAACGTTGAATATTATTGAAGTTTGCGAAAAATCATGTTTCGAACTCAGGGGCATTATCCTTAGCAAAAAACTAAACCACGATTTGCGGCTTTTTGATGAGGCAATGCGCTTTTATGCTGAAAATAACCATGCAAAGGCACTGGTGCTTTTTGGTGAGATTGTAGAGGAGATTCCTCCTAAGCCTACTCACGTTTATGGTTACTCATTTTACAACCTAGCTCGTATTTGCTGGGAAATTGGAGAGCGAGAAACGGCTAAGGAGTGGATGAGGCAACTGGAACTATCGGGGTTGCCAAACAGTCAATATTTTCTCAGAAACTTGGAGCAAGAATTGGTCGAATAGCTAACGGCTAATCTCCACGAAGTGAAAAGGAATATTTGCCATTTCGGAAAATTCCTCGCCTGCCTCCCGAAGTTCATCATCATCTCCATCAAAAAACCAATAAACTTTGAGCGGGATGTTGCTTTTTTGCATGTCGCTAAGCAGCAGTATTATATCACTCATAAACTTAGCTGACGAACTGTTAAAGTATATATACTTGAACTTGAAGGTTACTGGCTCTATATTCTGGGTGGTTTTGAGTTCTTTTTTTAACTGGTTTTTATAATCTTTAAGCCATGCAATAAGTGGTACGTAAAAATTATGCACATTTTCTGGACGAGAATAACCGCCAATCTCCAGTGTATACTCGTCTGGACTGAAATTTACCTCTGGGTTAGTTGTCGTTCCTTCTATTATTAGTGCCTCCATTTAAATCTATTATTTTCTGACGCAATATATAAAATAGCGTCCAAAAAATCACACAATAAACTTATAAAATAAAATATTTGACGAAACTAAGCTTATTTATGACTAAACCACTCTTTTTGCTGATAAGTAATTCCTTTAAAATAAGGTAGCCGTCTCAAAATCACATTTTGATGACGGCTACTTTTTTTGTTGTATTTTAATATCTAAGAATATATTTCCTGTATTTCTCTCAACATTTCTGTTTTTTTGATTGAAAAAGAGGTTTTCCTCCT
>JAQUJY010000088.1 GCA_028680705.1 Bacteroidales bacterium
ACGGATTTTGGCCTAGCCAGGAAACCTTTATTCATCAATTTAAGAAAAATCAGGCCAAGGATTCGGACTTGAAAAGGGTTATCTCTTGGAAATCTTGCGTGATGACCGTTAAGGAGGTGGAACCAGGCGATTTTGTCGGATACGGAACATCATTCATGGCCAACAAGAAACTTAAGGTTGCCATAATTCCGGTTGGGTATACCAATGGTTTTAGCCGATCGTTGAGCAATAGCGGACGAGTTCTTATACATGGCAAGCGGGTGCCGGTTATTGGAACTGTAACCATGAACACCATGAGCGTTAACGTTACCGATATCCCCAATGTGCAACCTGGTGATGAGGTTGTGCTTGTTGGCAAGCAAAAGAGATTAAGCATAAGCATTGCCTCGTTTAGCGAGATGAGTAACCAACTCAACTACCAAACCCTGGCCCGGCTTCCCAATAATATTCCTCGATATTTAGTGTGATAAACTTTGGTACGCTTTTAGATGATACCTAAGAACATTTTAAATTATTTACTAAATTTGTGGCAACCTTTTAAAAAACAAATGTTCATGAGAAAATATCTGCTTTATACCCTACTATTGTTCAGTACTTCTGTACTATTTGCTCAGCAACCATCCGATGAGGAGTTAAAGGAAAAGGGACCCTTTATTAGGTTCGAACCTTCGGAAATTAACATAGGAAGCATCCCCACAAGTGATGTGACTGAAGATATTGGTAATGTGGAAATCGAATTCTACAATGATGGAATCCAGCCCCTTATCCTAAATCAGGTTACGGGATGTTGTGGAACAAGGATTAATGATTGGACACGCAAACCAGTTGCCCCAGGACAAAAGGGGACAATAAAAATCTGGTTTAGGGTAAGTCCGCATCCACATCGTATAAGCCGTACTATTACTGTACAATCAAATGCTATTAACGGGAACAACAAAAGACTAGCAATTCTTGGAGAGATAATAATACCAAGCAGTACAAACGAGATTCAGCTACCATAAATTAAAGTTTGTTGCAGGGCTTACCTATTAGCCTGCAATGGTGTATTGAATGGTTATCCATAGTATAAACCATTCAGAAATATTAGGGCAATGTCGTTTAGCTAACAGTCGAAGCCGAAGTGTTAGCTAAACGACATTTATATTTGATATAATAGTTTTTAAAGAGTTTCTGTAATAATTTGATTTTGAATTTGTTCGGCTGTTATTACGAAGTTTGTTATTTATTGTAATTACCACAATTGCCCTAATACTTGCCTTTCAGAAAGCCCTGTCTAATCTCTTCTGGAAATCGTTCTATGGCATAGCGTAGCATGGTGCGGGGCATATTGTTGTAGTGCTTTATAAGGAAAGCATGTTCTACCTCATAATTCTTTTTTCCAACCTCACGCAGCATCCATCCAACTGCCTTGTGAATAAGGTCATGCTTATGGTTTAGCAGAATTTCCGCAATGCTAAGCGTATCGTCAAATTGCCCATTTCTTATAAAATGCAGGGTTGCAATTATGGCAATGCGCTGTACCCAAAGGTTATTATCCTTGGCCAATTCGTATAGCAACTGCCTGTTCCCATTCATTAAATGCGGTCCAAGAATGAGGTGTGCCGAGGAGTCAACAAGGTCCCAGTTGTTAACCCGTTCTATGTTTTTTAGGTACAGTTCCACAATTTCCTTTTGTAAGCTCTCATCCTTGCTCGTCTGATACTTAAGTATAAGCATAAATAGGGCGGTTAAACGGTACTCGTGAATAGGCTCCCAGAGCAATTGTTCAAGTTCATTAAGGCTAATATTTTTATAGTATTTTTTTGATACTGCCCGTTGGTTGGGAACTGTTACTCCAATAAACTTATCGCCTTCACCGTAACCACCAGGATAGGCCTGAAAGTATCGGGGCAGTGCTTCGCCTCTCTTTTTGTCATTAAAGTGGTTAAGTTCTTTTTTAATCGTATTGATAATATTCATCGACCTATGCCTTGGTTTAAAATGCTGATTAATCTTATGGTGGGGTAAAGTTAAATAAATCGATAAAGGAATCGTGTAAATGAAGAGTGTTTACTCAACATTCAAACGTCTTATCTGTTAGTCTATGGATTATTGAAGTATTAATCCTGTTACTATTTTTCTGCTATCTTTGTTATTAGGTAGCCATAAAACATTTAGTAGAATGGAATCTGAATCATTTTTAGGAAATATCGATCCCCAGGCGGTCGATAAGTTGTACAAGGAGTATTTGTCCAATCCTAATTCGGTTGAAGAGGGTTGGCGAAACTTTTTTAAGGGATTTGATTTTGCGCTCGCTGGTTATTCAACCAATGGTGGGCAGCAGTTTGATGCTGAAGTAAAGGTGATAAACCTTATTGATGCATACCGTAAGCGAGGGCATTTGTTTACCAAAACCAACCCGGTTCGTACGCCTCGTATGTTTACGCCAACACTCGATATTGAGAATTTTGAACTATCGAAGGCTGATTTAAACACTGTTTTTCAGGCGGGCAAGCAGCTGGGGATTGGCCCTGCAAAACTGTCCGATATACTTGATTTTCTGCAATCAACCTATACAACTACAATAGGATGTGAGTACATGTATATTCGCAATAATGAGGTTGTAAACTGGTTGCAGCATAGGATTGAGAATAATAGGAATAGCACAGTTTTTACGCACGAACAAAAAAAACATATACTTAGTCACCTAAAGCAGGCTGTTGGTTTTGAGCAGTTTATCCACAGGAAATTTATTGGTCAAAAGCGATTTTCACTTGAGGGTGTAGAAACGCTAATCCCTGCAATGGATGCGGTGATTGAGCGTGGCGCTGAGTTAGGTATTCAGGAGTTTGTTATAGGTATACCCCATAGGGGCAGGCTAAATGTGCTCGCCAACATTATGCAGAAACCCTTTGACAATATATTTAGTGAGTTTTTTGGCGAAGAGTACGATGAGAACGTTGCGCTAGGCGACGTAAAATATCATATGGGCTATAGCGCATCGGTTAAAACAGACAATGGCAATGAGGTTAAACTTAATTTAGTGCCTAATCCATCGCATTTAGAAGCGGTAACACCTGTAGCAATTGGCCTTTCACGTTCTCGGATAGATCATCTTTATCAAAAAGATTTTACTAAACTTGCACCAATCATAATACACGGAGACGCCGCTATTGCATCGCAGGGGGTAGTTTACGAAACCCTACAGATGTCGCAGCTTAAAGGCTATAGGGTTGGCGGAGCTATTCACCTAATTGTAAACAATCAGGTTGGGTTTACTACAAACTATGCCGATGCGCGGAGTAGTACATACTCCACCGACATTGCCAAGGTAATTCAATCGCCAATATTTCATGTAAATGGCGATGATCCTGAGGCATTGGCTCATACCATTCGCTTGGCCATGGACTTTAGACAACGCTTCCAAAGAGATGTTTTTATTGATATTTTAGGGTATAGGCGATATGGGCACAACGAGGGCGATGAACCCCGATTTACGCAGCCAATACTGTACAAGGCCATTGCCAAACATCCTAATCCAAGAGATATTTATGCAAAGAAGTTAGTTGAACAGGGCGTAATTGATAGTGAATTTCTGAAAAAGAAGGTTGATAGTTTTGATAGTTTCCTTGACGAAAAGTTAGAGTTAGCCCAAAAGGCTAAAAAGGTATCAATACAGCCTTTTCTTGAATCTGATTGGAAGCAAATACGCCATTCTGTAAAAGACGATTTCTGCACATCACCAGAAACAGGTGTTGCAATGGCTGATTTGGAGCGGATTGCCAAAAGCATAAACAGCCTGCCTCCTGACATGCAGTTTTTCAAAAAACTCGAAAAACTTATTGCCGATCGCCAATTACATGTTGAAAGTGGTAGGGTTGATTGGGCCATTGCAGAGTTATTGGCATATGGTACACTGGTCGATCAGGGTCATCCCGTGAGGCTTAGCGGACAGGATAGCGAGCGGGGAACGTTCTCGCATCGACATGCTGTTTATGCAGTTGAGGATTCAGAGGAGAAGTATTTTCCGCTCAAGAATATCTCTTCAACTCAGGCAAGTTTCCATGTTTACAATAGTCCCCTTTCTGAGTATGGTGTTTTAGGATTCGATTATGGCTACTCGCTTGGGGTTCCCAATGGGCTTACGATTTGGGAAGCTCAATTTGGCGATTTTTTTAACGTAGCTCAGGTAATTATCGATCAGTATGTTAGCTCTGCCGAGGATAAATGGGGGTTAAAGTCAGGGCTAACGCTCCTTCTCCCTCACGGGTTTGAGGGGCAAGGTCCTGAACACTCAAGTGCCCGTATAGAGAGGTTTTTAACCCTTGCTGCAAGACAAAATATGCAGATTACCAATATTTCTACACCTGCAAACTTTTTTCATGCACTTCGCAAACAGGTTAAGCGAGAGTTTAGAACACCGTTAATTGTGTTTACACCCAAAAGTTTACTCCGTCACCCCAGATGCATATCGCAGCTCGATGAATTGAGTAAAGGAGCATTTCAGGAGGTTATTGATGATAATTATGTTGAAAGTGAGAAAGTACTAAGGGTTGTCTTTTGTTCCGGTAAAATTTACTACGATTTGCTTGAACGCAAGGAGCATTTCGAAGCTAATGATATTGCACTTGTTCGCATTGAGCAGTTGTATCCATTCCCTAAAAAGCAAGTTGAGAACGTTATTGCCCGTTATCCAAATACAATTCAATGGTTGTGGGTTCAGGAGGAACCTCAGAACATGGGGGCATGGAACTTTATTCGAGATAACATTACCCAAGTTCCCATTGAAGTGGTTTCGCGGTTGGCAAGCGGAAGTCCGGCAGTTGGCCTAAGTAAGCTTCATAATCAGGAGCAGCAAGAGATTATTGGAAAGGTTTTTCGCCGATGCGATTGCGAACTAAATAACAAGTACTGCGGTTTACAGTGTAAGGTTGGCAGCCAGCGCAGCGAGAGAAAAGCCGAGTATGTAGAGGTTGTTAGGGGCAAATAGAAGTATTGATTTAAGCATATCGGATATTATAAATTACAGTGGATGTTAGATTTTTATTGTTTTTGAATAAACCCAAAGTGCCAAAAAAATATATAAGGAATGAAAGTAGATATTATTATCCCAAGCCCAGGGGAGTCAATAACTGAGGTTGAATTAGCAAATTGGTTAGCTGCCGATGGTTCATGGGTTGAGAAGGATCAGGAGATTGCCGAAATTGAATCGGAAAAGGCAACCCTACCACTGATGGCTAGCCATAGCGGTATATTAAGCATTAAAGTGCAAGGCGGTACCGTTAGGGTAGGCGAAGTGGCTTGTACAATTGATACCGATGCTAAAAAGCCCAAGGGGCTTGATAAGGTAAAGGAGATTACCAATGCTGAAGAGGAATCAAAAGAGAAGCCAAAGGAGAAAATAGTTGTTGAGGAGAAAAAAGTATCATCAAAAATATTATCTACAGAGAAATCAAAGGTAAAAGTTACCCCGCTTGCTCAGAAAATAATGGATGATAAAGGTTTCGATGTCGATGATATTATTAACGGGTTGCGGAAAATAACATCCGATGATGTTAATCGATTTATTGTAGAGACTAATGCAAGCAATACAAAGAATAGAGTAGGAGAACGCAGCGAGGAACGTCTGGCCATGAGTCAATTGCGTAAAAAACTTAGCCAACGTCTTGTGGCGGTTAAAAACCAAACGGCAATGCTCACTACCTTTAATGAGGTGGATATGAGCAGGATAATTAGCATACGTAAGGAATATCAAAAGCATTTTCAAGAAAAATATGATATTAAGTTGGGGTTTATGTCGTTTTTTACCAGAGCGGTTGTTGAGGCGCTAAAGCTGTATCCTATGGTTAATTCATTTATAGATGGCGACGAGATTGTAACCCCAAACTATTACGATATTGGTATTGCAGTTCAAACCCCCAAAGGGCTTATGGTTCCTGTTATTCGAAATGCAGAAGACCTATCAATGGCGCAAATAGAAACCAACATACTTGAACTGGCCCAAAAGGGCGAGGTTGGGCGTATTGGGCTCGACGACTTAACTGGGGGGACTTTTACCATAACAAACGGCGGAGTTTTTGGGTCGATGCTGTCAACACCAATACTTAACCCTCCTCAATCGGCAATATTAGGAATGCACAACATTCTTGAGCGACCAATTGCCGTAAACGGCAAGGTTGAAGTTAGGCCCATGATGTACATTGCACTAAGTTACGACCATAGAGTAATTGATGGAAAAGATTCCGTTGGGTTCCTGGTTAAGGTAAAACAAATGCTTGAAAACCCTGAACTTATGGTGTTTAAAGGGAACAAACCCGAAAAGTTGCTTTTGGGATTATAATAAAAGGGCTATTTAGAAAAGTGTTTCCGTAATTGTTGTCTGCTAGATGCTAAAAAATCTTCCTTAAAACTCATTGTTTAAATAGGTTCCCTAATGGGGAACCCGTCAATACATTAGGCTTAAATTGATGCAACCTAGCGTATTGACGGGTTCGAGATTTTTTTTATATTCCGCGCCTTAAAAATTCTCCTATAGTTATTTTTTCTTTTTGCTGGTAAGTTCAGTAATATCAAAAGCAATTTCAACAATCTTTATTGGTCTTCCATCGTCATCAAATATAGGGCGACAATGTCCCTTAACGGTAAAAATCTCCCCTGTTTTAGTAGTCCTATTCAGAATTGATTCATAGGGTATTCCATTATGCATACTGTCCCAAAACATTTGATAATCATCTGTTTTTATGTCATCTCTATCCTCAAACAGAAAACTATGATGCTGCCCCAAAAGTTCTTCTTTTGAATAACCCGACTTGTTGCACAGTAAGGTGTTTACGTAGGTTATTATACCCTTAAAGTCGTACTCCATGAGCAGACCCAATCCACCAACGGCGTCCATTGTCCAAGCTATCTCTTTTTCCTTCCTGGCCATTTCTTCTTGAGTAGCCATGAGTTCTTCCATATTTTGTCGCATCTCTTCTTCTTGTGCCTGCATCTCTTCGGCTTGTTGCTGCGATTGCTCAAGTAGTGTACGAGTTTTAGCATTTATTCGGACAGTTGCAATGGTTGAGGCTATGCTCTCCGAAACTTTCTCCAAAAATTCAACCTCATGCTCCTCGAAAACCTTGAACGAGGCAATCTCAAGTACCCCAAGTATGTTTTCATCCTGCTTAAGGGGAACAATTATTATACAGTTTGGGTTAGCTTCACCCAGTCCTGATGTAATTGACACAAAGTTCTCAGGGATTTCAGTAAGGAATATGGTTTCGCGTTCAAGTGCACAGGCACCCACAAGTCCTTCGCCCAGCATTACTTTCATATTTAGGAATTTCTTCCTATCCCAAGCATAAACAGAGGTTGCTTCGAGATATGTCTCTCTATTATCATCATCATTTAAAAGAAAAAGTGCACCTTGATTACCGCCAGTGTACTTTACTATTTGCTTAAGAACCTCATCGGCTAAGTTTTCTAAGTTGTCATTATTTTGTCTTAGGATATCGGCAAAAAGGGCAAATCCTTCATTTGCCCATGTGCGCTTTTTATCTCCAATAATGCGAATCTTTTCTTCGTTCTGAGCTTTTACAAGGCTATTGCGCATATCCAATAGTGATTTCCCGAGAATATCATCGTCTCCCAGCAGTTGGAGTTCGCTTTCGAGTTTACCTTCTCCTATACTGTTGGCAAAACTGCTTTTTTTATTTAGTCCTTCAATTGATATATTAAGCGAGTTTGCCATAGTCTCAATTTCATCGCCTGTGTTTAACTTGAGGATTAAATCATTGGAGATTTCACCTTTGCTTAGTCGATTAAGTGACTGAGTTATTCGCCTAATTGGGCGTGTTAGATTATTAGCTACAAAGAAAAGCATCAGCATTAGGATCAGCAAGCCAATAATTCCGATTAAAAGCGATACGTATAGGTTTTTATCGGCCCTTTCGGTTATTACCTTTAGCGGAATACTAAGGGCTAGCGACCATGATGAGTAGGAGTTTCCTGCCTTTACGGGAGCGAACGAAATGTAGTGCTCGTTTCCCATGGAGTCAACACGGAAAAAACTATGCTCTTGCCCTTCGGATACTACTTGAGAAAGATTTTCTGTTTCATAGTAAATGGGGAGTATGCTATCCAATGGTTTGTTTATGAGGTTTGGATCGTGGTGAGCAGCTACAAGAGAGCTCGTAGAGACCAGAAACGCATAACTTCCCTCAACTGGTTCTATTTCTGAAACTGTTTCTTGCAAACTCTCAAGGCTTATGTCAAGCCCAACTAGTCCCATATATTTTCCGTCTTTCTGAATTGGCGAAACAACCGTTGTCATTAGTAAAGCTTCACCCTTATCCTCAAGGTTTCCCTCGTCAAGATATGGATCCCATAATCCTTCTTGATTGCCCTTTTTGAAATCTCCGTATATTTCCCCATCGCCATCGAGGCTTCTGTAGTCAATAATTTCTTTAATCTCGTTATTTTCACGCCATAGTGTTAAGCATAGCCGGCCATAATCCTTATCGTAATTTGGAACAAAGCCATAGAGTTCCCAACTATCCCAAATGGAATAAACATGCTTATTATTCTCGAGTACAGGTTTATACATGCGTATAAACAAATCTTGCCATAAATCGGTAGGCAGCTCTTGGTATATCGAGAATGCTTGCGCCAGTGTACGGGTAAGCGCTAAATCTCGTTCAAACTCTTTCTCTACTCTATCGGCTGATATCCGAGTTGTAAGCCTTGCATTTTCAAGTGCATCGTTGAGCATTGCCTCCCTCGAGGTTGTAACTATATAGCCAATGGCCGTTACATATAGTATCATTGACGTGGTTAGCACAAAAAGGAAAATCTTTTGTCTGATTTTTAGTTTTATCTTCATGGCTGTGTAGATATAGGATTATAAAATGCAGCTAAACTTACTCCGTTTTACCGAAAAACAAAAAGGAAAAATCAAGTTTTGGACCATATTACAATAAAAAATTAAATTTAGAAAGAATAAACCAGCTAATACGGAGAGAAAGTCGAGAGAAACACACATAGTATAATATATGTACTCGTTTAACAAAATCTGTGGACACTTTGTCTCGTTCCTGCTAAATATTATTATTGTTATAATGGATTGTTGACAATTACTCCTTTTTTTGTTGCTTGTTTTTTTAGCTCAAACCCGAAAGGTGTTTTTGCTATTGTTGGAATAGAGGAGAATATGGAGGTTCTTGTTCCTGATAGTTTGCAGGGTAGAGCGCCTTTTTCGCTTGACGAGAAAAGAGTACTTGCATATTCTCAGCGAAGAATAAAATTAGGTTGGGTTTGAATCAGCAATTAAATGGGGCGTATCTATGGTGATTTCCTTAGTTGGGAACACGTCACATTTTCCTAAATGCACTATCAGGTTCTCTAGGTTAAGCAAAATATCGACTTTTTTGTTGAGCGGCAATTATTAAACTATCTCAGGGCTCTTTGAATGAGAGAAAGTAATTTATTCTGTTCAGTTTCCCAGCATAGCTCATCAGCGGCACGTTTGGTGTTATGCTGCCATGCTAGCATGGCAGCAGCATTGGTTAGCATATCCTTAATGGCGGTCGCCATTTGTTGGCTATTGCAATCAGGGTCAAGGGTGGTGCCAACCTCATAGGTATTAACAATCCTGGCCATTTCAGGCAGATTGCTTACTAGTACAGGTAATCCGGCTTGTATATAATCAAAAATTTTATTTGGTAATGCGTAACGGTAGTTCAAACCCATATCCTCTTCAATGGATACACCTAGTTGGGCAACGCAGGTTATTCTGTGCAAATGTTCATGCTCCACTTTCCCGTACAGTATTACCCTTTCAGTAATTCCCAAGGTTTTTATTTTTTGCTTTAGCTCTTTATGAATAGGACCAGAACCAACAATTATTAGCTTGTAGTTCGGAAGTAGAACCATAGCATCTATCAGTTTCTCCAGTCCTCTACCAATATTTAGGGCTCCTTGATAGATTATTGTTTTTTCATCTTGACTTGGTTGTTTCTTTGGGTAGGTCTTGCGCAATGGTAAGTTCCTGATTATGGTGCAATTTATACCATATCTGTTCTTAAGTTCCATTGATACTCCATCCGATACAGTTGAGCAGTGTTGCAAGCCTTTGGTTAACCTCTTCTCAAGGCGATACCAAAAGTTTCTTGTCCTTGGTCTGTCAACAAGTTCTGGTACTTCGGTAAAAAGTTCATGACTATCATAAACAATTGGTTTATTAAGCAACCTGCTTGCTATGCGGGCTGCTAGAAGGGTATCAAGATCATTTGCGTGTATTAAACTATACCTGTGAAATAGTAGATAGATAAAAGCCCAGAGATTGTAACAAGCATAAAATGCAGGGCCTTTGCTAAAAGGCAATCTAAGAAGTATGGTGTTATACTCTTTCTTAACTGTTTTGGGTGTAGTCTTAAGCCTTCGACCAACAACGGTTACGCTAAAACCTTGCTTGGTAAATGTAGATGCTGTTCTATGGATTCGTTGATCGGTAATTATATCGGAGGTAACCAGTATTACAATTTTAGTCAATGCTTTTTTTGCTAAATTAACGAAAAACTCTTTACCCCGCCACATTTTTTTATCTTTGCATAAAATTACGGGTATGTACAGTATTTTTCACAATTATTGCCTAAAGTCATTGAATACCTTTGGTATAGATGCTAAAGCTGACCATTTTATTGAGGCTAAGAGTGTTGCTGACTTAAAAGAAGCCATTAAATGGATTAAGGATAATCAATTTCAATGGTTTGTATTAGGGGGAGGTTCGAATGTGCTTTTCAAGGGTGACTACAAGGGTGTTGTAGTAAAACCAGCAATACTAGGTATTGATGATGTTTATGAAGATGAGCAGTATGTGAGTTTAAAAGTTGGTGCTGGAGTTGATTGGGATAATCTAGTTGAGTATGCTGTTAATAGGGGGCTTGGTGGGATTGAGAACTTATCATTGATACCTGGAAGTGTAGGCGCATCGCCTATACAGAATATTGGTGCATATGGCGTTGAGGCAAAGGATACTATTGAGCGGGTAGAGGGTATTTATATTGATACGCTCAAATCGTTTATGCTAGCCAATGATGGATGTCAATTTGGCTATAGGGATAGTATCTTTAAGAATGAGCTTAAAGGGAAGGTTGTCGTTACTCATGTTATTTTTCGTTTAAGTAAAACGCCAAAGTATGCTATACACTACGGAAATCTTGAGGAAGAACTAAAGCAATTTGGCCAATTAAATATTGCAAATATTCGTAAGGCTGTAATAGCTATTCGTAACTCTAAATTACCCGATCCAAAAGAACTTGGCAATGCTGGCAGTTTCTTTAAGAACCCTGTGGTCGATATCACACTAGTGGAAGACCTTCAGAAAAAGTTTGATAAAGTGCCGTATTATCCTGTAAGTAATGAACTTGTTAAGTTGCCAGCAGGTTGGCTAATTGAGCAATGTGGATGGAAAGGCAAGCGGATTGGTAAGGTGGGGGTACATAAAATGCAGGCTTTGGTTCTTGTTAATTATGAAGGGTGTAGTGGTGATGATGTTATTTATTTAGCACACAGCATTCGCGAATCTGTAATGGAGAAGTTTAACGTAACCCTCGAGATGGAGGTAAATATTATTTAGAGTCTTATCGACTTCCCTCTATTTTCTTCTTTCTATTTCATTATTGTCCGATAAAAGAAAATCACATCAATCTAAAAGCCTTGTTTTCACTAGTCGAGTTAGCTATATCTAATAGCTGGGGGCTTTGCCCCATACCCCACTTACTTTCTTCTCTTGAAAGCAGAAAGTAAGCAAAGAAGTTCAAGGCTCCGTCCGGCTCACCGACCGATGCCAGTCGCAACACGAATAGGTAATTTCAGAATGTCTTATTTTTACGGGACACGAGTGTTTCTATTTCACTAGCATCCGAAACTTTTTAGAAATCGGCAAAAATAGTTCTGTATCCTCCTAAATACGTTACAAATTAAGAAATTAGCTGGAAAATAAGTCCCTTTCAAAAACAAATTGTTTTTGCTTTATT
>JAQUJY010000013.1 GCA_028680705.1 Bacteroidales bacterium
TGGTGGTAACCATTCCCGCAGGGGCAAAGGGTACGCTTACGGTGCAAACGCTTTTGGGTGGTGTAATACATAGCCAACCCGTTGCGGGCAACGGGGAGCTAACCCTTTCGGCAGCAAATTGGCCTGCTGGCCCGTTAATCATCTCTCTTACCACGCCCCTTGGGGTGTTCTCAACCAAGCTAATTAAGAACTAAAAAAACAAAAGAAATGGAAACACAAAAACTAAATACTACACAGGGTAACGCTATACCGAGGGGTAATGCGCTAACCCAGCAATTAGCTCGACTACTTACTGGTCGCTCAATCTTTCTTTCTTTCTTTCTTTCTTTCTTTCTTATAATCCTTAGCCTCCCCACCCTGGCGCAGATCCTCTGGGAGGAGGATGCGCATCCCTACACCGATACCATCTCCAGAACGGGTGTTTACTCCTACTTTGGCGGGCCCCACACGCCCCGGGGCGACCTGAAGGTACTGGTGCTAACCATTGGGTTTGATATTGACACTCTAGTTTTCCCAGGAAGTTCTCAAATATGGCCTGTACATTCTGATGATGAGATGCAAGATTTTCAGGGTTTCCCTCAAGATTTTGATGAGGTGTACTACTCCAGCCCCGATATGTTCTCGCCCACGGCCAGCGACCTGAGCGTATCCAACTTCTACTACCAGCAGTCGCGCACGGTAGATGGTGAGCCGTTTAAGGTTACCTACGAGTTCTTTCCACATCGCATTAATGTTCCCATACTCCCCAGCGATAAAAATGATTTTTACTTCAACAAGTTAACTAACCGGGCCTACGATACCATTCAGACTCTCTTTGCCGATACCACTTGGTACGAGTACTTTGCCCAGTTCGACCAGCGCACCAACTCGAACTTCCAGTTCGATAACTCGGTGAATCCTTCGCCCGATGGCAATATTGATTACCTGCTAATCCTGTTCCGCTTTAGCTCACCACCCAGTAGTATTGCTGCACTAAAATGGATGGATAATTTTAGTCACAATGCTTGGGCGGGGGTAACAAACAGAACAATATCTTTTACTAATGGGAACACAATAACCTTTAATAAGGGGTTTACGGTACAAACGGGGATCATGGATAAAACAACTTATCGTTCCCTGTTTATACACGAGGATGGTCACACCTTTTACAAGGGGCCACATGTGTTTGGAGCAAATGGTGTTGTAGGAAACTACTTTTATACCGGCAATGGTTGGGGTGGTGTTGCTGCGCAACCTCGAATTTACTACTCGTACAACGCATGGGACAGGTGGTGGCTAAAATGGATTGATATTAAGCACGATCTAAGCGGGCCAGAGCATAATGGCGACTACTGGCTCAAGGACTTTATCACCACCGGCGATGCCATGCGCCTTAAGCTACCCTTTCCCGATGGGCACGATGGACAGTACGTTTGGCTCGAGAACCGAACAGGGCACACTCCATTTGATGAACGTCTTGGCAGGCAAAAGGATGGAGCCGGAAACCCCATACCCCCAGCATCAAAAGGGGTTGTGGGTTTTGTTGAGGCAATATCTGATAACCATTCCAATGTTTCATCTATTCTATGGGGAAAACCTAATACTTTAAGAGTTATTAATCCGAATGGAAATTTCGATTATTCCTGGACATCATATAGAGACGGTGCTGCCGCACCAGAGTGGTTTGGAAACAGGATTTATAATTATTCAACAGAGCAAGAAAATCCCTTTGGAGTGCATAATTCGCTAATGGCATTAAGAGATGACTTCTGGGGTGACGATGTGATTAACTATAGCATAAACGGAAACTCACAACCTAGAGATAAAAGGGAGCAATACTCTGTAATTGAGTCAGATGGTGAAATAATATGGGGGCCAATAGGTTACGACCTAGCATTTGCTCCGGGATCCAAGTTTTCAATCTGTACTAATCCAGGGTTAATTGCACAGCAAAAGTATAATGGGGCTGATACGAAATTAGACCCCATATACCTTCACGGGTTATCCTTCGAAGTGTTACAGTACGTGGGTAGCGGTGTAAACCGCAAGGCACAGATAAGGGTAAAATATGATGATTATGAGATTGATCGAAATGTGAGGTGGACTGGCGAGATTATACTCCCAGCTGATGTGCCCTTAGCGCTTAAGGAGGGCAAGATTATTACGCTTGATAAGAGCGGAACGCCCAACAGGCATACGCTCACCGCTGCGGGCGATTTTATAAACCCAACTACCCTTACCCTGGAGCCAAGCTCTACATTCGCGCTTAGGGCATCAAGCAGAATGATTTTGAAAAATGGAAGTGCTCTTACCTTGGAATCAGGCAGTAAGCTGAAGGTATCGGAGAGCGCAAAGCTGATAGTTAAAGCTGGCTCCAGTTTAATACTAGATGATTGTTCTGAGATAGAGGTATTACCGGAAGGGGAAATTATTGTTGAGGAGGGTGCAACCCTCAAGATCTCCCCCAACGCCATCCTCAATGTACACAACGGGCAGGCAGCCTTTAGCATTCATCCAAATGCTGTAATCCCCACAGGTTTTGTCCATCCCAACAATGTGGTGCCACCAACCTACCAGATTGCCTCCGGAACGCATGTGTGGGAAAATGCTGCCTATAGAATGTATCGCAATTTGGTTGTTGAAACAGGGGCCAAGCTAACGCTACTTAATCCCTCCCTCTCCTTTTCTCCAGACAAGGGCGTGCGAGTGGGCGTTGGTGCTGAGCTAAATATTGAAGGAGGAGCGCTGCTCCCCAGAACTGACTGTAATTGTAAAGGTGAATGGATAGGTATTTCGGTACAGGGCAACCCATCTGAGCAGGGTAAGCTAATTTTGAATGGTACCGTTGTAGAAAAGGCTAAAATCGGGGTTGAGGCTATGGGTGAATGTATTATAGACGTGAACGGCGCAACCTTTTCGAACAACAGAGTGGGCATCTCATTCAGGGCGTTGCCAACAGGCTATAGCCTGTTGCAGGTGGCTGGCTCCACCTTTACCTTTGAGGATCACGGGACATATCCACAAAAGATTACCCCCATTTTTATTGACCTTAGGGAAGTGCCCTGGTTGAGTATATCAGGGAATACCTTCCATAATCTTACCCCTTTTAGCTCGCCTATTCCCTCTGCAGGGTATGGGATACGTGCATTGGATACGGATCTGTTCTTAATGGGCGATGCCAATACGTTCATAGGTCTATTCACCGGCATTGAGGCCAGTGCCACGGTAGCCACACCATCATTTTTTGCATTTAATCAGGTTTTCGAGGGCTGTTTCAACGGAATTCGCGTAAGCGCATGCCCCTCGCCTTTAATTATGGGTTGCAGCTTCGAGTTACCCAACCTCAAAGATGGGTCTGCTGTTCCCACCGCCCTTTCTATTCTAAACCTTAACAGCTTTGTTGCGCAGGGCAACACCATACTGGGCAACGGGATGGGCTACGGCGTTTACCTTGAGAGCATAAATGGAGGTGCAGGACAGGTGTGGGCCAATACAATCGAGGGGCTATCGGTTGGCGTTATGGCACAGGGTGTTACAGCGTCAGGGTCATTGGGTGGCTTTAATACCATTCAGGTGCAGTGCAACCAGTTCGACAACAACAGCCTTTCCGATATTCTGGTCACAGGGGTTGGCCTGTCGTCAATACAGGGTACAGAAAATGTTTCGGCCTCCAACAAGTTTGGGAAGTCGAGCTTTCATATCATCTCCGAGAACATGCCCATTACATACTATGGTTATGAAGGGCCCTATTTCCCCACCAGGGTTGAGGGTAGGATTACGGTTCTCGAGGCAAGGGAGTTGGCAAACTGCAATATTCTTATTGGCTCCAAAGATGCGGGGTTACAAAGTGTGTCCGATGCTGGCGAGTCGCTAGCATTGGCGCAGAACCTGCTGGTTGAAATGCAGGACATGGGCAGTACGGATGATCTGCTTGCCGAGGTGGAGGGTGCTTCGGGTAACGACCCGCTTGCCCTTAGGGATGCGCTAATGGAAAAATCGCCCATGCTATCCGATACCGTGATGGTTCGGACATCGGATGATGAGGTGCCACTGCCCAATATCATGCTGGCGCAAGTGCTTATGAGCAACCCGCAGGCCGCCAAATCGTCCGCAGTGCTAGATGCGCTTGAGGCAAGGGAAAACGCTCTTCCGGCTTACCTAATTGAGGCCATTCTGGAGAGCGGTACCAGCATCTCGCCCATCGATGTGGTAAAATCGGTGGTTGCCAACCAACGGGCTACCCGCGATATGGTTGCAGGTATCCTTACCCATCGCTTTGCCAGCGATACATTGGGCAAGCAGTACGATAGCCTGCAGATGCTTAAGGACTACCATCCCGATTTAATTTACCAGTACATTTCGGCTTTTGCCGCCCGTGAGATGGGGGATGCTGCAGGTGCTCAGCAGCAGCTTAACGATATGGGTGTAAATAACACGCTTACGCCAACACAGGTTCAGGAGCTGAGTGGGGTTACAACCCTGGCCAACCTTCTGGATGCAGCAGGGGAGGATCTTCTGGCATTGGATAGTACGGCACGGGTAACACTTCTTGGTATAGTCGATCAGAGTAGCGGTATCGCCTCTGCGTTAGCGCATAACCTGCTAGCGGCTATGGACACCATACCGTTTCTTGCCCAAGCCTATGTTCTAGACAGGAATACCGGTGCCGATGCGCCCACAGCTCATGGCCCCTACGTTGAGGTTGAGCCCTATCCCGTTACCCGCTTCGTGGTGGTGCACTACGATATGGGAGGGATTACAGTCGACCATCCCTATTTAAGCATCAAAAGCCAAAAAGGGAAAACAGCGTACCAGCACGATTTAACCCGCGCTCAGTTCGAGCTGCTTGTTGAGGTTGATGGCTGGTTGCCGGGTCTTTATTCCGTGAACTTAATGGATAAGAAGCAAACCCTAGCTCGCACCTCATTTGTAATAGAGGGTGCGGAGCAGGTCGAGGTTGATTCTAATCCTGCGGAGGATATTGCTGCTCCAATTGTATCGGTTTACCCAAACCCCACCAGCGGCATGGTTAGTATTGAGGTGAAGGGCGACAGAGAGCTACTTTTTTCCTACGAGGTGTTTACCCAGGTGGGTGTACGTGTGCTATCTGGTAATGGTAGCGGTAGCAAGCAGCTATCGTTAGCAAACCTTGGGAAAGGAAGTTTTATGGTAACCGTAAATGTAAATGGTACAAGGCATACTTTTTCGGTGGTGGTGGAGTAACTTTGCGACCAATAGCCGTAACTGCCGTCACTACTAATAAAGCAGGCTAGCTGAAATGGAAAGAACCGAATCCTTTTTAAAGATTCGGTTCTTTTTCTTGTTTTCTGCGCACCTCCCAAACTATCTGAGAATCAAAAAGTATTTTTCAAATTTGGGTGTTGCAATGCTGAAAACAGAAGGGGATTGTAGCTTTCGTATTTAAACCTAAATAGGACTTCCACCTAATCCCTTCTTCGTATTTAGCCTATTGTTTCCAACAGTTTTCTTCTTATAGACTAGTCAATTATTGTAACCCAGCCATGCTTATCCTCAATATCGCCATACTGAATACCCACAAGGGTTTCGTATAGTTTTTTCGATATTGGTCCTGCCTTACCATCACGGCAGAATTTGTATACTTTTCCTTTTTCAAGGTCATTTACCTCACCAATTGGTGAAATTACTGCTGCTGTTCCGCAAGCACCAACTTCCTCAAAGGTGCTCAACTCCTCAACAAGTATTGGACGGCGTTCAGTTTTTATCCCTAAATCTTCGGCTAGGGTAATTATACTCTTATTGGTAATCGATCCAAGTATTGATGGTGATTTTGGCGTAATATAGGTATTGTTCTTAATGCCAAAAAAGTTAGCCGCACCTATCTCGTCAATATACTTTCTTTCTACACAGTCGAGGTACATTGGAGAGCTATATCCCGCTTTTTGTACTTTTACAGTACCACGTAAACTAGCCGCATAGTTACCACCAACCTTAAGAGTTCCTGTTCCAAGTGGCGCAGCGCGGTCGCTATCGCGAACAATGGCAATTTTTGTAGGGTTAAATCCTTCTTTAAAGTAAGGTCCAACGGGCATTACAAAAACGATAAATGTATACTCCTTAGCTGCTTTAACACCCATCTCGGCACTTGAGCCAAAAAGCAATGGTCTTATGTAGAGCGATGCACCTGTTCCGTGGGGAGGTACAAACTCAGCATTCATTTTCACTGCTTTTACAATAGCCTGTAGGAAAAGTTCCTTTGGCACCTTTTCCATTAGGATTCCCTCGGCAGAGTTTTGGAAGCGTTTTGCATTCTCTTCCCAGCGAAAAAGCCTAACCTTGTTGTCTTTTCCTTTATAGGCTTTCATACCTTCAAAAGCTTGTTGTCCGTAGTGAAGAGCAGTTGAAGAAATGTGTAGCGGTATATATTCTGAATCTGAAGCCTCAAGTTCGCCCCACTTACCATCCTTGTAGGTGCAGCGAATGTTGTATTTGGTTTTCATATAACCAAAGGGTAAATTACTCCAATCTAGTTGTTGCATAACAATCAAATTTTATGTTAATACTATATCCAAATTCTATATCCCAAAGGTAGAAAAATATCAATGATTAACGATTAGTTATTTCCATGTTATATGACAATCATTAGTAATGTACAATTAGACTGCTGTTTTGGATTGGTTTACTTTTATTCAATAATTAGGCAATTGATGCATTGAGGTTTACTTTCAAGACATTTTAATTATTAAGGTTTTATAATTTTATTTTTTTTAATCAATTCATCACTTTAGAAACTTTAATCATTGTAAAGGATTCATAAATTGATAGCCTTTTTTCTCTACAGATATTATGAGAGAAGGATTTAATTTTTTAAACTTCTTTCAAATGTTTAACGAATGTTAGTATATCGTTATACTTTTGTTTCTTGAAATTAAACGCAAAATGGGTAAGCAAAAAATATCAGAACGCAAGGTTATTCTCTACACAGCCGCACTTATTTTATTTGCTGGCATAGTAAGGTATTTAGCGTACTCGGTGGGGTCTATTATGTTCTATCTTGCATTTTTGCCTTTTTTGCTGTATCGTTTTATCTCAATTATTAAGCAACGAAAGAATACAGCAGCACCAATCGATTTCTATAGAACTTTGGTCCTGATTTTTATGTTGATTACTATTATATTTAATGTTGCAGGCTGGCAAGATGCTGATTTTGTTCTACTGTTTTTACTAATGGTTGATTTTTTGCTTGTAATCAACGGGCGTTTTTAGGGCTTTGCTGTTAAGAGTTTTATCCAATGTTGATAACTTTTTAGCTAAAACATCTGAATTTCGGTTGTTTTCGTTTTTAAGAGATGAAAAAACAGCTAATTTTGTCAAAACTTTATAGAATGATCTTTCTATTCTTAAGCATCCTTTCTTCTTCGTTAATTTACGTTTTATTTAAGCAAATTGAACGTTATCGGGTCGTTAATTTCAGCGCCATTATTATCAATTATATCGTTGCCTGCATTGCAGGTTTTTTTTTGAGCGATAGTAACCCTTACTCATCACAGATTATTACCCAAAAATGGATTCCGGTAGCTCTTGTGGTTGGGACTATGTATATAGTGACGTTCTATGCTATAGCAAAGAGTACCCAAAAAGCAGGGGTTGCTGTTACCACCGTAGCCAGTAAGATGTCGATGGTATTTCCCATAGTTTTTTCAATATGGTACGATGCAAACGATATGCTATCAACCTTAAAACTTGTGGGCATTCTCCTCGCCCTTATTGCAGTTTTTTTAACCGTTTTTAAAAAAAGTGACAGGGCTTTCGATTCCCGAACAATTATGCTTCCCGCATTTCTGTTTATTGCTATGGGCATAGTGGATTCATTTGTGAAGTACGCCCAGTCAGAGTTTATTTCCGATGATTTGGCCCCAACCTTTTCGGCAGTAGTTTTTGCTAGTTCGTTAATGGCGGGACTCTTAATATTGCCCTTTAATAAACCTGCCTTAAAAAGTATTATTAAACTCAAAACTTGGGTGTTGGGAGCGCTTTTAGGACTAGCAAATTTTGGATCGTTGTACTTTCTAATTCGTGCATTAAATCATATCAATATAAATATTCATCAGCAGTTAGCTAGCTCTGCAGTGCTTGGAATTAATAATATTGGTATTGTTGTGCTTAGCGTAATTATAGGGTTTTTAGCCTATAAAGAGCGGCCAACCCTTATTAACTGGGCTGGCATTGCATTATCGGGTGTGGCAATTGTGGTTTTAGCGATGAGTAATATTTATGGATAAACTTGATACATATAAAACAATAGCCCAAAAATCAGAAGGGTATTATAGGGAGAGGGGGAGTAAGTTTATTGCCCTGGCATATCCTGTAAACTCAGAGGATGAGACTAAGGAGATAGTGCTTGAACTTAAAAAGGAGTATCATAATGCACGGCATCATTGCTATGCATATGTACTTGGTTTTGAGGGCGATATTTGGCGTGCAAACGATGATGGTGAGCCATCGAGCACAGGGGGAAAACCAATTTATGGCCAGATTGTTAGCCGAGATTTAACAAATACGCTAGTTGTGGTGGTACGCTATTTTGGTGGTACAAAGTTGGGTATCCCTGGATTGATTAATGCGTACAGAGAGGCAGCATCAGATGCTCTGGATAATGCTGAAATTACTACACTTGTTGTAAAGGATCTATACAATTTGAGTTTTGCTTACCCAATGATGAACGACGTGATGAGGATGATAAAGGATGAAGACTTGAGCGTTATCGATCAGCATTTTGATACCTCGTGTAGCATTACAATAGGCATTAGACAATCAAAGGTTGATTTAATATTGGAAAGAATTGATTTGATTGACTCAGCTGTTGCCGAGTTTTTAAGAACCGAATAATTTTAGCCTCGTTTATTAACGGGGCTTTTTTTTGATAAATCATTTGTTGTTAATAATAATCAAAAAACCGAAAACATGAAAAACAAAAGTCTGGTAGGCATTAACAATCTCAGCAAGGAGGAGATTATTAAAATCCTAGATCTAGCCGGGGAATTTGAAAAGAACCCAATTCAAAACATCCTAAGCAAAACAGTTGTTGCATCGCTTTTTTTTGAGCCCTCAACGCGTACACGGCTTAGCTTTGAAAGTGCTATTAACCGATTAGGAGGGAGGGTTATTGGTTTCTCAGAGGCATCAAACTCCTCAATATCTAAAGGAGAAAGTTTGAAGGACACCATTCTTACGGTTGCCAGCTATTCTGATTTAATTGTAATGCGACATCCCATCGAAGGAAGCGCACGCTATGCCAGTGAGGTTTCGCCAGTGCCTATTATTAATGCAGGCGACGGAGCAAACCAGCATCCAACTCAAACGCTCCTTGACCTTTTCTCCATCAGAAAAACTCAGGGTACGTTGGAAGGCTTGAACATTTTTTTAGTTGGCGACCTGAAATATGGACGTACCGTTCACTCACTACTTATGGCGATGAGCCAGTTTGGGGCATCCTTTACCTTTGTATCGCCGCAAGAACTTAAAATGCCCATTGAGTACAAAATGTATTTAGACTCTATGGGACTAAAGTACACCGAACAAACAGAGTTGAATCAGAATTTGGATAAAGCTGATATCATCTATATGACAAGGGTACAGCGTGAACGCTTTTCGGATCCTCTTGAGTACGAAAAGGTAAAAAATGTTTACGTATTAAGGAATAAAATGCTTGATGATACTAAATCCACAATGCGTGTACTTCATCCACTTCCTAGAGTAAACGAAATTCATACTGATGTTGACTCAAACCCGAAGGCCTACTACTTTACTCAGGCGCTTAATGGCGTATATACCCGTATGGCAATAATGGCTTCGATACTCGATTTAAAATAAACCATAAAAAATATAATCAACATGAAAAAAGAGAAGAAACTTAGCGTTAGTGCCATTGAGAATGGTACCGTTATTGACCATATACCAGCACAAAATCTTTTTAAAGTTATCAATATTCTTGGGCTCGATAATATTGATAACCTGATTACTTTTGGAACAAATATGGAAAGCCATAGGCTTGGCAAAAAAGCAATTGTAAAGATTGCCGATAAGTTCTTTGAGTTTGAAGAGATTAATCGAATAGCCGTTGTGGCGCCCCATGCTAAACTCAACGTTATCAGAGGTTATAACGTGGTTGAGAAAAAGTTAGTTGAGGTACCCGAGCGCATTGAGGGAATTATTAAATGCGTTAACCCAAAGTGTATAACCAATTTTGAGGATATAAAAACGAAATTTGAGGTTGTTGACAAGCAGAATGTTTCGTTAAAGTGTCACTATTGCGAAAAGATAACTGATCAGGGGCACATGGTTTATATATAGTTAGGAAATATAATTCATAAAAAAAGAGGTGCTAAATTTTTTAGCGCCTCTTTTTTATGTCGTTTAATATTTACCTAAGCCTATTTAAACTTCTAATTAATGCTTCATCCTTTGAAATTCCCCTTAGCGCAAGGTACGAAAGGATTGCTGATACTATAGGAGCTACAAATAGAATGGTAAACGAATAGCTGGCATCTAGCTCATTTCCAGCAGCATTTGTATAGTAGAAAGCTAACCCTTGCAGACCAACCAAAAGAACTATATTGAATATGGTAAGCCGTATTTGGAGCATCCTTTTTTTGAAAAGGAAAAGTGTTACAACTGCTATTGATAGGCATAGAGCCACTAGCAGGGAGTATGGAACTATAGAAAAAGGAGCATTAATTTCGGTCTCGGCTTTTATTCCAGTAAACCCAAGTTTATACACAATTTCGGTTGAGGTTGATATCAACTCAGATACAGGAAAAAAAACCATGAAACCTAACAAAATTATGACCTGAAGTAGGAATAGACTTTGAATTCGCTGAATCATTTAGGTACTCATTTATTGTGGTGATAAAGTAAAGAATTCTCTTAGTACAATGCCTTGGCAACTTAGTTGTCACCAAGAATTAGGGGTAGCCCATCCTTTCCGCTACCAACAACAACTACTTTAGTGTTAGGCGATTTCGCTAATTCTACAGTAGCTTCAATACCCCTCATCCTAAGTAGGCTATTGGTAAGGCTGCTATTGATAATTTTGTTTGCCCGCGATTCTCCTTCGGCAGCAATGCGACGGCGTTCAGCTTCGCTTTTCTCTCTTTCAAGCTTAAACTGATAAGCCAAAAACTCCTGCTCTTGGGTAAGTTTATTCTCAATAGCTTGTTGAATTTGTGTGGGAAGATTTATACTACGAATTAGTAGGGCACGCATATCGATGAAATTTTCACTCAAAGATTTATTGGTCTCATCAATAATGGCTTTTTCAACTTCACTTCTTTTTGTGGAGTAAATCTCTTCTGCCGTATACCTTCCTGCAACTTGCCTAACCGCTGAGCGCACTTCGGGAACTACAAGCTGATTTACATAAAACTTGCCAAAAATTTCGTGCAATGATCCAATTTCTTTATAAATGGGATTAAACCTAACAGACGTTTCAATGATAACCGTAAGACCGTTTTTGTCAAGTACATCCATTGTTTCTTCTGCTTTTTGCTCCTTAACGTCATAGATGTAAAGGTCGTTCCACGGGGCAATAATTTTAAAACCAGGATGATGTATGTTCTCTTTATCAAGTCCAGAAGTGAAAGGCCTAAAAATGAGACCTCTTTCGCCTGGCTGAATCACGAAGAACATTCTGCTGCTAAAAATTAATAGCAAAATAGCGGCTGTAACTCCAATGACAATGATTAACTGCTTTTTTTTCATAACTATTGTTTTTATTAATTCATTAATAGTGTTTCAGATGTTAATTTACAAAGGTACGAAAATAGGAAATCAAATAGGCATTAATTAGCGTTTGTATTCCATGAGATTAGCGTATTGGTACTTTTTACAAAGCGTATTTTTTAAGTTATACTGTGTTAGGCGAATTATTTTAACTAATTTAGCTTTTTAAATAAAAATGCAAAATGAGAATAATTGAACCTTCAGAACTCATCGTTAACCCTAATGGCAGCATTTTTCATTTACATTTAAAGCCAGAGGATATAGCTGATACAATAATACTTGTAGGCGATCCTGGTAGGGTTGACACCGTAGCGTCATTCTTTAGTAAGATTGAGTTAACCGTGTCGAACAGGGAATTTAAAACGGTTACCGGCTCTTTCAATGGACAAAGAATAAGCGTAGTGTCTACGGGGATTGGTACGGATAATATAGATATTGTGGTTAACGAGCTAGATGCATTGGCCAATATCGACCTGGAGAAAAGGCAGGTAAAAAAGCAACTCAAGCAGCTTACAATGGTTAGGCTAGGTACTTCGGGTGCACTACAGGCTGATATACCAGTTGATAGTTTTGTCTCAACAAATATTGCCATTGGATTTGATGGTCTTCTAAATTTTTACGAAGGAAGAAATAGGATAAGTAACCTTGCCATGGAGGCTGCTTTTATGAAGCATACTAACTGGAACCCTCTTTTGGCAAAGCCCTACTTTGTTCATTCCAATAGCGAACTTATTGAGTTATTTAAAGATTTTACGGTTCAAGGTGTTACAATTTCGGCACCAGGTTTCTATGGTCCACAAGGTAGAGTTTTACGCTTACCCTTGGCCGACTCCGATTTAAATACACGTATCGAGCAGTTTAGGTATAATAATCAGAAGATTACAAACTTTGAGATGGAGAGTTCTGCAATAAATGGGCTTTCGCTACTCCTAGGTCATCGGTCTATTACTATCTGTGCAATAATTGCCAACAGGGTGCTTAAAACTGCATCTGCCGATTACAAGTTAAGTACCAAAAAACTAATTGAGCAGGCACTTCACCGCTTAACTAAGTAGAATATTCAGATGAGGCCAAAAGAGTTTGCAGCATTAATGGCATTGCTTGAAGACCCTGATGTTGAGGTTTATAACCCAATTTCAAAAAAGTTGATTTTAGAGGGTTTGCCCCTTGTTTCTTTACTGGAAAAAGCATGGGAGAATTCAACCAATGAACTTTTGCAGGTAAGAATTGAAGACATACTACATCAAATTCAGCTGCGTAATGCAAAACAGAACATTTTGGATTGGACTGAATCTGGAGCAACTAATTTGCTAGAAGGTGCACTTTATATTGCAAAGTATCAGTACCCCGACTTGGAGTATGAAGTAATAGATAGTCACATTAATAAGATAAAGCAAAAGGTTTGGCTCGAGTTTAATGAAAGTTTAACGGCCCTAGAGAAGGTTAAAGTGCTTAATCATATTCTGTATGGAGTTTGTGGGTTTACTGGGAATGTTGATAATTTTTTCGACCCTAATAATCACCACATTAATACTCTAATCGAAACCAAGAAGGGTGGCCCCGTTGTGATGTCAATACTCTATTCAATAGTTGCACAGCGGCTCGGAATGCCTGTGTTTGGTGTAAGCCTACCAAAAAACTTTTTGCTTGCTTATGAAGATAGGTACGGCCAGTCAACTGAGGATAAAAATGAGCAACGTTCAGTGCTTTTTTATATCAATCCGTTTAATCGTGGTGCAGTATTAGGGAAGAAAGAGATAGAGCAATTCTTAACCCAAAACAGTATAGATCATAAGGATGAATACTTTAAGGCATGCTCAAACATAACTACCATTTCGCAGCTTATTGCAAGTTTAATGCTCTCTTACCAGAAAGTTGGTAATACCAATATTGTTGATGATTTGAGGATGCTATTGGATATTGTTGTTACAAGCAAAAGTATTCGCTAAAACTTTACTTTTAGCAGAAAACCGTACAACTATTTTTTCCCTAACTCCTTATTAATTCTCATTCAACTAGCCTTTGCATTGGGATAGTTTATTGAGGTTTTTGTTAGGTTCTGAATGTTAGTCAGCGTTTGAGCTCTATTTTTTTAACTGCCTAACAATTTTATTGCAGTGTGAGGATTTGTGTTTATTGTAAAACTTGGCTTCTTGCTACCTATTGTTAAGATTTTGGAAAAATAATAGGGAAAGAATTTCGGATTTAATGCGATAAAATGTTTTGACTAAATGATTTAAAGTAGTATTTTTGCAAATTAATTATAAATGTTCACTAAATAATTTTAACTATGTTAAATCAGTATGAAACCGTTTTCATTACTACTCCCGTTTTGTCTGAGGCCCAGATGAAGGAAGCGGTTGAAAAGTTCAAGGGTGTCATCACCGGCAATGGCGGTGAGGTTGTACACGAAGAGGACTGGGGATTAAAAAAATTGGCCTACCCCATACAAAAGAAATCAACAGGGTTTTACTACCTCATCGAGTTTAAAGCTCCAGGTGATTTGATTGATAAGTTAGAGGTTCAGTATCGTCGCGATGAGCGAGTACTCCGTTTTCTAACTTTCCGTATGGAAAAGCATGCCGTTGAGTATGCAGAGAAGAAGAGAAGAGCAAAAGTTGAATCAAAACAGAAGGAGGAGTAAACCATGAGCCAGAATAAAAGTGAAATTAGATACCTTACGCCCCCAACTTTAGATATAAAGAAGAAGAGGTATTGCCGTTTTAAAAAGAACAAGATTAAGTACATCGATTACAAAGATCCTGAGTTTCTTAAGAAGTTTTTAAACGAACAGGGGAGAATTTTACCTCGTCGTTTAACAGGTACTTCACTAAAATTTCAGCGTAAAGTTGCAACTGCCGTTAAGAGGGCTCGTCACTTAGCTTTACTGCCATTTGTAACCGATTTATTGAAGTAAACAAAGGAGATATTAGCGATGGAAATAATACTAAAACAGGATATGCCCAACTTGGGACTCAAGGATGATGTTGTAGACGTTAAAAGTGGATACGCTCACAATTATCTTATTCCGAGAGGTATAGCAACTGCTGCAACAGCGTCGGCAAAGAAAGTATTAGCCGAGAATACTAGGCAAAGGGCTCACAAAGAGGCTAAGATTAAAGATGATGCCCAAGCTATTGCTCAGAAACTTGAAGGACTTAAGATTACCCTTGGAGCAAAAATCAGTTCAACTGGCAAAATATTTGGTTCAGTTAATACTATTCAAATTGCTGAATCGTTGGCACAGGAAGGTTTTGAAATTGAGCGTAAAAATATTAGCATTGTGGAAGAGCAGATTAAAGAAGCAGGAACCTATACTGCTGAAATTAAGCTGCACCGAGAGATTAAAGTAACTATTGAGTTTGAAGTTATAGCTGAGTAAAGAGAATAATACGATAAGAAAAAAGCCTTGACAAAAATGTCAAGGCTTTTTTTGTTGCCATTAGCAGAACAGAATCCTATCGGGCAGCTATTGCCTCAATTTCAACCATTACACCCAATGGTAGCTTAACCACACCATAAGCTGCTCTCGCGGGCATTTCTTTTGTAAAGTACTTTGCATAAACCTGATTCATGGGCGCAAAGTTGTCCATATCGCTAAGCAAACATGTTGTTTTTACAACATTTTCGTAGGTTAGGCCAGCCTCTTCAAGTATAGCCCCAATGTTTTTGAGTACCTGCTCGGTTTGGGCTTCAACATTTCCTTCAACAATTTTCCCTGTTGAGGAATCAATAGGAACTTGTCCTGAAATAAAAACAAAACCGTTTACTTCAACGGCTTGGCTATAAGGGCCAACGGCCTTTGGCGCTTTTTCTGTGCTAATTATTCTTTTCATAGTGATTAATTTGTTTAAATTAAATAGTAAATATTTAGTAATCGTATCTGCTTTGATTTTTGGTGTACTTAAGATCCCTTAGCGTAGCTGACTTTACGTTTATGCGAAAGCTGTAACTTTTAAGATAACCTATTGGGATAATTGAAATTCCCATCTCCCAGCAATGTAAATCGCGATTGATATTAAGCGAAGTAGTTGTTAACTTTCGATTCTTAAAGTCGTATCCTGATGAGAATCCAATCTTCCATTTAGGAGTAAGGTTGATGCTACCTGAAAAGTTCACGCTCTGCGTAATATTTTTGTCGAAACGCTGTTTTCTGTAGGCAAAAGTATAGTCAAATCTTAAACTCCAAGGGATGTCAAAATCGACATAATCTTGCCCGAATCCTGCTCCAAGCGATTCTCCAAATGGAACCCCATCTGGGTTTAGTCCATCATCCATCATTCCTCCTCTTCCCATAATAGCCCCTTGATTGCTTTGGCTTGCTCCACCTCCCTTACCTCCTTGAAGCGAAAAACTAATGCCAGTACTTGCACTAGTTAACCTAAAAGGTTTCCCATTAGTTCGATATTGAAATTCCTTGTATCTATTCCCTTTTTGATCTAGGGCATAGGGGTCAAACGAACTTGAGAAGTTAATGCTAAACTTCTCGAACAAGGTTGTTCGCGCCCTAAAAGAAACAGGGCTCCAATTCATTGAATCGGCAAGCATGTTGTATGAACTTGAGAAGTTAAAGTTTTCAAGTATTTTAATCTTCTTAGTGTTTGAGGCGGTATCCTGAGGAGATAAAACTTTCATTTCAAGATTGTTACCTAGCGAGAAGTTTACCGAACCGCTTTTCCCAGAACCTGGCCCTCCGTAAATGCTTCCTTCAAATATTGAGTATTGTAAAGTGTCGTTAGGTGTAATGACCTCTTTATAAAAGCCATATGACTCTTCTCCAAAATCAGGCCTATAGGAGAGTGAAACAGAAGGGGTCATAACGTGCCTGATGGTTTGCACTTTTGAGGTTGATTTAAAGGAGTACATCCCATAGAGTTTTGTACTTGTCGATACAGCAGTACCGTACTGCCAAGCTCGTTTAAAGCCATTAACCTCTTCATTTACAACCCTTTCTTCATCTTCATCCCACCTTTTTTCAATGGTTTTAGTGTACCAATTTTCAGAATAATTGACACTAGGGCTAACCATAACAAATTTTAATATGTTAAATGATGTAGAAATCGGTATGCGGTGCTGTACACCGTTGCGCATTTTATCAAATGTACTTGTGCTAAGTATTGAGTCAGTTCTGGTTGTTACCCTATTATCTAATGCACCGCTATATGATAGTCCAATTTTTTCATACCAAGCGGGTGAGCCTAAACTATTCTTACGCTTAAAAGGATATATCATATTCATATTAAACGAAGCATTCGGAAATCCTACACTTATAGTGCTGTCAAGATTATTCTGGGAGTGATTCATTGAAGCCGACATGCTGAAAGGAGTGCCCGCCCATACCTTGGAATATGCAATGCTTGAGGAAACAGAATTTGTTAGAAAATTATTTATGCTTTGGGCATTATGCCGGTTATGGTTTGGAGACCCAAGATTTAAATTTGCCGAAAAGGTTGAATTCGGATTATTTTTGGGATCCTGAGAGTGCCTCCAGTTTAACGAGTAGGATTGTTCTTTAAGGTAGTCATCAAAGCCTTTTTCACCAAGAACGTTTTGAGAGAAAGCAAAGGAGAGATTACCAGAGAATCTGTATCTTTTTCTGTAAGTTGTGCTGGTATTTGCAGCCCATGAGCCTTTTGTATAGATGCTCCCCGTTAATTTTAGATCGAAATAATCGTTCAGACCAAGATAAAAACCTCCATCTCTCAAAAAGAATCCTCTGTTTCGTTCCTCGCCATACTGCGGAATAATTATACCCGATGAGCGTCCCTTTCTGTTTGGGAAAAAGCCAAAGGGGAGAATAAGCGGAAATGGAACATCCGCAATAACAACATAGGCTGGTCCGGATATTAATTTGCTGCCAGGAATAACCTTGGCTTTGGTTATGGCAATATAGTAATGAGGATGATCCAAATCGCAGGTTGTAAATTTACCCCCAGCAACATTAACAGTTTTATCGGGCATTAACTTTGTGTCATGGCTGTGCAGAAATCCACCAGCCTCCTCGGTAATTACGCCAGTGATTTTAGCTTTTTTTGTTTCAAAATTATAGTGCATTTTGTCCATTCGGTAGGTTTGCCCACCCTCAACAAAAACGGGTTTCCCTACTATTGCACCAGTTGAATCAGGCCTACCCTCGGCAAAAACAATATTGCTCTCCATGTTATACTCTATGTAAGCAGCCTTTAGCTCCATATCCTGATGTTTTACCACAGCATCGCCATATAAAAACACTTTTTTTCCATCAATAGAGTAGAGCAGAGAATCCTTGGCATCATGAAAGATTGGATCCTTTAGAGGCATATCCTCCTCACTATCTTTCAATATTTCAGTAGTGTCTTTCAGAGATACTTCTGGTTGTATAGTAAGTGAATCTCTGTTCATTAATACCCTTTTGCTATCAGATTCAAGTGTATCTGGTAGCTGAGCATAGTAATGCAAAACACTAGCTGTTGTTGTATTTGCAGATACTTGGTCAACAGCTATAAGTGAAAGAAAAAGGGAGATAACAGCCTTAAAATACAATTTTAGTACTATTTTTGTAAAAGTAACCGCTAATTAAAGCTCAAAACTACTAAAAAATCAATATTTGAGCACATGCAATATGTAAATAAATATATTCCAACATTAACGAAGCTTGTCCTGCTAATAGTATTTAGCCAGATGACATGCTCTTATTCATTTGGAGTTGGCTTTGAACCAGAATCGTATAGGCTTAAAAAAGTTGTTATTGATGCGG
Organism: Bacteroidales bacterium; assembly: GCA_028680705.1. Lineage (GTDB taxonomy): Bacteria > Bacteroidota > Bacteroidia > Bacteroidales > Tenuifilaceae > Perlabentimonas. The sequence goes on from JAQUJY010000013.1 coordinate 18,476, forward strand.
GCCATGGGGGCAGAGATTCAGGAGCTATAGGGAAAAAATCAAAAGAGAAAGACATTGTACTTGCCGTTGCTTTAAAAGTTGGTGAGTATATTGAGACAGCTTATCCAGAGGTTGATGTTATTTACACACGGAAAGAGGATGTGTTTGTTCCTCTAGATGAGCGTAGCAATATTGCAAACGAAAAGCAAGCCGATTTATTTATCTCCATTCACTGTAATGCTAACCCGAGTCGTGTACCCTATGGGGCAGAGACTTATGTTATGGGTTTACATAAATCGGAGGGTAATCTGGATGTGGCAATGCGCGAGAATGCAGTTATTACTTATGAAGAGGATTATTCAACAAAGTACGAAGGTTATGACCCAAATTCTGCTGAGTCGTTTATTATTTTTAGCATGATGCAGAATCATTCCTTAGGTCAGAGTTTGAACATGGCAAGCCTTTTACAGGATGAGTTTAGAGACAGAGCTCGTAGACACGATAGGGGAGTGAAGCAGGCTGGCTTTATTGTGCTTTGGAAAACATCAATGCCAAGTGTTCTGGTAGAACTAGGGTTTCTTAGTAACCCAAAGGAGGAGGATTATCTTATAACATCCGAAGGACAAACATATTTGGCCTCAGCAGTTTTTAGGGCTTTTAGAGCCTATAAGGAGCAGATTGAACTTAAGAGCAGCTATGCTGCCGAGAACTCCTTCGACTATAGTTTAGATCAAACTAGGAGTGAAACATCAGCAACGGTTTCTGCTCAATGGAATGATAACCCGGAATTTAAATTAACAGAGTTAGGCACAGGTTTAACCTATAAAGTTCAGGTTACCGCTTCTAGAAACCGTATTGCAACTAACAATCCACTTTTTAAAAACCTTAAGAACGTAGAGGTTTACTCTACTAGTAATATGTACAAATACTTAGTTGGCAATAAAGGAACCTACGAAGGGATTTCAGAGATTTGTGAGCAGGTACGTGAACTATTTCCCGATGCTTTTATCATTGCATTTAAGGATGGTGAGCAGATCTCTCTTGATAAAGCAAAAAAAATATCACAGAATTAAATTTTAAAGCATGAAGATCACTAGAGAAGCCAAAATTGGATTGTTTGCCGTAATATGCATTGCTGTGCTATTCTGGGGTGTAAATTTTTTGAAAGGGAAAAATGTGTTTAGTCGGACCAATATATACTATGCCGTTTATAATAGGGTTGATGGGCTTAAGCCTACTAATGATGTGCTACTGAGTGGGTTTAAGGTAGGTTTGGTTAAGGACATTAAGTTTGAGCAAGGTCAAACCGGAAGGTTGATTGTAACCATACTGGTCGAAAAGAAATACTCAATTCCTCGCAATTCTGTTTTGAAACTCATTAGTTCCGATATAATGGGGGGAAAAGCTCTACGATTGGATGTAACAGCCAATGATACGTTTCACGAAGCAGGTGATACATTAAAAGCTTCCATAGAAACGGGGTTGCTCGATCAGCTGGTATTTGAGATGGTGCCCATTAAAGAAAAGGCAGAAAGTTTAATGGGTGGACTGGAAACTACTCTTGATATTATATCCAAAGTGTTTAATGAGCAAAATCGGGATAACCTGGATCAGAGTTTTGTGTCACTTAAAAATAGTTTAGACAATATTGATAATTTGTTGGGACAACTTAACGTAATGTTAACCGATGAGGACGGGAAACTTCTCAAGATAGTTAGTAATGTTCATTATATCTCGCAAAATTTGAAGGATCATAGTGAGGATTTCGATTTAATTATAAAAAACTTCTCCTCAATTAGCGATAGCCTTGCCCAATCCAATTTGGCTAGAACTTTAGCCCAAACCGATTCGGCCATGCTTTCGCTAAATGCAATAGTTACAAAGATAAATAGAGGTGAAGGCTCAATGGGAATGCTTATTAATAACGACACTCTTTATACAAACCTCGAGAACGCAGCGCAAAACCTGGAACTCTTGCTTTACGATATGAAGATTAATCCAAAGCGTTATATCAATATTTCCCTCTTCGATTTTAGCCGAACAAAGTATCAAAAGGAGAAAAAGTGACCCTGATTTTGTAACCGATAGGTTATCAGGCTGATAGCCTTATGTTTCTAGGGTTCAGATTGTTTGCTTTTAAAGCTGATTGCAAATCGTTAGCTATTGGTTCAAGTAAGTTTTACAAGCAGTTAGTCCTCAACTTTTTACAGATATCAACAAGTTAATGTGTTGATTTACAGTGCAAATGAGTTTTTTTTGAAAAAAAAATAAAAATTCATTGTTGATAGTTAAAAGGTTATAGCGGAAGTTGAAATTCCAACTGTTTTTCTTTTTTTTAATCCACTAAATTTTTGCAATTTTGTTCAACACAAAAAAATTAACCAAAAGATTTATCATTACATTAATTTAAAATGGCTATTAATTTCCAAGATGTTTGGGGCAATTGTTTGAAGATCATCAAGGATAATGTTCCGCCTGTTAGTTTTAAAACATGGTTTGAGCCAATTGTACCAGTTAAACTCAGTAATAATGTGTTAACAATACAAGTGCCCAGTCCATTTTTCTATGAGTATCTCGAAGAACAATTTATAGATATTTTGCGAAAGACTCTTAGGAAAGAGTTAGGCCCGGGAGCAAAACTTGAGTACAATGTTGTAGTGGAAAACCATAGTGTTGGCAATAGCAAACCTATTACCGTTGTTTTTCCTACACAGAATAAAACGGAGCTTAGAAATAAACCCGTTTCTATGCCTTCGCAAAACGTTGACCACAAAATAAAGAATCCCTTTGTAATACCTGGTATTAAAAAGTTGCATGTTGATCCGCAGTTAAACTCCGATAATACGTTTACAAACTTTGTTGAGGGTGAGTGCAATCGATTAGCCCGTTCAGCTGGAATGGCAATTGCTAATGCACCAGGCAAAACAGCATTTAATCCTTTACTAATTTATGGTAACTCAGGCCTTGGTAAAACACACTTAGCACAGGCTATTGGTATTGATGTTAAAGAGAAAACTCCAGAAAAGGTTGTGCTTTATGTAAATGCAGTAAAATTTCAAACCCAGTATGTGGAATCTATTCGTAATAATAACTTCAATGATTTTGTACATTTTTACCAAATGATTGATGTTCTTATTATTGACGATGTCCATGAATTTGCAGGCAAAGAGAAAACCCAGGATACTTTCTTTCACATATTTAATCATTTGCACCAAGCAGGTAAGCAAATTATATTAACCTCAGATAAACCACCAGTTGAACTTCAAGGTCTTGAGCAGAGGCTGCTATCTCGGTTTAAGTGGGGACTTTCTGCTGACCTACAATCACCTGATTTTGAAACTCGGGTTGCTATTTTAAAACAAAAAATATATAAGGATGGCATCGATATTCCCGATGACGTTGTGGAGTATATTGCTGCCAATATAACCAATAACATTCGTGAACTTGAAGGTGCATTAATTTCACTTCTTGCACAGTCCACTTTAAATAAAAAGGAGATCACAACAGAGCTTGCCTCTGAAATGATTGAAAAATTGGTTAAAAATACTCGCCGTGAGATATCTATAGATTACATTCAGAAAGTTGTAAGTGAGTATTTTGGACTTCCAAACGATATGATTAAAGCAAAGACCCGTAAGCGTGAAATTGTTCAGGCTAGGCAAATTGCCATGTACTTCTCTAAGAGCATGACAAAGAGTTCTCTGTCAACTATAGGTAGTTTAATTGGAGGGAAGGATCATGCTACGGTACTTCACGCTTGTAAAACGGTTAACAACTTAATTGATACCGATAAACGCTTTAAAAGTCAGGTAGAGGATATTGAGCGAAAACTTAAACTTTAAAGAGGTTTGGCTATAAACTTAAAAGCACTTTAACGTAATGTTAAGGTGCTTTTTACTTTCTGTAAGAGGGAGATTTATTCTGTAGCCCGCCTTACAATAAACCATGGATTATTTATGTCCTCTTTATTGTAGGATATCTTTTCGCCATTCTCAAGTGATACCACTTCACAACCAGCCATTTCCGCAACAGCCTGTCCTGCCGCAGTATCCCATTCTGTTGTTTTGCCGTATCTTGGATAAAGATCGGCATTACCTTCAGCAACCATGCAAATTTTTAACGAGGATCCTCGGGCTATAAGTTCGATGTCATCCTGTTCCTCTCTCATTTTATCAATAAATTCTTGCGTTTCTTTAGAGGTGTGAGAGCGGCTAACAACTATGGTAAGTGGTTTTTTATCCGATTTATAGGGTAGTTTATTCTCCCTAATAGCTAGTTCATCTAATTTACTAACACTATCAATCTCTTCATCAATATTGTCAATTCTATACGATCCTAGGGTTTGCATTGCAAAATACAGCTGTTTACTTACAGGCACGTATACAACTCCAATAATTGGGGACCCATTAAAAACCAATGCTATATTAACGGTAAACTCACCATTGCGCTTAATAAACTCCTTGGTGCCGTCAAGCGGATCAACAAGCCAAAAGTATTCCCATCCTCTTCGTTCCTCATAGTGCAGGTCTCTGCCTTCTTCACTCATTACCGGAATTCTAGTCTTCGTTAGGTATACCATTATTTCATCATGTGCTTTTCTGTCGGCAAGGGTAAGTGGTGTCGCATCTGATTTTAGGTTAACCTGAAAGTCGTTTGAGTTATAAACTTCCATTATCAAAGCACCCGCTCTAATAGTTGCATTTATTCCTGTAAGCAGCAGGTGTTTAAGTTCCTCATGGTCAATCATTGCAGAAAAGTTAAGTGTTGCTTTCTATTTATTACGTTCCAAACCTTCAAGAGAATACATAAAAAATTGTAATACAATGGTTTGGATATTTTTTTAATATTGAATGCAAAGTAAAGCTATTGTACTATGATTAACAATATAATACTTAAGTGTTAAGCCAATGAGATGTATAACTTCCACACTAATAAAGCAATATAGGGTCAATTATTTTATTATGCTATAAAACATTTAGTTGTACAACTACTGTAAATTCAGTAATATGTGGCTAAAAGCAGAATTGTTAATCGAATTATTCTTTGCAATTGAAAAAAAAATAGTCATATCTTGCAATGACAGACATAATGAACTACGTTTAGCACGTTTTTTAATAAAAATAGATACCATGAAAGAAATAGAGAAATTAAAGCCCAATGAGATTTGGAAATATTTTGCTGAGATATTGGAGATTCCCCGCCCATCTAAAAAAGAGGAAAAAATCATAGCCTATCTCTTAAACTTTGCAAAAGAGCATAAACTTGAAGCTAGCGAAGATGAAGCTGGTAATGTTATCATCCGTAAGCCTGCTTCAAAGGGTATGGAAGATAGGGCTTCTGTTGTTTTGCAGAGTCATGTTGATATGGTGTGTGAGAAAAATAGCGATGTTGAACATGACTTTGATAATGATCCAATAAACGCATTTATTGACGGAGACTGGGTTACTGCAAAGGGAACAACCCTTGGTGCGGATGATGGTATTGGTGTTGCTGCGCAGCTAGCCATTTTAGCGTCAAATGCAATTAAGCATGGACCCATTGAGTGCTTGTTTACTGTTGATGAAGAAACTGGTCTTACGGGAGCCTTTGAGATGAAACCAAATTTTTTTAATTCCGAAATCTTGCTTAACCTCGATTCTGAGGATGAGGGCGAACTGTTTATTGGTTGTGCTGGAGGTGTGGATACGGTTATAACCTTTGCATATGAAACAGAGAAAGTGCCAAGCGATTTTCAGCCATACCAAATTGCAGTTACCGGCCTAAAGGGTGGGCACAGTGGCGATGAAATTGAAAAGGGACTAGGGAATTCTATTAAAATTCTTAATCGCTTTTTATGGGAGGGAACCAATAAATACGATATACGAATATCAAATATCGACGCGGGCAACCTTCGGAATGCAATTCCTAGAGAAGCATTTGCAACGTTTTTAATCCATAAGGACGACGTTGCCCAGATGAAGGAACTTTTTAGTGATTTTAAGAAGAACATTAAATTTGAGTATAAAGAGGTTGAACCAAAAATTAGTATCAAACTTGAGGCTGGCGTTATGCCTGAGTGGGTTATTGATGAGCCGGCACAGTATGATTTGCTAAATGCACTGTATGCTTGTCCGCATGGGGTAATTGCAATGAGCAAACAAATTCCTGGTTTGGTTGAAACATCAACCAATTTGGCTTCGGTTAAGTTTATTCAGGATAACCAGATATTGGTAACTACAAGTCAGCGTAGTTCAATTGACTCCGCAATGGCCGATGTTGCTAATATGGTTAGCAGCGTTTTCCGCCTTGCAAATGCTCATGTGGTTCACACAGGAAAATATCCTGGTTGGGCACCCAATACCAACTCCGAGATACTAACTATTACCAAGAATAGCTATGTTAAGCTATTTGATGAAGAGCCCGTTGTTCGTGCTATCCACGCTGGTTTGGAGTGCGGTTTGTTTTTAGAAAAATATCCTAAACTCGATATGATATCATTTGGCCCAACCATCAAGGGTGCTCACTCGCCTGATGAGCGAATTCATATTGAAACTACTGATAAGTTCTGGAGACTTCTGCTTGATGTATTGGAAAATGTTCCTAAAGCCTAATATTAAACTTGGATTAAGGTTTTGAAGGAATTTAAGAGGTTTTTGTTTGTGCTGGCATGTATATGCTACTTATCAAACCAAGTTTACGCACAAAAGGCAGATGATGATGAGCAGCAATCGTTCTCGTTTTATGGTTATGTAAGCTATGAAGCTATTTTCGATTCTCATGAATCTGTCTTTTCACGCGATGGCGAATTGTACTTTTATCCAGCACCACCAATTTATCATGAACTGAGCGGTAAGCTAATCAACGCTAACCCTCAGTTCAATATGTTGTCGTTGCAGAGTCGCCTAGGTGTTCGTATTGCAGGGCCAGATGTACTAGGTGCTAAAGTTACGGGCTTGGTTGAAGCGGATTTTTTTGCAACCAAGGAGGAGTATAAGCATCTCCTAAGGGTAAGGCATGCAATAATGAAGATGCAATGGGAGAGGTCATCACTAATACTAGGGCAATACTGGCATCCCATGTTTGCACCTGAGGTATGCCCACAGGTTATATCCTATGGTGCGGCAGTTCCTTTTAATCCTTTAAATAGGTCGCCCCAAATACGGTTTGAGTATCAGCCAAATAGTAGCATTAGGCTTGTAATGGCTGCATTAGTTCATGGCTATCACTCATGTATTGGTCCTGAGGCTGCTCAGCGTAACTCTGGATTACCCGATTTGCAGGTACAGCTGCATGTTGGCAATAGCCCTAAGTTTACTACGGGAATTACTGTTGGCTATATGTGGTTACAGCCATTGAGTCAGGTATACAATGGAGATACCTACCGAAGCAAAGCTATAATCGGAGCCTACAATTTGCAGTGGTTTGGGAAGTTGAAATTAAATAAAATTACTCTTCAGGGAAAGGCATCGTTTGGTGAAAATATGAGCCATTTTGTAATGCTCGGTGGATATGGTAGACTTTTTGATGACGCTTCCAAAATGTACGATTATAGTTACACAAATTTGTACTCAGCAGCTGGTTGGTTTGAGGTTATGTATAACTTAAACGATTATTGGGATTTTGGTTTTTTTAGTGGTCTGGCCGGTTCTTTAGGTTCAAATGACAGGATTGATACACAAGGTCCAGTATGGTACAATAGAGGGGCAAATATTGCCAATACTTACAGGTTGTCACCAAGGGTGGTCTACACACAAAAGGGCATTAGGTTTGCATTGGAATACCTTTACAACTCTGCTGATTATGGCGTGTCATTGGACAATTATGGAAAACCTGAAAATATTACTGCAACCATAAATCATAGGGTATTGGTTTCGGCAAAGTATTCGTTCTAATTTCAGCAATATATTTTTATAAAAGAGGAGGCTGCATGGGAAGCAATCCTCTTTTGTGGTTTAAACCTAAGGCATTACGAGAAAATGGATTTTATACTTACTTTTATCTAAGTAAGAAAACTGCATTAACTGTTTTTAGTATTGCGACAATAGCTCATATTTAACTCGATAAATAGTCAGAACCAATCACCATACTGATTTAAATCTTAACTTTTCTTTCGAAAAGTTGTGTGCAGTGCAAACATTTAATATGCTAACGGGTTTACTTAAAACACTTGTAGCATAGAATGTTTTATGTAACTTTGTATTTAAACCAATTTAGATAATGCAGAATAAAAGTAAAAGAAGACCGGTTATTTTTGTAACCAACGATGACGGAATTAATGCCAAAGGGATTAAAGCTTTGGCTGAAATGGCAAAGCAATTTGGCAGAGTAGTGGTTGTTGCTCCTGACGAAGGTAACTCCGGAATGTCTCATGCCATTACCATAAAACATCCCTTAAGGCTAAAGAAGCATAATTGGGGCAATGATATTGAGGCATATTCAGTTAACGGAACACCTGTAGATTGCGTGAAACTGGCATTTAACCAAATTTTCAAGCATAAACCCGATATGCTACTTTCGGGAATCAATCACGGCTCAAATTCATCGGTTAGCGTATTCTATTCGGGTACAATGGCAGCAACCATTGAAGGATGTTTGTACGGAATACCCTCAATAGGTTTTTCGTTACTCGATTATATGCCTGATGCGGATTTTGCTGGGTCTGTTAAGTATGGTAAACAGATTATACAAAATGTTTTAGAGAATGGCCTTAGCAATGGCGTTTGTCTTAATGTAAATATACCTGCAATTCCCGAAAATAAAGTTAATGGAATTAAAGTATGCCGACAGAATATGGGAACCTGGAGGGAGGAGTTTGACAAAAGAACTGATCCACGAGGGTTTGATTATTTTTGGTTGACAGGATATTTTCAAAATGATGAACCCGAAGCCACTGATACGGACGAGTATGCACTTTCAACCGGATATGTATCCATTGTTCCGGTTAGCATCGATTTGACTGATAAACCTGAGTATGCTAGGCTAAGCCAATTGTTTGAAAATTCGAGTTTTAGTGAAAAGCAAAGTGCTGATATAAAACAGCATAAGTCTATACCCTAAGGAACTACTTTCCAAATGAAGAAAAAATTCGACTCAATACCATTAGGCGCAATTCTAGGGATTGTTGTACCTTTAATAACTTTCTATCTTGTTCTGAGATTCGTTTACCCCTTTGAGTTTTCCGATAAATCATTGCATACTTTCTGGATGCATATTATGGCACCAAAAATAATGAGCCTTGGCGCATTACCCAATCTTGGTGTTTTTATGCTGTTTATCTATACCAATAGGTTAAAATCTGCAAGAGGAGTTTTGGCTGTTACAATTCTGTTGGCAATAATCGTTTTTATAATCAAGCTAACCTAAATCCTTTTCTGCATGAAATACTTTATTGTAGCGGGCGAAGCATCGGGCGACTTACATGCATCAAACCTAATGCAAGGACTAAAGCAGAAGGATACTAACGCTCAGTTCATGTTTTTTGGTGGCGATTTAATGCTTGAGCAGGGTGGCGAACTTGTAAAACATTATAAGGATATGGCCTTTATGGGATTTGTTGAAGTTTTGCAAAATCTAAGGCAGGTCTCAAAAAATCTTAAGCTTTGCAAGCGTACCATTAGGGCTTTTAATCCCGATGTTGTAATTCTAGTTGATTATCCTGGCTTTAACCTTCGTATTGCTAAGTATGCAAAAGCATTAGGTTTTAAGGTCATTTACTATATTGCTCCCAAGGTGTGGGCATGGAAAGAGTCTCGTGTTAAACAGCTGAGAAAATACGTGGATAAGCTCATAATGATTTTTCCGTTTGAGCAGGAGTATTTTAAGCGGAAAGGGGTAGATGCTGTTTACCTTGGTAACCCACTTGTTGATACAATTCAGGAAATAGCCGATGACGGTAAATTTATTGAACGTCATGCATTGGAGCAAAAACCAATAATATCGTTACTAGCTGGTAGCCGCAAACAGGAAATTAAGCACAACCTACCAGTAATGCTTACTTTAGTAGATAAATTCCCACAATACCAGTTTGTTATTGCTGGGGCTCCTTCACTAAGGATTGATGATTACAAACGTCATATGGGCAAGGCTAACGTTTCCATTGTTTTTAATCAAACTCAAAACCTGTTGCGTCACTCATCGGTATCTGTGGTTACTTCGGGTACGGCTACACTAGAGGCAGCTTTATACAATACCCCCGAAGTGGTTTGTTACAAAGGCAGTACTATTTCGATGCTCATTGCTTGGCTGGTGGTTCGCATTAAATATATATCTTTAGTGAACCTAATAATGGATAAAGAGGTTGTGAAAGAACTCATTCAGTTTAAACTTAATCCTGAATCACTATATAGTGAGGTTTCTGGTTTGTTGCCAGGCGAACAGCACCGCAACGAAATGCTAAGCGATTTTCAGAAGCTGCGCAATATGCTGGGTGAGTCAGATGTTTCCATTAGAGTGGCCGAGTTTATTGTTGGCTTTATAAACCAAAATTAAGCGGATTTTTATGAAAAGATTATTAATCCTTTTCCTTTTAACCTATTGCACATCTGTAGCATTCTCACAAAAAATCAGCATAAGTCTTTTTAATAGCCAAAAGAATCAAACATTTGTTATTACTCCCGTAAGCGGTAACTACTCAATTATTGCTGGTGATAAAACAATTCCTCTCTCGTTGAATCAAATCGTTTACGTTTCACGTTCAGGCGATTCCGTTAAGGTGCGCGATATGGTTACTCATCTTGGCACTTGGTCAAGGGTTTCCATTGTTGGGCAAACCGATAATGATGTAATTAGGATGAACTCTGTGGTACCATCCATGCCAGCAAGAATTTACGACGATAATCTAACTTTTTATGTCGATTTTGATAGGTTAATGACATTGAATATCATCGATTTAGACAAGTATATTGCAGGTGTGGTTGATGCGGAAGCTGGGCCAAATGCACAGCCCGAGTTCTATAAAGCGCAGGCCTTACTAGTCCGCACATATGCGTTGGGCCATGCCGATAAGCATATGGGTGAGGGTTTTAATCTTTGCGACGAGGTTCACTGCCAAGCGTATAAAGGTAAATCGATTAGAAACGAAAAAATACTTCAGGCAACAAAGGATACGCATGGAATGGTTGCAGTTGATGAGGAGAACAACCTAATAGTGGGAGCATTTCATGCAAATTGTGGAGGGCAAACAGCAAACTCTGGCGATGTTTGGCTCACAAGCCATTCATACCTTACTTCGATAATGGATAGCTATTGTAAGGGGCAACCCAGTTCGCAATGGGAGGTGAGAGTTCCCATGGAAGAGTGGGTTAAGTTTCTCGAATCTAAAGGGGTAAAAACCTCAAATCTTACAGCAGATGATTACCCATTTGTTTCCAAAGAGCGTAGGTATGAGTACAAAATAAATGGGGTAATTATACCCACGGGCGATATCCGGTCGTATTTCAAACTTCGATCTTCATTTTTCTCAATCGATGTTGTATCAAATAGTATTCGCATAAAGGGTAGGGGATACGGGCATGGTGTTGGGCTCTGTCAGGATGGTGCCATGCAGATGGCCAAAAAAGGTAGACTTTACCCCGATATTATACACCATTACTATAAAGGGGTTAGGATTACCGACTATTTTGAAACGGTAGAGCAAGACTCAACCATTCTTCATATAGATGAAAATGTTGCCCCACATTAATTTATTTCGATTGGTATAAAAAACCCGGCTCAGGGTTTTCAACTGGCGGTTTTATTGGAGTGGGAGGGGCGAGTCTGTCAGGATTCCTAACATCAATATCGGCTTCATACTCCCACCCAAGTGGGGTTAGCTTAAACCCATCATAGGAAAAATCCGGAACATAAAACTGATAGTTTTCAGCATAATCATTGCGCATTGGACTAAGGTGATCGAAAACAATCATCTGCATCTCTTCGTTCCACCTAAGAGTCATTGTGGCTCTTGCCGAGAACTCAAAAACGATTCGGCTTAAAACTTTTCCCTTCACCCTAAATACTGGAACACCCAACTTCGGCTCACCATCATCGGAGAGGGTAATGGTTTCAATTATTCGTTTTGATGAGAACAGATTGTTCATATCAATTCCCAATAAGGTATAAACATCTTTATCACCAAAATTATCAACCCTAATTGAGTAGTATAGAGCACCATGCCATGTATTGATGGAAAGGGTTTGTAGCTGAGGTGTATCAATTTGTTTGCGGTTATCGGTTAGCGGGTAAATATTCTGCTTTCCCTCAATATTGGTCTGAATAAATCCAAAGTATTTCTGATGGCCGCCTGCTAGAGGTATATTCCATGTATACAACTTAATCTTTTCATCAGTTGATACAATAATCTTCATTTTTTGCACCTTGCTGAACGGATACTCAAAAGAATTATCCAAAAGTAGAGCATCGTATAGTAGCGAGATTAACTCATTGTTAAGCTCACTCTTTTCTGTAAAATTGCTTGTATTCTCAATGCTGTCAATCAGCTGTACAATTTCATTCTCCAAATTGCCAACACTCTTATTGAAACTGTGGGCAGAAAATGAGACGAAAAGTAATAGCAAAAGAGCGCTTTGTTTGAACATATCCACTATCATCGATGTTTACACCTTTAACGTAAATAATTGAACTTAGTTTAATATGAAGGTTAACGATTATCTTAAACGGTTATTATCCGTGAAATTTTTGCTTGGTCTTTTAATTGGCGGAGCATTGGGTTATGCCTATTATCATTTTATTGGGTGTAGGGGTGGAAGTTGCCCCATATGGGCTGATCCTTGGCGAAGCACCCTTATAGGTATGGCTTTTGGTGGTATTCTGCTCTTCGATACATCAAAAAAGAAGGACAAGCCTAAAGCCGATCAAGAGCCTCTACAATGAGCTTGCAAGCATCTTCAATCTCATCATCGCTAATTATTAGCGGTGGCGCAATTCGGAATGCTGTGTCGCAAAACAGGAACCAATCGGTTACAAAGCCTATCTCTAATCCCAGATGAATAAATTTCTGAACCCTTTGTAACGAACCTAACTCAACGGCCATAAAAAGACCAGATGAGCGTATGCTCTTCACATTTTTATGGTTAACCAGTCTGCTGCGGAAGAGTTGTTCCTTTTTTTCGACCCCATTAATTAATTTAAGCGATTCGAGTAGTTGAAGTGATTTAAGCGATGCAGCACACGATACTGGATGTCCTCCAAAAGTTGTTATATGGCCAAGCACAGGGTTATGGGTTAACTTGCTCATTATCTCTTTTGACGATATAAATGCGCCAAGGGGCATACCGCCACCAAAGGCTTTTGCAAGTAGGAGAATATCGGGAGTCACGCCATACTTTTCAAAGGCAAACATTTTTCCTGTCCTACCCATTCCAGTTTGAATCTCATCGAAAATAAGCAGTGCACCCATTTCATTGCACCGTTGGCGAAGCGCTTCTAAAAAGCCGGGTTTTGGTGCGACTATTCCTCCTTCGCCCTGAACAGCCTCAATAATAACACATGCTGTTTGCGAGTCAATTCGGCTTAGCTCATCAACGCTATTAAATGTAATGTGCTTAACGCCAGGGAGTAATGGTCTGAAGGCTTCCTTTAGACCCTCGTCGCCCATTAGGCTTAATGCACCGTGAGTTCCTCCATGGTACCCATTTTTAAATGATATAATATTGGGTTTGCCCGTATGCCTTTTTGCCAGTTTTACTGCACCCTCAACAGCTTCGCTACCCGAGTTTACAAAGTAAACGCTCTGTAGGCTATCGGGTAGTAGCTTGCATATAGCCTCTGCCAGTTTAACCTGAGGGTGTTGAACAAACTCGCCATACACCATAAGGTGCATGTACTTTTGTGCTTGCTGGCAAACGGCATCAATAACATCCTTATGCGAGTGACCGAGATTACTAACGGATACTCCGGAGATTAAGTCGATTAGCTTTTTACCGTTTGGTGTATAAAGATAAACCCCTTCGGCTTTTTCAACTTCAAGCTGGAGGGGCGAGTCGGAAGTTTGAGCTAGGTACTTAAGGAAAAGCTCTCTCTGTGTAAGCATTACTTTTTATCGGTTATTTGCTTATTAAGTTTATGTCGTTCATTAATTTTTCTTTGTACGATTTACCGATTGGAATAATCTTTCTGCCTTCGGATAGTTTAATAACAATTGAGCTATCCTCAATACTAAAAATCTCCCTGATATTTACAATAAACGATCGATGAACACGCTTAAAAATAGAGTTAGGTAATTGGTTGTCAATAGCCTTCATTGTAAAGTGAATGGTGAACTTGTCGTTTCGGGTATTGATTACCACGTAGTTTTCAAGTGCCTCAACCCAAAGTATTTCGCTGTATTTAATTTTTATCAGTGAGCTGCTTTTTTTAATAAAAATTTCCTTCTCGTCTGTATCCTGTGTGTTTCTAGTGCTGCTCTCAAGTGCCTTGTTGGCTGCTTTAAAAAAGCGGGCGTAATTTAGTGGTTTTAAAATATAGTCGGTAACGCTATATTCAAATGCTTCGAGGGCATACTTTTCACGCGATGAAACAATAATTATTTGTGGTGGATTGAGTACGGTATTTAAAAAATCGATACCCGTCATCTCTGGCATCTCAATATCTAAAAAAATAAGATCAATGCTATTACCTTCTTTTATAAAATTAATAGCATCAACGGCATTGTTGAAAGTATGAAGCAATTCAAGGAAACTTGTTCTGTTTACATAATCTTCAAGAACACGGCACGACATTTCGTCGTCATCAATGAGGATACATTTCATAGCTTAAAAAGTATCAGTTAGTATGACGAAAATACGAAATTTATTGATGAGTTCAATAAATCTGGTGACAAAATGTGTCAATAGGTTATTTTATTAAGGAACCTTTTCTCTATAGATCGCCAACTCCTTATTGTAAGTCGGAGCCACTCGTGCATAATTAATTGAGCCTCATCGGAGTTCAGATTATAGTTAATATCAGAAGTTCTGAGCTTATCTGTAAGGATATGAATGCAAATTGCAGCCGAAACCGATATGTTCAAACTCTCAGTGAACCCATACATAGGTATCAGTAAATGTTCGTCTGCATTGTTTATTACATCATCCGATAGGCCGGTGAGTTCAGTTCCAAAAAATAGGGCAAACTTTCCTTTCTCAATATCGAAATTGTTAAGGGTAGTTTGATGTGTATTTGGCGAAGTGGCAACAATACGATATCCCTTTGCCTTAAGAGAGTTTATTGCTTGCAGCGTATTGTTCTTATGTTCGTTGTGCCTATGTATTGTTAGCCATTTTGTTGATCCTAATACCACCCTTGGATTTACGTTAAACTCATTGGTGTTCTCAATAATATGAACATCTTGAATGCCGAAACAATCGCACGAACGTAGCACTGCACTAGCATTCTGAGATTGGTAAATGTTCTCGAGAACAACAGTTAGGTATCGAGTTCTGTTGTTTAAAACGTTTTGTAAGAGATTCAACCTTTTCTCTAAAACAAATTCTGAAAGATGGTTGATTAGCTCTTCTCTCATGGCCGGTGTAATATTATCCATGACACAAAGCGAGGTTTATATTTTAAGTATTTGGATTTTAAAGCAGTATGAAAAATAAAAGGGGACATCTTTTTGCAGATGGCCCCCTTTCAAAAACAAATTCAAGCTTCTTATTGAACTTGATCGCTAAGATCGCTGCCTGGCTTAAATTTAACTACCTTTTTGGCTTTAATAGTAATTGGTTTACCAGTTTGAGGATTACGTCCTGTTCTTTCGTTCCTTTGTGAAACGGAAAAAGAGCCAAAACCTACCAATGCAACCCTATCACCTTCTTTAAGTGCGTCGGTAGTTGCTTTTACAAATGCGTCAAGAGATTTCTTGGCGTCAGCTTTAGTTAAACCTGCTTCTGCAGCAATTGCATCAATTAATTGAGCTTTGTTCATAATACTTAATTTTTAGGGTTAAAAATAGTTAGTTAGCCTAAACAATACTATACAAATATAGCGTATTTATTGGGTTTGCAAAGCAAATGTTAGGAAAAACACAAGGTTTAAGCATTTTTTTTTGATTATTTATCTTGCTTTACATAACATCAGCTAAGTTATTTAAAAAATCTTTACAAAACCTAGGCTTTTCAAAACAATATTAAATAATATTATTGAGTAATAAATTTTAAAAAGACAAAAAAGAGAATATCTTTGCAGCGGAGAAATGGCAGAGCGGTTTAATGCGGCGGTCTTGAAAACCGTTGTACCGAAAGGTACCGGGGGTTCGAATCCCTCTTTCTCCGCAAAGGAAAAGAGATCCACAAGGATCTCTTTTCCTTTTAAGGAGAGATGCCAGAGTGGTTGATCGGGGCGGTCTCGAAAACCGTTGTGCCGCAAGGTACCGGGGGTTCGAATCCCTCTCTCTCCGCTGTTAAGAAACGCAAATTGAACTAAAACCCTGTAGGTGAAGACTTGCGGGGTTTTTTATTGTGTATAGGGAGGTAAAAAAAGATCGTGGTTACTGACTCCTCACTGCACAGGGAATGGTTATTCCATTTTTTTTCACATATTTTTCAGTAACTCAAAAGTAAAGCCCATTGTAAAGTATAGAACCGCTCTATGTATATGCAACTTGCCAAGTTATAATATTGATAAAACCAGCAAGTTGATCCTTTAGCCTCAATACATCTAAAAACGATGTGGATTCTTTACTATCGCATCAAACCTATATTTGTGCTATCTGCCATCCGCTTCATTGTATCAAAAAATGCTTGGTAAAAGGTTTGGTCTTTGGCGTACAACCGATAGAGTTCCAATTCCTGTTTGCGCTGTTTAGACATTACGTCGTCAAGAATTTTTCGGAAGGCAAGGTCTTTGTTCTGCTCGTCTAGATTATTGGCTACTTTGGATTGATAATCCGGGTGAGCTTGAATGGATTTAGTAAGTCCAATAAACTTTACCCGCTGATCTTCTGGGGTAGCGTCCCACCCCTGAAACCAACGCTCATTAAAAGATTGTATAATTAATTCCAGCGGATCTTTTTCTTCCTCTCCACCATATGCACCGCGGGGTTTTGGGTTTTGAGGATCCAATTCAGACTCGGAATCGTCCAACCCAATGCTATGGTTCAATTTTACGCGCTCCAACCCATAGGTAGATAAATCTACAGATTCCAGTAGTTCATCCATTCCATCCATATCGGTATCTTTTCGTTTCATCTCCCAATGCTCCGGAATTTCTCCCAACCATTCTACGCCAGAATCTTTATAGCGTGCATATGTCTGAACCGTTGGTTGAGACGCGATTAATCGTTGAGACGCGATTAATCGCGTCTCTGATTTTGTTTGGGTATCTATATTGATCATATCTTATTCATTTTTTGCTATTTGTGATGGATTACGAATTATATGGATGCGCGATTGTATCGATTGTGGATACGCGATTAATCGCGTATCTACAATCGCGGGTATTATTTATTATATTTATCTTCATTCCAATTTTTGGGATTATTAATGATATAATTCGAAATCCGATCGTAGGATTTTCCATCGCGGATAATATGATCATGAAATCGGGATTGCCACCCAAATGCAGCATCGGATTTCTTGATTTCAAATGTGCATCGTCCTTTGTACCATCGGATGATTCGTGAAATATTTTCATGAAACATCGGGTTTTTGTTGCCGGTGATGCCACCAGGGGGTTTTGGGGATGTGGGTGATGACGACGGTGGCGACGGTAGAGACGCGATTAATCGCGTCTCTACGACAACGGTTGCATCGACGGCGGGGGCGGCGTTGGACAAACCAACCGTCATACCCGATTTATCAATTTCCAATATACCATGGACGTGATTGGGCATGACCACAAAATTCCCCAATACCACATACGGAAATTGTTGTGGGATCTGCATCCAAACATTTTGTGCCATTTGCCCGGAATTATTCAATGTCATTTTTTGATCCGTAATGGTTCCAAAAAAACATGCGCGATCCTGGGTGCAAATGGTAATAAAATAGGCTGCATCCTTACCATAATCCCAATGTGGCATTCGGGCGGATGGTATGCGATATTTATTTTGGAATTTTTTGGTCATTTTTATATTGATGATCTGGTATTATAAAAAATGTTGTTGTTTGATAGATACGCGATAAATCGCGTATCCACCTAAATCGCGAATCCACCTAAATCGTGTATCCACCTAAATCGTGTATCCACGGGATTAAAAATTTAAAATTTCTGCAATCAACCCATCGCTCTGTTGTTCCAATTCCAAAATATCTTGGCTTACCTCTTCTATGCTGCGCAAAGGCGTATGCTTATAAAAATATTTATTGAAACTGATCTCGTAACCGATTTTGGTGCTGTCCAGATTAATCCAAGCTTCGGGCACGTGTGGTTTTACTTCTTGTAAAAAATAATCGTGGATATTTTCTTTTAAGGGTACGTTTTCGGTGTCGCGTAGGTCGCTTTCGGTTTCGTAGGTGATATATTCGCCTTTTTCACTCCGATTGCGCTCAGTGTGACCTACTGGGAAATAACCATAGTCAGCCAAATCGGCTTCGCTGCATCCTAAATGAATGAGCAGGTTTTGCAATTTGTCGCCTGTTAGTTTCTCTTTTTTCTTAATCACTTTTTCGGCTTCGGCATCGTACCAACTTACCGCATTTAGAATGGCTTTTTTATCGGATGCGGAAACATCCAGCTTCTCTTCTTTTATCACCTTGTTGACTTCCTTTTCAAAAGCATTGAAATCATTAAACACCTGATCGCCAAAATGGGCTTCCAGCTGCTTGGCTGTTTTTAAATAATGCTGGTGTTTTTTCCAGGTGTCTTTGTGGGTAAGTCTCCTTTTATGGGCAGCAGAAAGATTGATATCGTTTTGCTCGCACCACTCCAAAATCTCTTTGGTGTGTTTTTTTATATCCTGATATACGCTTTCGCCAAATGTTTCGTAGGCATACTGCATCGGTTCTTGCAAAATTCTATCAAAGCGCAGACTTTCTATGCGCTCTTGGGTAAATTGTGCTTTCAGGCGTTTGGGGCGTTCAATGGTTACTTTGTAGTATCCAAAGTCGGCATTGCCGAACACTTGGGCTGCAATTCCGTTGGTTGTTGAACTTGCCAAAGCATCGTTTTCCGCCGCTTTCATTTCGGTGTACACCTCCAGTATTTTTTGAATATGTTCGGGTGCAAATTCGCAGTTTTTGTTCCCCAAGTTCTTTCGCAGCTTACGATAGAGCTGTCCCGCATCAATCAGTTGTACTTTCCCTTTGCGGTGCGGTGCTTTGTTGTTGCTTAAAATCCAGATGTAGGTGGTAATTCCCGTATTGTAAAACAAGTTGTTGGGTAGCTGCACAATGGCCTCCAACAAATCATTTTCAATAATATAACGGCGGATATTGCTTTCGCCTCCGCCGGCATCGCCCGTAAAAAGGCTGCTTCCATTGTGAACGGATGCAATCCTACTTCCATTAACACCTTGTGATAAAGATTTCATTTTGCTCACCATTTCCATCAGGAAAAGCAATTGCCCGTCCGAAGATCGTGGAATGGCATCAACTTCTTCCTCCGCGCCCCAGTAATCGGACAGCACTACTTTGAATCGAGGATCGATAACATCATTGCCATCCTTAATATATTTCTGTTCGCTGCTCCACGATTTCCCGTAAGGAGGATTGGACAACATAAAATCGAAGGTGCTGCCTGCAAATTCATCGGTGGACAGTGTAGAGCCCACGCGGATATTCTCGGGATTGTTCCCTTTAATCATCATATCCGATTTACAGATGGCGTAGGTTTCGTCGTTAATCTCTTTTCCGTATAGATATACATCGCCCATCGCTTTGATGACTCCTTCCTCATCTTTAATAAAATTCTGTGCTTCGGTGAGCATTCCTCCACTTCCGCAGGCGGGGTCGTAAATGGTCATCACGGGCGACAAGTCCTCTTTAATTGGCTCGAAAATAATATGGGTCATCAGGTCGATCACTTCACGGGGTGTAAAGTGTTCTCCGGCTTCTTCATTATTCTCTTCGTTGAACTTTCGAATCAGTTCCTCAAAAACATAGCCCATTCCCAAGTTGGAGAGTGCAGGCATTTTCCTACCTTCTGGATCCTCTTTCTCGTATGGGGTAAGATTGATATGCGGCGAGGTGAATTTTTCCAAAACATCCAACAACACATCTTTGGAAGCCATATGCCGAACCTGGCTGCGCAGTTTAAACTTGTCAATAATCTCTTTTACATTCACGCTAAACCCGTTGAGGTAATCTTCAAAATTGGTAAGAAGAATTTGTTGGCTGTTGGTTGCGGTATTATGTAGTAATTGTAAGGTCCATTTGCTGGTGTTATAAAAAACATACCCAGATGCGTCTCTGAGCCCGTTTTCATCCCACTCGGTAAAGTGCGCTTCGTCGCGCTGAAAAGCGAGCTCATCCATTACTGCTTCCTTTGTGGGCTCAAGCAAGGCATCAAGCCTTCGTAATACCACCATAGGCAAAATTACATCTCGGTATTTACCCCTTACATAAACGTCTCTCAGGCAATCATCGGCGATTGACCAGATGAAACTCACTAATTTATTGTGTACAGTTTGGTTCATTTTCGGTTTCTACTTATTGTCAAATATTTTGTGGAATTCCACAGATGTTTAATTCTAGCTTTGTTAAAGGCTTTTTACTCTATCGTTGTTTGAAGCGTACTAAATTACTGATTTTAACAAATGAAAAGAAGGAAAGACAGGATAAATAGATGAATGGTGGAATAAAGAGGGTTAATGCTTGATTTGAAGGATATGAAATAAGGATGGTGCTATTTTATTTAGGAAAGTGCTGATATTCTTTTAAAGTGCACTTGAGGTTATTTTAATGAAGATGCAAAGGCTTAATTAGCATAATCCTAATAAACTTGCGGAGGGCTTGCCGTTTTGCTTCAGTTAAAACACTGATAGGGTAGGGTATTGGTCGAAAAAAAATTCTCTATTTCTCCGCTTTTAAAATGCATTTGTAATATACCTAAAGTATAGGGCAAGGTTATCTGCAAACCATAATAGCATCCTTAGCGTGCTTATGCACAAGAGCTAACCACAAAAAACATACGGGGTAACCTGCATAGTAGCAAATTACCCCGTAGGCTATGGGAACGATAAATTATTTTTGCAGCTCGTGTAGCTTTGTGTAAAATCCACCCTGCTCTATCAGTTCATCATGCTTACCGCGCTCAACAATCTCACCTTCGTGAAGCACGCAAATAAGGTCGGCATTTTTAATGGTTGATAATCTGTGAGCAATTACCAGCGAGGTTCTGTTCTTCATAAGGTTTTCAATGGCATCCTGTACAAGGCGTTCCGATTCAGTATCAAGTGCCGATGTGGCCTCATCGAGAATCATGATGGGAGGGTTTTTCATTATTGCCCTGGCAATACTAACCCTTTGGCGTTGACCGCCTGAAAGTTTGCCTCCCCTATCGCCAATACTGCTGTAGTAGCCGTTTGCAGTGGCAATTATAAAGTCGTGAGAGTTGGCAATTTTTGCTGCAGAAATAACGTCCTCCTCGCTCGATTTGGTAAGACCAAATGCTATATTGTTGTAGAATGTGTCGTTAAACAGAATGGGCTCTTGGTTAACATTTCCCATTAGGGCACGCAAACTCTTTAGCGTGTATTCTTTGATGTTTATTCCGTCAATCAGAATTTCTCCCTCAATAACATCATAAAATCTAGGGAGCAAATCAACAAATGTACTCTTCCCAGACCCTGATTGGCCAACAAGTGCAACAGTTTTACCTTTTTCTATTGTTAGGTTAACGTTTTTAAGCACAAACTCATCTTCGTATTTAAAGCTAACGTTTCTGTACTCAATGGAGTGGTTAAAAGATGATATTTCCTTGGCGTTTGGAACATCAGCAATGGGGTTGGTTGCGTAAAGCAATGAGTCAATCCTGTCGGCTGATGCCATACCTTTAACCACGTTGAAGTATGCGCTTGAGAAGGATTTGGCTGGATTAATTATCATGTAAAAGGCAGCAATGTAACTGATAAGACCTTCAGCGCTTAACCCGGAACCCTGAAACACCAACTTGCTACCAAACCATAGTACAATTACTATAACAACGGTACCAAGGAACTCACTTAAAGGGCTTGCTAAGCCTTGTCTTCTCCACATCTTAGTCATTAGGTGTGTGTAAAAAGAGTTCACGCTCTCGAAGCGTTGGCGCATTTTAGACTCGGCATTAAATGCTTTTATGACTCTAAGCCCACCAAGGGTTTCCTCAATGATGGAGAGCAGGGCACCCATTTTTCGCTGTCCTTTGAAAGAGGTTTTTCTTAACGATTTCCCAATTCTGCCTATTAAACCACCCGCAATAGGGAGTAGTAGTAGTACAAATAGGGTTAGCTGCGGACTCATAATAATAAGGAAACTGAGGTAAACCAGAATAATAGTTGGTTCTTTAAAGAACATCTCTAAAGAACGAATTATTGAAGCCTCAATCTCATGCACATCGCTTGTCATCTTGCTAATAATATCGCCTTTTTTCTCATCGGAATAGTAACCTAGGGGTAGTTCAAGTGTTTTTTTGTATAGGGAGTTGCGTATATCGCGAAGCACTCCAATTCTGATTGGGGCGAGGTACCATAGCGACAGGTAAGCAAAAAGATTCTTTAGTAAGGATGTAATTACAACTAGGGCAATTACCATAAATAATGCTGCTGATTTTCCGTGCAGTGTAATTTGTTGGCTAATAAAATAGTTGAAGTAATCTATAACACCATCAACACTAAACGTAAAAATGGGTTGCGTTTCAACCAAAGAAACTCTTTCGAAAAGAATATTCAGGAATGGTACAAGTAGGGTAATGGTAAATAGTCCAAAAAAAGCAGCAAATAGATTTGACACAACGCTTGCGGTGGCTTTCCACTTGTAGGGAAAAATGAATTTGAAAATCTTATAAAACTTTTTCATTTGAAATATATAAGGTGTAGCTACTTTAATTGTTTATTTCCTGGATATCAATTCCCGTATAGTTGAAGGGTGATATTTCTTTAAGTTCTTGCTTTACACTATCTGAAATATGCAGGGTGTCAATAAAGCTGTGGAGCTGATCTTTTGTAACGGCTTTATTGGTTCTGGTAAGTTCCTTTAGGGCTTCGTAGGGGTTTGGATAGCCTTCGCGCCGGAGTATGGTTTGAATGGCTTCGGAAACCACTATCCAGTTCTTTTCCAAATCGGCATGCATTACATTTTGGTTAATCACGAGTTTGTCTAACCCGTTGAGTATAGCCTTAAGCGATACTAGGGTATGGGCAAATGGTACGCCTATATTGCGCATCACGGTGCTGTCGGTTAAATCGCGCTGCAGGCGCGATATGGGTAACTTGGCCGATAGGTGCTCGAAAATTGCATTGGCAATACCCAGGTTCCCTTCAGCATTCTCGAAGTCTATGGGGTTTACCTTATGGGGCATGGCCGACGATCCAACTTCGCCTTCTTTAATCTTTTGCTTAAAGTAATCCATAGAGATGTAGGTCCATATATCGCGACAAAAATCGATGAGGATTACGTTTATTCGTTTAAGATTATCGAAGGTAGCAGCCATGTTGTCGTAGTGCTCAATTTGGGTAGTAACCTGCGATCTGTCTAGCTCTAACACTTCGTTAACAAAGCTGTTGGCAAACTCAACCCAGTTTATATCAGGGTATGCAACATGATGAGCATTAAAGTTGCCCGTTGCCCCACCAAACTTGGCCGATACGGGAATCTTTTTTAGCAGGTTAACCTGCTTGTTTATCCTCTCAGCAAATACATAAATTTCCTTTCCAAGGCGAGTGGGCGATGCGGGTTGGCCATGCGTGCGCGCCAGCATGGGAATTTCGGCCCAAACCTGTGCAAATTGCTTGAGTTTCTCAATTACTTCGTCTAGTATTGGGTAGTAAACCTCGTGGCCTGCATCACGCATCATACACGGGAATGCGGTGTTGTTAATATCCTGTGATGTGAGCCCAAAATGGATAAACTCAATGTGTTTCTCGAGTGATAGCTCTTTGAATTTTTCTTTGATAAAGTATTCAACAGCTTTTACATCGTGATTTGTGGTTTTTTCGATCTCTTTAACCCTTTGCGCATCGTTGGAGCTAAAGGTTTTGTATAAATCCCGTAGGGTTTCAAAAAGATTGGTATCAAAATCGCTTAGCTGAGGAAGGGGGATTTTGCAAAGAGCAATAAAATACTCTATTTCAACCATCACTCTATAGCGTATAAGTGCGTGCTCCGAGAAGAATAGATCCAATGACGAAACTTTTCCTCTGTATCTTCCATCAATGGGTGAAATAGCCGTAAGCTTATTTAATTCCATATCTTAATTATAATTTTCCGCAAAGTTAACAATCACCCATCAATTGGAAAGAAAATTCATTATTAAGGTAACATCTTTAATAGTTTTTAATTGTGTTTTACTTCGTGTTTAAATTTTTATTGTGAAAAGGGAACCTTTATTGCTAAATTAGCATCCAAAATAATTGTTTTCCTTTAATGAGTAAAAAACTGAGTATCACAGCGGTATCGTATCTAAATACAGTTCCTTTTGTATTTGGTTTAATGAGTATGGGCTATAAAAAGCATTTTAATCTTTCGCTCGACATCCCTGCTGAGTGTGCACGGAAAATGCTAAACAACGAGGTTGATATAGGATTAGTACCAGTTTATGCTGTTCTGAATAAACCTGAATATAAATTGTTCTCAGATTACTGCATTGGCGCACTTAACGATGTTAGAACCGTAACCTTGCTGAGCAATGGGCCTTTAGCTACCATAAAAAAGGTTTACCTTGATAATCATTCCAAAACATCAGCAAATCTGATAAAAGTTTTAGCCAAGTTTTATTGGAAAATGGATATTGAATGGGTTACTGCGGACATAGAAATGATTAAAATCCCACTACCCCAGGGTGAGGGTATGCTGGCAATTGGCGATAAGGTTTTTGATCTTGAGCAAAGTTTTGAGTATCAAATAGATTTGGCCAAAGAGTGGCATCAGTTTACAGGGTTGCCCATGGTTTTTGCCGTGTGGGTAACATCTAAAGAACTCTCACCTGTACTTACTGAACAGTTTTGTAAGGCCTTAGCTTTTGGTGTGGAAAATATCTCGCTTGCGGCCAAATCATTAAATGGATTGAAAATTAGCCACGATGAGGCTACACATTATCTCACAAAAAATATTTCGTATGTTCTCGATAAACCAAAAAGGGATGCAATAGCCCTTTTTGAGCACTATGTAAATTTGATGAACCCCAAAGAATAAACTAACAATATTAATACCATGGCACTAAAGAGACTTGCTTTGCTATTTACGGTAGTAGCGCTAACCCTAGGCGTATCTTTTTCGGCAACCGATACCACCGATGTAACATTTCCGGCAACTGATTCCGCCAGTGTATCATTGGATAAACTGGTTTACAAGATTAATATTAAGGAGGATATTATGCCAGCTGCCTGGAGGCATGTACAGAGAGGATTTAAGGAGGCTAATGAGCTAAAGGCCGATATCATGCTAATCCATATGAACACCTATGGAGGATTAGTGAATATGGCCGACTCAATAAGGACTAAGCTGCTGAACAGTCCAATTCCGGTTTGGGTATTTATTGATAATCAGGCGGCATCGGCAGGTGCTCTTATCAGCATCGCAGCAGATAGCATTTACATGCGCAGTGGCGCAAGTATTGGCGCGGCCACGGTAGTAAATCAAACAGGCGAGGTGGCACCCGATAAGTTTCAATCGTTTATGCGGAGTACCATGCGTGCCACCGCCGAGGCAAAAGGGAAGTTTCCGGTTGTTGTTAAGGGCGATACGGTGATGAGGTGGCGAAGAGACCCGAAAATTGCTGAGGCAATGGTTGATCCATCGGTTTACATTGAGGGTATAATAGATACAGGTAAGGTGCTGACCTTTACCACAGAGGAGGCCATTCAATGGGGGTATTGCGAGGGAAAGGCAGAGTCGGTTAGCGAGATTTTTAGCATCAATGGCATTGATGATTACAGCATTGTAGAGTTTAAGCCAACCTTTATGGATAAGCTCATTGGGCTTTTAACATCGCCAGTGATTTCGGGCTTGCTGATTATGGTAATAGTTGGTGGTATATATTTTGAGCTGCAAACTCCGGGCGTAGGATTCCCGCTGGGCATTGCGATATTTGCAGCGGTGCTCTATTTTGCTCCTCTTTATGTTGAGGGAATGGCAGAGTACTATGAGCTAATTATCTTTATTGTGGGTTTGATACTAATTGCCGTTGAAATATTTGCTATTCCCGGTTTTGGTGTAACTGGGATAAGCGGAATTATACTGGTGTTAGTGGGGCTTACTGCTGCCATGATTGATAATGATATCTTTAGGGATATCCGCCCGTTTTCATGGGTCGAAATTATTAAACCCTTTATGATTGTTGGTTTCTCCCTATTTGCAGGGTTAGTAGCATCAATTATATTAAGCAAACGCTTAATCTCTTCGCCAACATTTCCAGGTTTAGCCCTTAATCATAGCTTATTACAAGAAGAGGGTTATGTTGGTGTTGATAGACGTCAAAAGGGCTTGGAGGGTAAATTGGGTAAGGCCATCACAGTGCTTCGCCCTTCGGGTAGGATTGAAATTGGCGATGAAATTTACGACGCTGTTGCCGAGGAAGGATTTATTGATAAGGGAGAAGAGGTTAAGGTAATAAAAGATGAGGCTGGACAGGTTTATGTTATGCGTAACGAAGAGTAGGAGTGAGGAGTAAATAGAAAGGGGCTGTTTAAAAAGGTTTTAAAACGTCATTGCGATCCGCCAATTGGCGGAGAAGCAATCTTTAAATGCTCTTGATTAGCAGATTCCTTCGTCGTACCTCCCTGCCTGCCGACAGGCAGGCTCGGAATGACGATAAAACTCGTCTCTTTAGACAACCTCTTTTTTTATTTAAAGATTTTTTACCCTCTTCAGCCCAAGCATCTCGCCAGTGCAGATTTGTAATCTGTGCTAAACGACACTAAAAGTGAAATTGCCTTTATTGGGATGGGTTTTGTTGCATAATAATTGGTTAGAGGTTGGATGAGTATTGATAATCATTTGCTTGCAGACTGCAACAATTATTGTTTTATTTCCATTGTTGTCCGATTAAAGAAAAT
>JAQUJY010000089.1 GCA_028680705.1 Bacteroidales bacterium
GCTTAGTATACCTTTTCTCAATGGCAACAAGTTTTACCAAAGCTGCTTTAGGTGCCGAGGGAGTTGGTAGTGATGTTACCATGATTGTTGGCAATGGCTACACAAAGGGTCATGCCGAAATTACGCTGCAGATTCTTCGCGAAAGCGATGCCCTAAGAAAGGTTTTTACTGAGTTATACTCTTAAATTTAGGCTATTTGATAGAACTATTTTTTACTGGTAACTAATTAAATCAAACATCCATGGTAACAGAGTCAACACACAGTAATGATTACTCCATGGATGTTTCATTTCTTCATGGCCCAATCTACCGAGGCAGGCGAAAGATGTACCTTTATATATAAAGAATAGACATATGAATAAAATTGAAAATAAAAGTAGACGTAAGGAATTCTTTCCTAGCGTAACGGACAGTGATTGGAACGACTGGAAATGGCAAGTTCGTAATCGCATTGAAACACTTGAGGAGCTAAAGAAATATATTAAGCTTACTGCCGAAGAGGAAGAGGGTATTAGTAAATCTCTACAAACTCTTCGTATGGCTATTACTCCATACTATCTTTCACTTATCGATCCAAATAACCCTAACTGTCCCGTAAGAAAACAGGCAGTTCCTTCTGCTGCTGAAACACACGTTTCTCCTGCAGATTTAATGGACCCCCTACACGAAGATGAAGACTCTCCGGTTCCAGGATTAACTCACAGGTATCCAGACAGGGTTCTTTTCCTAATTACCGATATGTGCTCAATGTATTGTCGCCATTGCACGCGTCGTAGGTTTGCAGGACAAAAAGATGCATCACTACCAAAGGATAATATCGATAAAGGAATTGAATACATTGCTGCTCATCCTGAGGTTCGCGATGTACTATTATCAGGAGGAGATGCATTGTTAGTTAGTGATAAGCGTCTTGAAGAAATTATCAAGCGCCTCCGAGATATCCCACACGTGGAGATAATTCGTATTGGCACTCGCACTCCAGTAGTTCTCCCTCAGCGCATTACAGACGATTTGGTGAATATGCTTAAAAAGTACCATCCTGTATGGCTAAATACTCATTTTAACCACGCCAATGAAATTACCCCTGAGAGTGCCGAAGCTTGCGCAAAAATGGCAAATGCTGGTATCCCTTTAGGTAATCAATCGGTTCTGCTTCGCGGAATAAATGATTGCCCAAATATTATGAAAAAGTTGGTTCACAAACTGGTAATGATACGTGTTCGCCCATATTACATTTACCAGTGCGACCTTTCAATGGGACTTGAACATTTCAGAACTCCCGTTTCTAAGGGTCTCGAGATTATCGAAAGCCTGCGTGGTCACACATCGGGTTTTGCCGTTCCAACCTTTGTGGTAGATGCTCCGGGCGGTGGTGGTAAAACACCGGTTATGCCACAGTATGTTATCTCGCAGATGCCAGGTAAGGTTATCCTCCGTAACTTTGAAGGTGTTATTGCATCCTATACTGAGCCAACTGACTACGTGAACGATTGCCAGTGCGAAGATTGTAAAAACCAAAAATTTGAGGATGGCATTGCTGGATTAATGCACGGTGATGAGATTTCTATTGAACCAGCTAAGTTGAGCCGAAATATAAGAAATCAGCATTAGTAAGTTTTAGCACGATGACACATTAAACTTTATTTTATATTGGATTTACACCAATTAAGATATACAAAATGTGTCATCGTGTTTTTAATAATTAATAAGGGCGAACTAGGATGCCATTCATTGAAGATGTGCTCACCTACAAAAGCCTTTCAATTGTAGGTCTCGAGAAGAATACTGGCAAAACGGAAACCCTTAACTATATTCTGGGTAGGTTAAAGAATATGGATAAGCGGGTGGCACTTACGTCAATTGGGATTGATGGGGAAAGTCGCGATATAGTCACTGATACTCAAAAGCCAGAGATTCGCATCTACCAAGGAATGATTTTTATCTCGACGGAAAAGCATTACCTGCAACGTCGAATAACATCCGAGATATTGGAAGTAAGCAATATTCACACCTCTTTGGGTCGCTTAGTTGTAGCCAAAGCAATAAACTCCGACAAGGTTCTGCTTTCGGGTCCTGCCGATACACAAAACCTTAAAACCCTTATTGCCAGCATGGCAAAGTATAATATTGACTTAACCATGGTCGACGGCGCATTATCAAGGCTTAGCCTTGCCTCGCCGGCAGTAACAGAGGGAATGATTCTTACAACGGGTGCGGCATACTCTGCCAATATTCCGGTGCTGGTACGTAAAACAAAATACATTTATGACCTAATAAATCTTCCCGAAGTTGAACCAGAACTTAAACAGAAACTCGACCTGGTTGACTCAGGAATTATTGCAATTGATAGCGAGAATAATTTACACGATTTAGGTGTGCAATCAGTTTTTATGCTAAAGAAAGTAAAGGATAAAATTTTCACATACGGAAATAGAATATTTGTTGCAGGAGCAACTAGCAATTATCTATTTGAATTTCTGCGAATGCAAAAAAATATTGCTAGCATCGAGTTGATAGTTAAAGATTTTTCCAGGATATTTGCTTCCCCCGATGTCTACTATTCTTTCTTAAAAAAGGGAGGAAAAGTTAGGGTGGTAACTAAAACTAAACTTGCGGCGGTTTGTATAAACCCTATTTCGCCTCAGGGATATAATTTGAGTTCCGATGAGCTCAAAATATCAATGCAAAAAACCCTGCAAACACCTGTTTATGATGTTAAAAAGTTATAGCGATGCAACTTAAAACTGCACTTGCCGAGATTTCGGGACTACGCTACATGTTCGACAAGCTCGACTTAAAATCGGGTTTGGGTCATCGTATTTTACTGACCTCTCCATTCTTAATTAACCAAAAAGATGTTGCTCACCAATTACAGCATGTAAAGCAAACGGTTAGTGTACTTAATGTTGAGAATAATAGGTCAATTCTCGAAAAAGTTACCATAAAAATATCGCAGGTTCGGGATATTTTGGGGACAATCAAAAATATCCAACAGCGTTTAACTCTTAACGACATAGAGCTTTTCGAGGTAAAAGGTTTTGCTCTTCTTGCCAATGATATTAGGGAGTTGGTTACACCTTTCCAATTTCTTTATGAGCAGTTACCAGACCTTGAGAACGTGATTCATATTCTCGATCCAGAAGGAAACCGAATTCCTTCCTTCTATATCAATAATTTCTTCGCTCCCGAACTCGGTGAACTACGAAAAAAGTTGATTGGGATTGAATTTCAACTAGAAGATTCTGAAGACAATACAGACAATCAGCAGTTACAGAAACAATCGGACGAGTTAAGGAATAGAATAACCGAGGTAGAAGATAGAGTTCGACAAGACATATCGGATAAACTTTATAATTTTTCATCTGCGCTGTATACAGCACTTTCTGGGATAGGCAACATCGATATACTAATTGCTAAGGCCAAGCAGGCGGTAGCGGAAAAGTTAGTTATGCCAGAGGTTGAGGGAGATGTTACATCGTATAAAGGACTATTTTACCCTCAGCTTAAAGCAACATTGGAACAGGAGAAAAAGCGATATCAACCCATTGATGTCGATATTCATAAGGGTACTTGTCTTATTACCGGAGCCAACATGGCAGGTAAAACAGTACTACTAAAAACACTTGCGCTAAGCCAGGCATTGTGCCAGTATGGTTTTTTTGTGCCTGCAACTAATGCTAAAATTGCTCTGGTAGAGCAAATCCTTTTTAGCATTACCGATGAGCAATCGGAACTATCGGGTTTATCATCCTATGCTTCCGAAATGCTAAAGGTGAACCACATTGTACAGCAGGCCAAAAAGCAACGCCGCCTATTGGTGCTGATTGATGAATTAGCCCGCACCACCAACCCCACCGAGGGTCGTGCCATTGTAAGTGCTGTGGCAAACATTTTAAATGGATGCAACGCAAAAACAGTTATCACAACCCATTATAGTGGCCTAAGCACGCAATGCCGCAAGCTTAGGGTTAAGGGTTTTATGGAGAAGAGCAAGGATGCCTCAATTACGGTAAAAAACATTGGTGATTATATTGATTACTCACTAATTGAAGACGATGGGGTTAATGTTCCGCACGAAGCGCTAAGAATTGCACAAATACTTGGTATTGATGCTGATATACTTTCGGAGGCATCAAAGCAATTGGATTTGGATAAAGATAAACAGTAGAAATTTACAACAATAAAGTTCGGTTAAAGTTATGCGAAAAAGTAAGTTAGGTCTCGATTTTGAGAAGGTTGGATATGCAAAGAATATCGCCAAGAACATTGCCGATGATGTTCAGAGTTTTGTGGAGAATTACACAACGGTAACAGTAGAGCGAACCCTTTGCCGTTTGCTGGGAATTGATGGGGTTGATGCCAATGCAATTCCCTTACCCAATGTGCTTGTCGATTCTCTTAAGGAGAAAGGTGCTCTGGGGCAGGGAGCCATTTTCCATATAGGTAATGCCATAGTTGAAACAGGGTTAAACCCACAGCAAATTGCGGAGCAAGTTTCGGACGGCAAGCTAAATTTAACAACCCTGCCAATCCATCCAAAGGAAAAAATTGATGCGGCTATAATGCCATTAGTTAACGCAAGCCTTGAGCGGATTAAAAAACGCAAGGCACGTCGCGATAATTATTTGAATACCATTGGCGAAGGCGCAATGCCCTACCTATACGTAATTGTTGCCACAGGCAATATTTACGAGGATGTTGTTCAGGCGCAAGCTGCTGCACGCCAAGGGGCTGATATTATTGCGGTTATCCGGACAACTGGTCAAAGTTTGCTCGACTATGTTCCCTATGGCCCAACAACCGAAGGGTTTGGAGGAACCGTTGCCACTCAGGAAAACTTCCGCATCATGCGAAAAGCACTGGATGAGGTTGGCGAAGAGGTCGGTCGTTATATTCGCCTCTGCAATTATTGCTCAGGGCTATGTATGCCAGAAATTGCCGTTATGGGTGCGTTTGAGGGCTTAGATGTTATGCTAAACGATGCTCTTTACGGAATCCTTTTCCGCGATATCAACATGCAGCGCACCATGGTTGACCAATACTTTTCACGTATTATCAATGGATACGCCGGCGTAATTATTAATACCGGAGAGGATAACTACCTAACCACAGCCGATGCATTTGAGGAAGCTCATACGGTTTTAGCATCCGATTTTATTAATGAACAGCTTGCGCTGATTGCGGCTATTCCTCCGGAACAAATGGGGCTTGGGCACGCTTTCGAGATGGATCCTGAAATGGAGAATGGTTTCCTGTATGAGTTGGCACAGGCTCAAATGACCCGCGAAATATTCCCCGATGCACCACTAAAGTATATGCCTCCCACAAAATTTAAGACTGGGAACATTTTCCGCGGACACATTCAGGATGCACTCTTTAACCAGATTGCAATCTGGACCGGTCAGGGGCTTCAACTCCTAGGTATGCTCACCGAGGCTATTCACACCCCATTTATGTCCGATAGGTACCTAGCCATTGAAAATGCAAAGTATATCTTCAATAACATGAAGAACATTGGCGATGAAGTTGAATACAAGGAGGACGGAATTATCCGCAATCGGGCTAAGGAGGTACTGAACAAAACGGTTGAATTGCTTGAAGTTCTTCACAAAGAAGGCCTTTTCGATGCCCTTGAGCAGGGTAAGTTTGCTGATATTAAACGCCCAAAAACAGGAGGGAAAGGCCTTGCAGGGGTTGTTGAGCGGGGAGCAAACTACAGCAACCCATTTATTGAATTAATGAAAAATCGTAAGTAAAATCGCAATAAAGACACAGAAAATATGAGCGAAGGATTATATTCGATGGAGGAGCGTGACTTTGACACAACGCTAGATCTCAAGAAAACGAAGCCATACGGCGATACAATGAATGATGGTAAAACACAAGTAAGTTTTACTCTCCCTGTTCCATCTGGAAACGAAGCTATTGAAGCTGCTAAGCAGCTAATGAGAAAAATGGGTTTTGACAACCCTCAAGTGGTGTTCTACAAAGAGTTAACCAAAGGGTTTACCTTCTTTAACTGCTATGGAGACTGTGTTCATACAGTTGATTTTACGAGTATTCATGTTCCAAAAGTTGAGTCAACAACTTGGGATATGCATCAAACCGACGAATTTGTTAAGGAGAACATTGGCCGAAAGTTGGTTATAGTTGGCGCAAGCACCGGAACCGATGCACACACCGTAGGTATTGATGCCATTATGAATATGAAGGGTTACGCTGGTCATTTTGGACTGGAGCGTTACGAGGGGTTTGAGGCTTACAATCTGGGTAGCCAAGTACCAAACGATGAATTTATTGCCAAGGCAATTGAGCTGAAAGCCGATGCCCTTCTGGTTTCACAAACCGTTACCCAAAAGGATGTACATATACAAAACCTTGTGGAATTGGTTGAGATGCTTGAAGCTGAAGGATTGCGAAGTAAGGTCATTCTTTGCTGTGGTGGTCCCCGCCTAAACCACGAACTTGCCAAAGAACTGGGTTACGACGCCGGTTTTGGGATGAATACCTTTGCCGACGATGTTGCTTCCTTCGTTGTGCAGGAATTTGTTCGTCGGAAAAAGAAATAAGTATATACTACATTACTCTAACCCAATCATCCTTCGGGGTCGATTGGGTTTTATTTTCTTTAGCCCAAAAATGTAATTAGAAACATTTTTGTAGAATCGAACCTATCTACTTTCTTCTTCTCACCAACTGGTAACCCGACCTGAAAAAATAGGTAAACGGGTACACCAACATGTGCACTAACTTGGTATAGGGGAAAATCATAAAAATAAAAAAGCCAGTCACAATGTGTATTTTATACTGTATGGTGTGACTTGCCAGCAAATCGCCCGCATTGGGCTGAAAGGTAACAACTGCCTGAGCCCATTCGCCCAGTGCAGCATATTGCTCAATGGAGGAGGTTGCTGTTCCAATAACAGCGCTTATTCCGAGTCCTGCCTCCACTAGGAGTAAAATTAAAATAAAGTAATCGGCGAAGTTACTTTGGTACCTTATCCGAGGTGAGAAAAAGCGCCGTGTAATTAGGATAGACATTCCCACAATGGCCATAGTCCCAAAAAATGAGCCTATTGTAAGTGCAATAATACGCTTGGTTTCTGTGGTCATAATCAAATGGTAAAGTTCTTCGGGTATAAACAGGGTGAGATGCCCAAAAAACACAAAGATAATGCCCACGTGAAACAAGTTGCTCCCTAGCTTAACCCTACTGTCGGATAGCAGTTGGGTAGATTCTGCCTGAATGGTTTTATTGGCCACAACAAGCCGAGTTATAAGTCCAAAAACCATAACTGCAAGGGCAATGTGAGGCAGGTACGTGAACAAAAAGTTATTGATATAGTAGTCCATGGTAGTTTGTTTTAGGTTTTAAGCGCTCAAGATTTTAAACTGATTATCAAATTGACGTATCACACCCCTTGCATCCACCAAAAGTTACCGGTTCTTCCTTATATTCTGCATCCAAATCCTGTGGTTTTTCATTTTCAAGCATTTCACGAGTAATGGCTATGTTCGGTTTTTTTGCTGATAATGAAATAATAGCATGAAAAAGAAACCCATAGGCGTTACCCTTTTCGCTAAGTGCCACGTTAATTTTATTCACAACATTTACTGTTTCCCCCAGTAATTCAGCCGATTTAGCCACTGTAAGTGTGGAAAGAAACTCCAAAAACACGGGGATATAATCTGGTAGTTCATTGCTAGTGGGTTTCATCCCATTGTCCTTGTAAAACTCTATCAAATCAACCATGGCCTGCCCTCTATCCCTCGAATCGCCCTTTATGTGCTCAAAAAAGTGAAGCGAAACACTTCTTGAGTAATCAAATAATTGTACGTATTCTGCCTGCCAATCAATGATATCAGTATTGATAAAATTTTCGCAAAACTTTGCTATACCATTTATTCTGTCTGCAGAAAGCAGCCCCTCTTCCAGTAGTTCGTTTTCTACCTTAACCAAAAAATCTTGCAACTCCTGGTTTGGGTAAGAAAGTAAAAGTGATAATATCTTATAGGTTTTTATCATAATCAGAAACCTCCAAACAAATTTTTAAACTTCTCTGAATCTGGACCTTCATCATCTGGGTAACCACCGTCCGACTGAAGATTATAAGCGTTTTTAGCTTCCTCTCTATGGCTGGTGGGAATAACAAATCGATCCTCGTAATTGGCAATGGCCATTAGGTGGTACATCTTTTCTGTTTGCTCTGGAGTAAGACCTGTACCCTCTAAAACTTCCGTATTAACTTCCTTATCAACCGTTTTGCTTCGCATAAAAGCACGCATGGCCAACATACGTTTTAGCGCCTCTTTTATTGGTTTCTCATCACCTGCTGTAAAAAGATTAGCCAAATATTTATGCGATATTCGCATATCATCCACATCGGGAAGAATACCGTTCATACCAATTTTCTGGCTGTTGGCAGCTGCCTGAATTGGCGATAATGGAGGAACATACCAAACCATCGGCAGGGTACGGTACTCGGGATGCAACGGAAAAGCAACCTTCCAATCAATAGCCATCTTGTAAATGGGCGATGCTGCTGCTGCGTCCAACACGCTTTGCGGAATACCCTGCTTTCGGGCCTCGGCTATAACTTCAGGGTCATGCGGGTCGAGAAAAAGACCCAAATGCTCCTCGTATAAATCTGTTTCATTGGCAGTTGCAGCCACTGATTTTATTTTATCGGCATCGTAAAGCATCATACCAATATATCGTATCCTGCCCACGCACGACTCGCTACAAATTGTTGATTCACCCACCTCAGTTCGAGGGTAACAAAATGTACATTTCTCCGATTTATGGGTATTCCAGTTGAAATACACCTTTTTGTAAGGACAACCGCTTACACATTGTCGCCATCCACGGCAACGATCCTGGTCAATAAGCACAATACCATCCTCTTCGCGCTTATATATGGCTCCCGATGGGCAAACTGCCACGCACGTAGGGTTAAGGCAATGCTCGCAAAGACGTGGAAGATACATAATAAACGAATTTTCAAACTCGCTATAAATATCCTTGGGAACATCCTTAAAGTTCACATCCTTGCTTCGGTTAACAAACTCACCACCAAGGTCGTCTTCCCAGTTGGGCGTTTTCTCTATTTTGTCCATCACCTTACCGCTAATAATTGAGTGCGGACGGGCTGTGGGTGGGGTTTTAAATTTAGATCCCTTATGTAAAATAGAGTAGTTAAATGTGAAAGGCTCGTAATAATCGTCGATGAGAGGCATGGTAGGACTGGCAAAAATATTTTTCATAATGCCTAGCTTACTGCCCATCTTGGGTGTGAGACGACTCTTATCAAGTTTCCACCCACCCTTCCAACGTTCCTGGTTCTCCCACTCATCTGGATAACCTATTCCGGGCTTGGTTTCAACATTATTAAACCATACGTACTCCACGCCTTTGCGTGAGGTCCATACGTTTTTGCAGGTTACCGAACAAGTGTGACAGCCAATACACTTATCCAGATTCATAACCATTGCTATTTGTGCTCGTATTTGCATGGTAGTATAGTTTAAGATTCTTCTATGGGTTCATCCTTCCACTCAACTTTGTCGAGCTTTCGGATAATCACAAACTCATCGCGGTTGGCGCCAATGGTAC
Source organism: Bacteroidales bacterium (assembly GCA_028680705.1). Taxonomy (GTDB): domain Bacteria; phylum Bacteroidota; class Bacteroidia; order Bacteroidales; family Tenuifilaceae; genus Perlabentimonas. The sequence continues at coordinate 9,614 of JAQUJY010000089.1, forward strand.
CGTAATAGTTAAGGCCATAGCTCAACTGCGCATAACCCCCAATCATATGGGTAGGTTTTAGGCAAAGTCGCGAAACAGAATTATGTACACCTCCCCTATTGCCAGTAACCTGGCTAACAGGCATATTCACTGTCCGCTCCTGGTTGTGGTACATAATAAGTGCTCCATTGGGTACTCGCTGAGATACTACCAGTCGGACTACCGTTGCGCCGTTCTGGTTAAATACCTCAACCCAATCGTTGTCTATCAAATCCAAAGTCTTTGCATCATCTTCGCTTAACCATGCCACAGGGCCTCCACGTCCCAGGGTAAGCATCAGTAAGTTATCCGACCATGTAGAATGAATTGTCCACTTGTTATGCGGGGTCATCATATTAATTATCATGTATTTATCTTTATCCCCTAGTTTTCCTACCATTCCTTTAAGCGATTTTGTATCGATTGGCGGCTTATAGCATACCAAGTTTTCGCCAAAGGCAATCATCCATGGATGATCTTGGTAGAGGGATTGCCTACCGGTGAGGGTGCGCCAAGGGATAAGTTCATGCACATTGGTGTACCCTGCGTTGTACGAAACTTCATGAGACTCAACCCCACTCCAAATAGGTGAAGTGATAATTTTTCGGGGTTGTTGAAGCAAATCTTTAAACCGAATCTGCTCATCTTCACGAGAATCGGCCAGGTGGGTGTGTTTACGCCCTGTTATTTCTTCCAGTGCTTTCCATGCCTTTACGGCAACCTTCCCGTTGGTTTCAGGGGCTAACGTTAAAATCATCTCCGATGCCTGAATATCAGTTTCAATTTTAGCAAACCCATTGGTTTCGCCAATATTTTCGGATGTTTTATTCAACTTCTTTAAAAGTTCCACCTCATCGCGGGTGTCCCAGCTTATACCCTTTCCGCCATTCCCCAGTTTTTCCATTAGTGGCCCCAGGGTTGTAAACCGTTCGTAAGTTTGGGGATAATCTCGAATTACCTCAATAATGTCGGGCATATTCTTGCCAGGTTTCAACTCTACGTCTGTTTCTTTCCAGTCCTGTGCATAGGCTGTTTCCGAAAGTTCCATTGGTGAGTCGTGCTGCATAGGTAGCAACACAACATCCTTCTCTTTTCCGAGGTGACCAGGGGAAAGTTCGGAGACTTTTTTGGCCAATCCTTTAAATATATCCCAATCGGTGCGAGCTTCCCAAGCCGGATCTACAGCATCAGAAAAGGGGTGAATAAACGGGTGCATATCGGTGGTACTAAGGTCGTTCTTTTCGTACCACGTTGCGGCTGGTAGTATAATATCGGAGTGCAACGCTGAGGTTGACATTCTAAAATCGAGGGTAACCAGCAAATCCAACTTCCCTTCTGGAGCCTTATCGTGCCATTTCACTTCACGCGGCAGCTGCTGTCCGTTTACCTTTAAATCGTTTCCAAGTACACTATTTTGCGCGCCCAACAGGTGTTTCATAAAGTACTCCATCCCTTTAGCACTAGAGGCTAAAAGATTAGATCGCCAGATAAACATATTCCTTGGGAAATTTTTTGGATTATCTGGATCTTCGGAAGCTATACTTAGGTCCTTGCTCTTCAGTTTTTCAGTGATAAAAGTCTTAATATCTTTACCCTCGCCTGTAGCTTGTTTGGCAAGATTTATAGGATTATCGTTTAGCTGTGGGCTTGATGGTAGCCAACCCATTCGCTCGGCCTTCACGTTGCAATCAATCATCGACATTTTATTCCACTCCTCCTTATCGGCCAATGGTGAAATCAACTCCGACACGCCCACCTTTTCGTAACGCCACTGACTGGTATGCATATAGAAATAAGAAGTAGCATTCATATGTCGTGGCGGACGGTTCCAGTCAAGTCCAAAGGCGAGTGGCATCCAACCGGTTTGCGGGCGCAATTTTTCTTGTCCAACGTAGTGCGACCAGCCCCCACCCGATTTTCCGATGCAACCACAAAACACCAACATATTAATAGCGCTGCGGTATATCATATCGGTATGGTACCACTGATTTACCCCACAACCAATGATAATCATAGATTTACCTTCCGTTTTCTCGGCATTCTGGGCAAACTGGCGTGCAGTAGAAATTATATGCGATGCCGGAACACCTGTAATCTTCTCCTGCCAAGCGGGTGTATACGGAGCATCCTCTGAATAATCGGGAGACGCGGGTTCTCCTTCCAATCCTAACGAGAGTCCATAGTTTGCAACTGTTAAATCGAATACCGTGCAGTACATAAAAGTTCCATCGGGTGATTTACGTACCGGTATTTTTCGGTCAATAATCTCATCGT
>JAQUJY010000090.1 GCA_028680705.1 Bacteroidales bacterium
GGTTAAATTACTTAAGAATAGAAACTTATAGCAACCCCGAAGGGGTGTAATTATTCTAGGAAAAGAAATTACAACAATCTCCAACCCCGTAGGGGTGACATTATTTTAACTGGACGTATTATTGCAGTTCTTAAGCCTGAAAGGGTTAAATTATTAGAACAATATAACCCCTTTGGGTTTCACCAAAACAATATCTATTCCTTTACCCATACAGAACAATATAGAACCATTTTTTTTGAATAACTCCTCCCCGCTTACCATGCCAAATATTAATGTGAATTGATTAGTTTTGTACCCATAAGATTAATGTGATGAGAATTAAATTTTCGATACTAATTACTGCTATCCTATTCTGCTTTGGCTGTCAACATCAACCCAAACATGGCGATACCATTACCATTGCTACCCTAAAAGGGCCTTCGGCCATGGGAATGATAAAGTTTATTGATAGCATAAGCACTGCAAACGGCAGTAATATTAAGATTGAAGTACTTAACGAACCCATTCAGGTTCGTAAAATGATAATTGAGGGTAGTGCCGATTTTGCCATTCTTCCCACCACAATGGCAGCAATAATATATAATAAGGGGATTGACTATAAACTGGTAGCCATTCCGGTTTGGGGAACTCTATACCTTTTTGGCAATGATATCTCCATAACGAAATGGGAAGATTTAAGAGGGAAAAAGATAAACGTTATGGCAAAGGGAATGACCCCCGACGTGCTTTTTCGGTATCTGTTAATGCAGAACGGTTTAGACCCAAACAATGATGTTAGCCTTGACTACAGTTTCCCAACCCATATTGATTTGGCCAATGCGGTGGCAGCTGGGCAAGCAACGCTTGGTGTAATTTCTGAGCCCTTGGTAAGCTTGGTAATGCAAAAAAACACGTCTGTTGCGCCAATCTTCGACCTAAACGATGAGTGGAAAAAACTTCAAAGTAGTCCCATAGCGCAAACAGCGCTAATGGTTAGCAACGGTTTTTGTACTAATAACCCTGAGATTATAGAGTACATTACCAATAGCTACAAATACTCTAGCCAATGGGTAAATCAGCACCCCGATAGCGCAGCTTTGCTTATGGTAAAGCATAAAATATTACCAAATTACGAGGTAGCCTACAATGCTATTCCCCGCTCAAACCTCTTGTTTGTTAATGCTCGTGAGGTTAAAGCAGGAATAAACAGTTACCTTAGAGTTTTCTACAAAATGAACCCAGATATTATTGGAGGAAAAATGCCCGATGAAGATTTCATTTACTAAAAGGCAATACATTAGCATGGCTTCGGTAGCATTTATGCTGATGCTATGGAAATTAATATCGCTATACTTCAAATCCGATTTTATACTTCCTTCTCCAGAAAAAACGCTACTAACATCGCTTGAACTATTTACCGATGTTGGCTTTTTGGCTACAGTAGGTGTTACAATGGCAAGGGGCATTATTGGCTTTACCCTTTCGTTTGTTCTTGGTCTCTCCTTTGGCATTCTTGCTGGTGTGAGCCCAAGTTTTAACGCATTCTTAAAACCTATTCTGGTTACCATTAGGTCAACGCCAGTGGTGGCCGTTATTTTATTGGCATTAATCTGGCTTAATACCAGCGCAGTCCCTGTTTTTATTGCGCTTCTCACAATGTTTCCCTTTATCTGTACAAATGTTATAGATGGTATTAAGAGCATTGACAGCAACCTGACTGAAATGGCCACTTTTTACAAGGTTAAAAGCGTTAGGATTATAAAAGAGGTGTATATTCCCGCTATAATGCCTTTTATTATTAGCGGTGCATCTAGTGCCATGGGTATTGGCTGGCGGGCTATTATTATTGGCGAAGTGCTAAGCCAACCTCAATATGGCATTGGAACGGCTATGCAAGCCGCCCAAACATTTTTGAAGGTTGATACCGTAATTGCTTGGACCATAATAGCGGTTCTGATTAGTTCAGTTTTTGAGAAATTGATTAGGTGGAGTGAAAAGCGAATAGTAGTTTGGAAAGTATAAGTATGAGCATTAAAATTAATAATCTAAGTAAGAGTTTTGATGGGTTAACGCTTTTCAATGATTTTTCCATTGAATTTTCATCAGGAACCATTACGTGTATTCTTGGGCCATCGGGATGCGGTAAAACCACCCTTTTGAATATTATAGGAGGATTATCAGAACCCACAAGTGGAGCCATTACTGGAATAAACGAACAAGCCCTATCCTACATATTTCAGGAGCCCAGACTCTTGGCCTGGAAAACAGTTCGGCAGAACATAGAGTTTGTTCTAAATAATGCTTATGCAGAAACGGAGCGCAAAATTATTGCACAAAATTTTATAGAACTTGTAGAACTGAATGGTTTTGAAAACTACTATCCCTCGCAACTAAGCGGCGGAATGAGGCAGAGAGTATCCATTGCAAGGGCATTTGCCTATCCATCAACCCTTATACTTATGGACGAGCCATTAAAGGGACTTGATGTTAAGCTAAAATTAAATCTTATTAAGGCTTTTGCGCGTATCTGGCAATTCGATAGGCGTACCGTGCTTTTCGTAACCCACGATGTTGACGAGGCCATTTTGCTTGGCAATGATATTATAGTATTTAGCCAAGCACCCATTGAGGTTGTTGCCAAAAAAACCATAAACGTACCCTTTTCGGAGCGTGAACTGAACTCGCCAAGGTATAACGGACTAAAGGAAGACCTACTGAGAGTATTAAAAGATTGATATGCAAATATTTTACTAGATACCCTTTATAAGTTGTTCGAGTTTAGTGTATGTTCTATCGCTTACAGGGGCAAGCGGAAGCCTAAGTACGTTCTTAACAATTCCCATCATCGATAAAACTGCTTTAACGCCTGCAGGGTTACCCTCAACAAATAGATTATCGATAATCTCAATTAGTTTTAGGTGGATTTTTTGAGCCTCAGCCAGATTGCCCTCTTGGGCAAGTTCAATCAGCCTAGAGAAAAGTTTGGGATAAGCATTTCCAACAACAGATATTACCCCATCAAATCCCATTGCCATCTGAGGCATAGCCAATCCATCATCGCCCGACAATACCAAAAAATCTTCAGGTCTATCGCGAAGTATATAACTTTGCTGGTTTAGGTTTCCAGAGGCTTCCTTAACCGCAACAACGTTTATGACCTCGTTAGCCAATTTCAGGGTTGTTTCGGCAGTCATGTTTACCCCTGTTCTACCCGGAACATTATAAAGGATAATAGGTAAATTTGTTTGTTCTGCAATTGCCTTATAATGAAGTTCAAGCCCCTTTTGGGTTGGCTTATTATAGTAGGGAGTAACAGATAATATACCATCGATACCTGCAAAGTTAAAAGTTTTAAGTGTATCAATTATGGCTGATGTATTGTTGCCTCCAACACCCATAACCAAAGGTAATCGGCCCTTTACCTGCTCAACCACAGAACGAACTAACTCGTTCTTCTCAAAATCTGATAAAACTACCGACTCTGCTGTAGTACCCAATAATACAATGTAATTAGCATTACCAATAATTAGGTGCTCAACTAAATTTGAGAGCGAACCAAAGTCGATATTTCCTCTCTCATCGAATGGGGTAACCATGGCAACCCCTAATCCCTTAAATTTTAAATTCATACCAAATCTTTTTGTTTCTGATATTTAATTGTTTAGGGTTTCTTTTGGTGAACAATAGCAATTAAACAGCTATAAATCAATTCTGCTCGTTACTATTCTGTGCAAACCTATTGTTAATAAGCTGCAGGTAATGGGTAATCTGCGATACTAAGTATTCTATATCGTCGTTGGGCTTTAAATTTATAGTTAAATCGTTGGGTGTTCCGTGATAGGATAAATTCCCCACTTTAAATTTTGCTTTCGATAGGGTTGCAATCCACTTAAGGGGAAAAACCTCTTTCATTGATAAATCGATAAGTATATCAAATTCTTTTTTAATAAACTCATCAACAGCAGGCACAAGTGGTTTGTAATACCAGTTAACATCTTTCTTATTAAACAGAGTAACGTTTTTTCTTAGTAGATAAGATTGAGGAGTTTCCTTTCCGTTATAGAATGTAATTACCGACACATCCAAATTCTTCCGATACAGGAAATTGGCAAAATCTAAAGCTTTATTGAACACGTCATCGGATACTGCGTTAAAAATAATTCCAATGGTACGAGCAGTATCCAGATTATATATCAACCTGTTTCGCTTAACTCCTTTGAGATTCTTCCGGAGTTGTGCATGACCAATTCTTAATTTTAGTTTACTAAGCATATGTTAATCAAAGTATTTAAGATTCAATTAATGTAAAAAAGTCATCTTCGCTAATTATTTTAATGCCGAGTTTATTAGCTTGATTAAGTTTTGCAGGGCCCATCTTGTCGCCTGCAATTAGCAAATCGGTATTAGAACTAACAGCGCTCAAAATCTTCCCTCCCTGGCTTAGCACCAGTTCTTTTAACTCGTTGCGGGATATACGGCTAAATGTTCCAGAAATTACTACAGATAAGCCATTAAGTTTTTCATCGCTCAAGGTCTTATTCTGCTCTTCAATCCTAAGATTTAACCCAGCTTCCTCAAGTCGCTGTATAAGCTTTAAATTCTTCTCGTCGCTAAAGAAGTTAACTATGCTTTGGGCTATCCTCTCCCCTACTTCATCAACCCCAATAAGTTCGTCAAAGGTAGCAGATTTTAGGCTACATAACAAGCCAAAGTGCATTGCAAGTTTGCGTGCTGTGGTCTCACCAACATACCTAATTCCTAAGCCAAATAGCACTTTGTGAAAGGGTACTTTCTTTGACTCTTCTATGCCATCAATAGCATTCTGTGCTGATTTTTGTGCAAACCGTTCTAAACCAATCAGCTGCTCATATTTTAGGTCGTACAAATCTGCTATATCATTAACAAATCCCTGTGAGAATAGTAGTTCAATGGTTTCTTCACCCAAACCATCAATATTCATAGCCTTACGGCTAGCAAAATGCATAACCCTTCCCTTTATCTGCGGAGGGCATCCTGCTTGATTTGGACAGTAATGCTTGGCCTCTCCATCGAGTCTGATTAGCTCCGTACCACACTCCGGACAATGGGTGGCATACACAAGTGGCTTAGCGTTAGGCTTGCGTAAATCAGTGTTTACTCCCACAATTTTAGGGATAATCTCGCCACCTTTTTCCACAAAAACTGTATCATCCATTCTTAAATCAAGTAGTGAAATTTGGTCGGCATTGTGTAACGATGCACGCCTCACAGTTGTTCCTGCTAGCTGTAACGCCTCAAGATTTGCCACTGGTGTAATTGCACCTGTTCGCCCAACCTGATAATCAACCGATAAAAGCCTTGTGCTACCCTGTTCGGTTTGGTATTTATAAGCAATTGCCCATCGGGGTGTTTTTGCAGTAAATCCAAGCTGTTGCTGCTGTTTTATACTATTCACTTTTACAACAACACCATCTGTATCGTAGGGGAGTTCTTTCCGCTTTTCGTCCCATTTACTAATAAACTCCTTTACCTCATCAATATCCTTGCAAAGCACTAAGCTATTGGGCACTTTAAAGCCCCAATCCTTTGCCTTGGTTAAGTTTTGGTAGTGATTATCGAATGGAAGATTGTCGCCAAGCAAGAAGTATAGCAGGCAGTCGAGCCTACGCTGAGCAACTGTTTGCGGATTTAGCAACTTAAGCGTACCAGAAGCTGCATTACGCGGGTTTGCAAAGGGCGCTTCACCCTGTTCTACCCTAATGGTATTGAGCTCCTCGAAAATGGCATGGGGCATAAATATCTCACCCCTAATCTCAAACTCATCAGGATAATCATTGCCACTAAGCACTAGCGGAATACTCCTAATGGTTTTTACATTGGCCGTAACGTCATCGCCCTGCGTACCATCGCCACGGGTGATTGCCCTTAAAAGTTTTCCACCCCTGTAGGTTATTCCTATTGCGGTTCCATCGTACTTAAGCTCGCATGCATATTGCCATTGCTCCTGCAATGTTTTTGCAATACGATTATGAAAATCGTCCAGCTCTTCAAAAGAGTATGTGTTTGCTAACGAGAGCATTGGGTACTTATGTTCAACCTGCTTAAATCCCTCAGAAACATCGCTTCCTACACGTTGTGTTGGCGAATTCTCGTTGATTAATTCAGGATATTTTTTCTCCAAAGCCTCCAAATCCTTCAGCATCAAATCGTACTCAAAATCTGATATCTCAGACTTGGACAGTACGTAGTACTGGTGATTATGATAGCTTATTTGCTCGCGCAACTGCTTAACTCTGAAGACAATATCCTTTGAAACCATTTTTGAAAATTTTCTTAAATATACTAACATTATGGATAAACCCGTTGCGCTTAGCAGTGTTTTGTATTTGTTAACGTTTCTGTGCATATTTGAACTAATAAATTTACATATCCAAGAAACCACAAGAATGGAGGCAAGTAAAGAGGACAGAGAAATTGTAAACCGCTATAGAGGACTACTTAGGGCTTGCAGAACCAGGGTGACACCGAATGATGTCAAACTAATATCTAAGGCTTATAAAGAGGTTGTAAATCTCTACAAAGGCAAGCGTTCGGCATCGGGTTCTCCCTATGTTTTTCATTTTATAGATGTGGCAAAAATTTGTGTTGATGAAATTGGGCTTGGCGGTACAGCGGTGGTTTCAGCGCTTTTGCACGATACCATTACCGACAATCTTCTTAGTTTGGCAGATATTGAGAAGCGATACACTAAAAGTATTGCCAACATTGTTGAAGGACTTTCGAAAATAGCCTCGCTTGACCCAAAGAATCCCCATACACAGGCCGAAAATTATAGGGAACTTATTCTTACCCTATCTACCGATGCAAGGGTTGTGCTGATAAAACTAGCCGATAGGCTAGAAACCATGAGAACGCTAGGCAGTTTACCCCGTGCTAAACAGCTAAAAGTTGCCTGGGAGGCTTTTTATCTATATGCTCCTTTGGCTCACAGGTTAGGTCTTTACCGATTAAAATCGGAAATGGAGGACCTTGCCATGAAGTACACCAACGAGGAAGAGTATCGGCAAATTATCCGTAAGCTAAAGAATACAACCACAAAGCGAAATAAGTTTATTAAGGAATTTGTTGAACCCATTGAAAAAGAGCTAAAAAAAACAGGACTTGAATTTGACATAAAGGGACGCCCCAAGGCTGTTTTTTCAATTTGGAAAAAGATGCAAAAGCAAGGTGTTACCTTCGATGAGGTTTACGATGTTTTTGCTGTTAGAGTGATTTTAAATAGCCCTCCCGAAAAGGAAAAGTCCGATTGTTGGCAGGTTTACTCCATTGTAACCGATTCTTGGGCTCCAAATCCCGAAAGGCTACGCGATTGGGTTTCGGTTCCTAAAAGCAACGGGTATGAGTCGCTGCACACAACCGTTGTTGGACCCGAAGGAAAATGGGTAGAGGTTCAGATACGCTCAAAACGCATGGATGATGTAGCAGAAAGGGGGTTGGCTGCTCACTGGAAATACAAGGGTATAAAGCAAGATAAAAGCCTTGACCAATGGGTAACCAAGGTGCGCGATATACTTGAAACATCATCATCGGCACCGGAAGATTTGGTGAATCTGTTCAATCTCAACCTTTACCAAAAAGAGATTTTCGCATTTACGCCTAATGGCGATTTGAAGAAATTCCCAAAGGGTGCATCTGTCCTCGATTTTGCTTTCGATATTCACACCGATATTGGGTGTAAGTGTACTGGTGCAAAAGTGAACGGTCGTATTGTTCCCATTAAACACTTGCTGCAAAATGGCGATGTTGTTGAAATTATTACATCGAAAAACCAAAAACCTAAACTTGATTGGTTACAACAGGTTATAACAGGTAAGGCAAGAGGAAAAATAAAGCAAAGCATTAGGGAAGATAGGAATAAACAGCTGTCGCTGGGTAAAGAGTTGCTTTACCGAAGGCTAAAGAATTGGAAAATCCCAAATCCGGATGAGGCCGTTCAGGAACTCACCAAGCATTTGCGATTAAAAAACTCAGCCGTTCTTTTTGAGCAAATTTCAGCTGAAAAAATTAATCTATCCGATTTTAAGAGTTTTCTATTACATCAGGAGAAAGACAGTGTTCAGCCCGTTGAGCAAATTGAAAAGCCCAAAACCAGAACTAAGGAACAAACCAAGTCCAGTACCACTGACTACCTAGTAATTGATGAGAAGTTGGTTAATATTGACTACAAACTGGCCAAATGCTGTAATCCCATTTTTGGCGATAGCATTTTTGGTTTTGTAACCATAAGGGAAGGCATTAAAATTCACCGAACAAACTGCCCTAATGCACCGCAACTTCATCAAAAATATGGCTACAGGATAATAAACGCTAAATGGAAACAATCAGAAATTGAGAAATCATTTCAAACTACCATTAAGATTATTGGATTGGATGAGTTAGGCATGGTAAGTAAGATATCGGAGCTAATAAGCAATGACTTAAAGGTAAATATGCGTTCTTTCTCCATAAACTCGTCAAATGGCATCTTTGAGGGTAAAATACAAGTTTTTGTTACGGACACTAAACATCTTGATACACTACTCTACCAGCTTAGCAAGATAAAAGGAGTGCAAAAAACAATTAGGATGAATCGGGACTAACTACTCCTCCGTTAATTTTTGTATAGCTTGGTCAAACTGTAGTGATTTGAGTCTTAAGTAATGGGTTAACGCTTTATTAACAAACTCGTCTGTTGTTTCGCCAAGGTAGGGTGCAAGTATTTTGATTTTCTTCATAATTAAGGAATCAATTCTTACCTGCTGATTTAAATCACTTACAACTTTGGCTTGCGGTTCTTTTTTCTCCAGTTCATCCTCCTCCTTTATATAGCGAGTGGTTGAGAGTAGCGCCTTTTGTATATCGTTAATTGTATGTTTATTTTTTGCCATATTGCTTTAGTATTTCCTTAGCCAAATCGGAGTAATCATGGGCACCTCGGCTTTTTGGTGCATAATCAAATATATTCTGCTTAAACGCACCCGATTCCATTAGCGAAATATCCTGACGGATGTAGGTGTTGAAAATTTTGCCTGCAAAATTCTGATTATCAGAAAGGCTTTGTATTACCGCTTGACTAAACTTTGTGCGTGGGGCGAGTTTAACAAATAGAATACCACCCAAATCGAGCGATGGATTCATTCGTTTTTTTACCTTTTCAGATATTAGCATTATCCTATCGAGTCCAATAAAAGCAAAATTCTCAGCTTGCATTGGCACAATAAAGTGACTTGCAGCAACCAGCGAATTGGTTGATAAAGTGCCCAAACTAGGAGGACAGTCTATTAGAATAAAATCAAAGTCGTTTGCTGCTTTTTCGAGCTGCTCACGCAGCATATACTCGCGGCCAGGCTCGTTATTTAGTAGGAACTCATAATCGAGTAGTTTTTCATTTGCCGGAATAAGGCTTAGTTTCCCGTTAGGAATAATTACGCTGTTTATATCAACTTTGCCAACTAGCAATTCCCCTACTCCTTGCTCGGTGCCATTGGCTCCAAAAGCTGATGATAAGTTACATTGACTATCTAGGTCAACCATAAGTACTCTTTGCTTTTTTTTAGCCAAAGCAGCTGCTAAGTTAAGTACAGTGGTTGTTTTACCTGTTCCGCCCTTATTGTTTATAATACTAATTATATTTGACATCAACCTATGTTATAATTTTACAGTAAGAGTAAAACCTTCAGATTTAAAAGTACTAAGTTAAAAAAAATTACAAACAACTAAAACCATTAATCTGCTATCATCCATTTTTCTCAAATCACAGAATAATTATAAAAGTAGCTTTGCATGACATCGTATTTAAAAACCTTGAAACAAACTTAATACAGAAAATTGCAGCCATGGTAAATCACTGTAAACCAGGTAATAGCAACGACCCCAAACTGAGTCTCATCTGGGTTTCGGTTTTTATACACAAATAATATGGCTATCTTTGTCAATTGGAACCAAAATTGTTTCCCTTCACTTGTTTAAATATCCTACTGGTAATTACATAAATAGCACCAGTTCTACAGGCCCCATTTCACTATTGAATTATGATATACAAGTGAATGGATGATTGGCAATCAAACATACCGCTAGAATTTATTGATTATAAATAAATCTATTTAAATAATAGGTGTATAACAATATTTATATAATTTAAAGTCACATATTTTTATAACATATAAAACAATCCAATATTCATGAGCCTTCACAAATAATTCAAAAGTGTCTGGAATTGTTAAAAACAGACCAACGATATAAATCACTTCAAATAAATTAATCATTTTTAAAACTAAATTTTGTTATGAAATTAAAGTTATCAACTTTAATAGTTTTTACTATTGCACTGGCTTTTACCAGTGTTGCGCAAGAGAAAGAAAACCACTTTGATATAGGTGGAGCAGTACGATTCAATATTTTCGACAAGAGCTGGGTAAACGATAAAACGCAACCTGAGTTTACTTGGGACACATGGCGTTTGAATGTAGACGGGTCATTAGGGAAAATAGATTTGAGTTTCGAGTACCGTTTTTACCCTAATTCAAATATTCATTTTATTCATCATGGATATTTTGGATATGGTTGGACCGACAACCTTTACATGAAGTTAGGTGTTTCGCAAGTTCCTTTTGGAATTAAGGGAATTGCTTCTCACTCCTATTTTTTTCAAGGCCAATACTATTTTGGTTTAGAGGATGATTATGACATAGGAATTAACTTCAACTATACAGGAATAAATAAACTGGAATTGGACTTTGCCTATTTCCGTGAAGCCGAACCACAAGGAAGTGGTGGGTTTGCAAGTCGATACTCGTACGACATTGTTCCTGGTCAGCGTATAGATGGAACAGACACAATTACTTCAACAATCAAAGAGTTGAATCAATTCAATCTGCGTGCTGTTTACGACATCTTACCAAGCACCAAATTAGGGGTATCTGCCCAAGTGGGAGGTATCTACAACAGTGTTTTGGATAAATCAGAAGCCAGTACAGCGTTTGCGGTTCACATCCACTCCGCATGGGGTAAAGGATGGAGTTTTAAAGCTACAGCGCTGACCTATGATTATGCTGCTCGTTCGGACGATAACCAAAAACTGGACATTGTACAAATGGGTGCTTATGGTTCGGGTTATAATGTGGCAGCAAAAGCCAACTCATACTCTGCTGGAATAGCCAAAACCTTTGAGGTAAACTGGGGCCCCATTAATTCTATTGAAGCACATGTGGACTATACCTATGTTGATAAGCACATAAGCGACTACTCAGACACACAACAATTGGTTCCTGGATTATTGGTTACTGCTGGACCGATTTTTATGTATATAGATTATGCCATGGGGAAAAACCATCCATGGTTCAATGAGAATTTTGGAGAAGGATTATGTGTTGGAGACCCAGATGCAGAATGGATGAAACGTTTTAACATTAACATCGGCTACTATTTTTAATCTGTTTTTATGGATAAAATAAAAATTGAAAACCTCTCTCTAATCTTTGGTAAGCACAAAACCAGAGCCATGAGACTCTTAAAGGAAGGCAAAAGCAAAACGGAGATTCTTGAAGAAACGGGTTGCAGTGTGGCAGTTAGAAATGCAAACTTGACCATCCGTGAGGGTGAAGTATTTGTTATTATGGGGCTTTCAGGTAGCGGAAAATCCACCCTACTCAGATGTGTTAACAGGCTCATCAATCCTACAGCAGGTAAAATATTCTTAAATAATCAAGAGATTACCAGTATGTCGGATAAAGAGTTGTTAGGGATTCGTCGTACTGGGCTGGCCATGGTGTTTCAGCACTTTGG
>JAQUJY010000014.1 GCA_028680705.1 Bacteroidales bacterium
ACTCCTTTTCCCTATTTAGTGCAGAACTCCAATAACTCTATTAGGTCTTGTTGATTCTTAAAATCTGGTTTATTTTGTGCAGCATACTCTTCAATTTCCCCCCACTTTGAACGATAAATCTTTTTTAGTGACTTTAGTCTTGAGATTGTGTATTTCTTCCCATTCTTCATTAAAAGGAACCTTTCGCTTAGGGTAAATTTATTAGTTGTAGTAGCTTCTATGTATGAAAAGCGGCCATTAATAGTTATTGAGGAGAGTTCTCTTACTGAAGAGGTTGTTGTTGAACCACCGTATGGGCCTGCATTATCCTTGTTTTCATAGGCTTTGCCTTGTCGTTGTAATAATAATTTTGACCCATCACTAAAAACCTCCAATAATTCAACTATATTATATTTATCAATGGGGATAAAGGTTCTATCTCCATACGATACTACTATAATATTGTTTAATTTAGCCAAAACAAAGGGTTCGTTTTGTTCATTAATAAAACAGATACGGTTTGAAGGGAGGTGGTAATTTAGGTTTTGCTGTGAAGTTATTCCGTTTGTGAAGATAATCTTTCCTGGCTGAAATTCAGCATCAAGAAACTGAACTTTCATATTCTCAATGTCTTGTTCATCATTTGTCTTTTTATGATCGGTTTGATAGTTGTTGGCATAAAGAATAGTGCATGAAAACGCTATTAGAATGGATAGGATAAAAATTGCTTTTTTCATAGTTGTAGTATTATTAAGTTAGGATGTGCCATTTAGTTTCAAATAATTAAAGTTAGAAGAATTATCTTATCATCTCCAGCAGTTTCTGCTTATTCACAATTTGAACCTCGCGACGGTTAACCACAATTGTCCCATCATTCTCCATTTCCGATAGAACGCGGGCAAGCGAAGGTCGGGTTACCCCAAACATTTCTGCCAATTCTTGATGTGATTTAGGTAGAATAATGGTTGTTCGGGTTTCGCTTTTGGCTAGGTTAAGTAGGTAATGTGCTACCTTCTCTTTAATGGTTTTAAACGATAAAAACCATAATTTTGTAGTTAGAAAATGTGCTCTGTTGGATACTGCCCTAAGAAAGTTATTTAGAATAATTTCGTTCGATTGCATTAGTCTAAGAACATCGGTGCGTGGAATGAATAGGATTTTACAATTATTTAAGGCAACCACGTCAACGGGGAATCTGTTTATCTTGCTAAATAATACAGCATGCGCAAGGGGTTGAGGGGCTTGAATCTCTTCAACCTTAAGTATTTTACCCGAGAAATCAACCATCTCGCCCTTAACAACACCCTCAATTACAATGATTAAACTTTTTACCTCCTCATCACGCTGTGCAATGGTTTGGCCCTTACTATACGATTTTACTGAGTATGCTATGCTACTGAAAATGCATTCTAAGTCTTTTGCCGATAGCCCATTGAAAAAAGGCGAATTGCTAAGAGTGTTGAACATGGATTATTAGTTGAAGTTTTTTAATTTTACATTCAAAAATAGCGATTTATTATGAAAGCACGAGAATACTATCTTGACCTACTCAATAAAAACATCAAAAATCCAAAAATGATTGCCCATTGTTTGGCATCGGAGGCTGTACTGAGGGCATTGGCAAAACGTTTTAATGAGGATGAGAATATTTGGGGAATTGCTGGCCTTTTGCATGATATTGATGTGGAGTTTACCGAGGGAGATTCAATGCGCCATGGTTTAGTGGGGGCTGATTTGCTTAAGGCTGAAGACCTTCCCACTGATGCTATTGATGCCATTCGCATGCATAACGAGGAGGCAACTGGCAAGGAGCGCGAAACGCTTTTCCAGCACGCGCTGGCAGCTGGTGAAACAATTACGGGACTGATTTTTGCGACTGCACTGGTTTATCCCGATAAGAAAATTAGTAGCGTAAAGCCCAAATCAGTAGTTAAGCGTATGAAGCAGAAAGCGTTTGCTGCATCGGTAAACCGCGGAACCATTATGGAATGCGAAAAAATTGGTATTCCAATCAATGAGTTTGCAGAGCTATCGCTGGAAGCGTTAAAACCGATTGCGAAGGAATTGGGATTCTAGTAATTTTCCGACTAACATTAATATGTATTAACCAAGCTCGTTGCGGGTTTAATTGTCTTTAACAAGTTAAAGTTTTGTTCATATTTTCTCAACCCTTGTTTAGTCTTGGGTTTATTAAATAGTAATTAGTCCTCAATTTTTAAAGAGTGATTATAGTGTGCCTATCTGTTTAAAACCAATAATTCTCACGTACCTTGCACCCAGCGGCTTATAGTAAACTAGGATAGTGTAGACATTTTCTGTATCGAAGAAGCTTCCCTCAAAATGAGTAAAATCAACAGTGCTCTTCGAACTATTTCCTACCACGTAAGCATAATTGTAAGCACCCTGCTTTAATAGCAAACTGAGCTCGTAAATTCCCTCAATAGGATTGTAAACCATCTTGTTGTCTGGCGATAGCATCCAGTTTGTTAGTTCCCCATAAAGGTAAACGTTATCGCCTTCATCCAATTCCATAGGAGTTTTTAGGCTGAAGTATGCCCAAAAGTAGTCTGCTTCAATGTTAGCCTGGGTGCTTCCTTCTAGGTTTACTGCATAATACCCATTGAAGTCCGATATGCTTGAGTATTTCTGGTTTCTTCGGCTTTTATCCGTATTTATTAGTGCATGAAACATCGTACCCTTGTAGGTAATATCGCTAACTCCCCGTCCAGGGTAACGAATGTTTTTAGTATCGAAAATTCGATATTCGTTTCCTCCATTAAAAATTAGCCCATCGGGGCGGGTGTAGTCTATTATGCTCCCATCAATAAACGTGGGTTTTATTTCCATAAAGCATCCTTGCGAAATGTTGTTCTGACAAACAACCGTTGTTACTTCATTGAACGGGTCGGTAACCCTAAAATTGCCGGTATTTACCGCTAGGTTAAGCTGCTGTCCACTATACCTCATTAATCCTGCTGATGGTTGACGAATTGTGGCTTCTATTCCAGCTAAGGATTGATATACTAGAAACCTTTTTTGGATTAAAATCTCTTCGGGATTATAGGTGTTGAAAACTGTAATAAGGTAATTTCCCGAAATTTTTAGCTTAACATCATTGTTAGGTATCTCAAGTTTACAATGCATATAGTTGGGTATGGTTCCACTTGAAAAGCTGAAATCGCGGATTTCATTTACCTCGAAACCATCCATGTAGTCGGAATAGAACAATGATGAGGAATCCCAGTTGCTATTGCAATGTGTAAGAGTGTATGAGTATGTTCCGGGATTTTCAGATAAATCGTCGAACGAGAGTATGATTGCCTCATTACTGAAGAGTTCAATGGCTGGAATTGAGAATTCTGTTCCAGCCTTTCTAATCATAACTGTTTTTAAATCATTCGATTTAATAAATTCTTGGGTGATTTTTACATCCTGTTGAACAATAACGTTTGATAGCGTGTTGTTTGTGAAATAACAGATAATGCTTACGACAGTTAATGCTGAGGCAATTAATGTTTTTATTCTCATACTAAAACTTGTTATATTGTTTACTGTGTGTTTATTATTTTAAGACAAAGACCAAACGTTTATCAGATTATAGTTAATTCAACAAATTAACTAAGAATCTATGAATACTTAGCATAAGTTGATAACTAGATGTTTACTTTGCCTTGATGAATTATTTTAACATAAATTATGTAATAAAGCAGACGTATTGTTATATTTGCTGCATTGTTAGTGAACGAAAATGTTTAGCAAAAATTTTTTATAGATTTGTTACACCAAAATTAATAACTAACCAAAATCATGCCTAAGGTACATAAGATTCGACGAGGTTTAAATATTCCCTTAAAGGGAGAGGCCGAAAAGGTGTTTTCAAGAGCAGAACAGGCCGAGGCTTATGCAGTTAAACCAATCGATTTTCACGGGCTAACGCCTAAGCTTAGCGTAAAAGAGGGGGATAAAGTAAGGGCTGGATCACCACTTTTTTTCAATAAGTTTCATCCTAATATTGTGTTTACTTCGCCAGTTAGCGGCGAGGTGTTTATGGTGCGTAGAGGTGAACGCAGAAAAATTCTTGAGGTTATTGTTCACCCAGATAAAGTGCAGGAGTATGAAGATTTTGGTGCTGAGCAACCATCGTCACTCTCCCGCGAGCAGATTATTGAGAAGATGCTAAAATCTGGAGTTTGGCCAATGATAAGGCAGCGTCCGTATGCAATAATTGCAAATCCTGAGCAGAAACCAAAGTCTATCCATATCTCAGCGTTTGATACAGCGCCATTGGCACCCGATTTAGATTTTGCAGTTAAAGATGAGGCCGAAGCGTTTCAAACAGGCATTGAAGCACTGAAAAAATTAACCGACGGTAAGGTTAATATTAATCTAAATGCCGAGTATCCACCAAATGATGTGTTTACTAAACTAAAAGGGGTTAAATTTAATCGTTTTTCAGGCCCACACCCAACGGGCAATGTAGGAATACAAATTCATCATATTGAGCCAATTTTTAAGGGTGATCTTATTTGGACAGTCGACCCTCTTGATGTGATAATTATTGGAAGGCTTTTTTTGAAGGGTAATTACGATGCAACAAAAATTATTGCCTTGGCTGGGTCTGAAGTTCAAAAGCCTCGATACTTTATACTAAAAACTGGTGCATCCATAAGTAACATCATTAGCAATAATCTTAAACAACCCGTTGATGATCTCAGGTTTATTAGCGGAAATGTGCTTACAGGTACTAGGATTGACGATAATGGCTTCTTAGGTCATCACGATAATATGATTACCGTAATACCCGAAGGCGACCATTATGAGTTTTTGGGTTGGGCCTCTCCTGGTATTAACAAGTTTAGCGATACGAGAACTTTCCTTTCAAAACTTGTTCCGGGTAAAAAGTTTGCATTGCACACCAATTTAAATGGTGGCGAAAGAGCATACGTTATGACCGGACAGTATGACAAGGTATTACCAATGAATATTTATCCCGTTCATCTTATCAAGGCAATTTTGGCAAATGATATTGATAAAATGGAAAACCTTGGCATTTACGAGGTTGTAGAGGAGGATATGGCACTTTGCGAATACGTTTGCACATCGAAAACGGAGGTACAGGCAATTCTTCGTGATGGCATAGAACTAATGATTAAAGAGCTTGGAGAATAGCTTTTTGCATTAATAAGATTAAAAACAGCAGATAATGAAATCATTACGGAATTTTGTTGATAAAATTAAACCGAATTTTGAGAAGGGGGGCAAGCTGGAGATTTTCCACTCAACCTTCGAAGGATTCGAAACTTTTCTGTTTGTTCCCAACAAGGTAACACAGAAAGGTAGTCATATCCGCGATGCCATCGACTTAAAGCGCACAATGATTATTGTGGTAATGGCTCTAGTGCCAGCACTTTTATTTGGTATTTGGAACGTAGGATATCAGCAGGCACTTGCCACTGGTGGGTCAATAGATTTTTGGCCAATTGTTCTTTTCGGATTAGGTAAGGTATTGCCAATAATAGTTGTGTCGTATGTAGTAGGTTTGGGCATAGAGTTTGGTTTTGCACAGGTTCGTGGGCACGAGATTAATGAGGGCTTTTTGGTTACCGGTATGCTTATTCCGTTGATTGTCCCGGTTGATATACCCCTTTGGATGGTTGCCCTAGCAACTGTATTTACAGTTGTAATTGGCAAGGAAGTGTTTGGTGGAACTGGTATGAATATCTTTAACCCAGCTCTACTTGCGCGTGCTTTCCTTTTCTTTGCATATCCATCACACATGAGTGGTGATAACGTTTGGGTAGCAGGTCTAACTAAAGGCGAGGGTATAATAGATGGTTTTTCGGGTGCAACTCCGCTTGCAAATGCTGCCGTTTACGAAATAGATAAAATCCCATCAGCCATGGATATGTTTCTTGGCTTTACCCCTGGATCAATTGGCGAAACATCAACGCTTGCAATACTGATTGGAGCCTTTATTCTGATTTTTACAGGTATGGGAAGTTGGAAAATTATTGCATCAACTGTGCTCGGAGGATTAACCATGGGAGTAATTTTTAACGCATTTGCTATAAACCCATTCATGGAGATTCCCGCATGGCATCACCTTATTATGGGTGGTTTTGCGTTTGGTGCCGTTTTTATGGCAACCGATCCGGTTACTGCATCGCAAACCGAGAAGGGTAAATGGATATACGGTTTCCTCATCGGGCTTTTAGCTGTGCTGGTTAGGGTGGTTAACCCTGCTTACCCAGAAGGTATGATGTTATCAATTTTGTTAATGAATGCCTTTGCCCCGCTAATTGACCACTATGTGATTCAGGCAAATATTAAGAAACGTAAGAAACGTGCAGCAACTGCTGCCAAAAACAGCTAAAAGCTATTACTATGAAGAAGCAAAGCAATCTATACATATTCTTGTATTCATCTGTAATGGTTATTATTGTTGCAGCGCTATTGTCGCTCGCATCTACTACGTTAAAGCCATTTCAGCAAAAGAATATTGAAACAGAAAAAAAACTTGATATACTTAAATCAGTGGGGAGGGCCAGCAAAGTAGGTTCTGCACCTAATAAGCACGAGTATGTGGGAGGTGAGTTTAATACGGTAATTATTGAACAGCTGGTTGTAAATCGTAGTGGCGATAGGGTAGAAGGCGTCGATCCTTTTACTGTTGACCTGAAAGTAGAATTTGCTAAGGCAAAGGAGAACCAGAATCTCCCTGTTTTTGTGGCTCAAATGGACGATGGTAGTAAGAAATATATTCTACCACTCTTAGGTCGTGGCCTTTGGGGACCCATTTGGGGCTATATCTCCCTAAACGATGATTATAATACTGTTTACGGTGCATCTTTTGCGCATAAAGGCGAAACACCTGGCTTAGGCGCCGAAATTGCTAATGTAGATTTCCAGAATCAGTTTAAAGGGAAACAAATCTTTAAAGATGATAAATTTGTTTCAATTAGCGTTATAAAAGGTGGTGCCAAACCCGATAATCCTTATGGCGTTGATGCTGTATCTGGTGGAACAATAACAAGTCAAGGTCTAGAGGATATGATTGAGAACTGCCTTAAAAGTTATCAGGAATTTTTTAAAAAATCAAAAGAAATAAGCCATGAGCGTGAAGATTGAAAGTGAACCTTTATTCTCGGCCAAGAACCTTAAGCTTGTAACCGACCCTATTAATAAGAGCAATCCTATTACTGTGCTAGTTTTGGGTATTTGTTCGGCACTAGCGGTTACGGTTAAGCTCGAACCCTCTGTTGTTATGGCCGTTTCGGTTATTGTAGTGGTAACCCTATCCAATGTAATCAACTCGTTGTTAAGAAAAACCATTCCATCGCGAATTAGAATTATTGTACAATTGGTGATTGTTGCAGCGCTGGTAATTCTTGTTGATGAGGTACTTAAAGCTTTTGCCTATGATGTAAGCAAACAGCTATCGGTGTTTGTGGGATTGATTATTACTAACTGTATTATAATGGGAAGAATTGAGGCTTTTGCTTTAGGGAACAAGCCTTGGCCTTCGGCACTCGATGGGTTAGGCAATGGTATAGGATATGGAATAATCTTGGTTATTGTGGGCTTTTTTCGCGAACTTTTTGGCTCTGGAACACTTTGGGGCTACAGGGTAATTCCCGAATCAATCTACATTAAAAACGGTGGTTTTTATGAGAATAACGGGTTGTTTATTTTACCCCCAATGGCACTAATCATTGTGGGCATTATAATCTGGATTCAACGAAGCCGAACCCGCGAACTAATTGAAAACGAATAATCCGAAATACTCCTGGATATGGAAAATTTACTAAGTATTTTTGTCAAGTCAATCTTTGTTGACAACATGATATTCGCATACTTTCTGGGTATGTGCTCGTATCTGGCCGTGTCAAAAACGGTTAAAACATCTACAGGCTTAGGCCTTGCTGTTGTATTTGTGCTGGGTATTACTGTACCAGTAAACTATTTAATAAACAATTATCTCCTTACCCCAGGTGCCCTAGCATGGCTTGACCCTTCATTTGCAGATATGGACTTGAGTTTTCTTTCGTTCATTATGTTTATAGCGGTTATTGCTTCTATTGTGCAACTGGTTGAAATGATAATCGAGAAGTTTACCCCAGCACTCTACAATTCATTAGGTATCTTCCTTCCCCTTATTGCTGTTAACTGTGCAATACTTGGGGGGTCGCTATTTATGCAAGAACTCGACTTTGTGAATATTGGCGAGGCAACGGTTTACGGATTAGGCTCTGGAGTAGGTTGGTTTTTAGCCATTGTGGGAATTGCAGCCATACGCGAAAAGCTCAAGTATTCCAATGTACCAGCTCCGCTTAGAGGGCTTGGAATAACGTTTATTATTACCGGCTTAATGGGCATTGCATTTATGACCTTTATGGGTATTAAGTTATAATCTGAAATTTATTCAAGATGATACTATTAACATCAAATTTTGTTATAATTATATCGGCTATTGCAGTGTTCCTGGTTGTAATTAGCTTGTTGGTTGCTGTTTTGCTATATGCCAAAAAGAAACTCACCCCACAGGGCGAAGTAACCTTAACCATTAACGATGATAAGGAAATTAAGGTTGAACCAGGTACTACGGTTTTATCAACTTTGAGCAATAATGGTGTTTTCCTGCCATCTGCATGTGGGGGTAAGGGAACCTGTGCCATGTGTAAATGCCAAGTTCTTGAAGGGGGGGGGAGTATTCTTCAAACTGAGGTTGGCTACTTTACTCGCAGAGAGCAAATGGATAACTGGCGTTTGAGCTGCCAGGTGAAGATTCGGGAGGATATTAAGATTAAGGTACCAGAAGAGGTAATGGGAATTAAAAAGTGGGAGTGCGAGGTTGTTTCAAACAGGAACTTAGCCACTTTTATAAAGGAATTTGTAGTTAAACTTCCCGAGGGTGAGAAACTTGATTTTCGTTCGGGCGGTTATATACAGATAGATGTGCCAAAACTTGAGGTAGATTTTTCGAAGGATATTGATGTTGAACCAGAATTCCGCGATGAGTGGGACAAGTTTAACATGTGGGGTTTGAAGATGAAGAATACCGAAGAAACATATCGAGCATACTCCATGGCTAATCATCCGGCTGAGGATAATGTTATAATGCTAAATATACGTATTGCAACCCCACCTTGGGATAGAACTAAGAATGCATTTATGGGGGTTAATCCAGGCATTTGCTCCAGCTACATTTTCTCTCTTAAACCTGGTGATAAAGTAAGTATAAGTGGACCTTATGGTGAGTTTTTTATAAAGGATACAGAGAATGAGATAATGTTTATTGGAGGTGGAGCAGGAATGGCGCCTATGCGTTCGCATATATTTCACTTGTTTAATACGGTAAAAACTGGGCGTAAAACATCCTTCTGGTATGGGGCACGATCGCGTCGTGAAATTTTTTATGAGGAACATTTTAGGAATATCGAAAGACAGTTCCCAAATTTCACATTTCATATTGCGCTTTCAGAGCCAAAGCCCGAGGATAAGTGGGAGGGTTTTACAGGCTTTATCCATCAGGTAATCCTTGATAACTATCTTACAAAGCATGATGCTCCTGAGGATATTGAGTACTACCTTTGTGGTCCGCCCATGATGAACGACGCCGTATTTAAAATGCTTTACGACTTGGGTGTACCCGATGAGATGGTTGCCTATGATGATTTTGGTTGATAATCAATTGTAAACACAGAAAAAGCGCAATTAATTGCGCTTTTTCTGTATAGATTCTCCTGTAGTAATGATTAGGAATAATTAACTTAACGCTTCTATTTCTTCCTTAGTTTTTACAACGGTAAGTTTCAGTTCTTTCCCTAGGGCAAGCATTAGCTCAAAGGCCTCATCAAAATTATTCTTTATCTTTCCATCCAGAATGGCATCCTTAATGGCATCCTTTATTAGCCCAACAGGTTTACTAGGTTTAATATTGAACATTGTCATTATCATATCGCCGCTAATTGGGGGCTGAAAATTGCGCACAGCATCTTTCTCCTCAATTTCAACCAGTTTTTTTCGCACCAGTTCAAAGTTTGCCAGGTATCGCTTTACCTTTGCATCATTTTTTGAGGTTATATCCGCCTCGCAGAGGGTCATTAAATCGTCAATATCATCGCCAGCATCATAAAGCAATCTTCTCACGGCAGAATCGGTCACCTCATCGCTTGACAGTATAATGGGGCGTAAATGAAGTTGCACTAATTTCTGAACATATTTCATCCTGTCGTTCAGTGGCATTTTCAGGCGTTTAAAAATTTTGGGTATCATTTTCGAGCCCAAGAATTCGTGCCCATGGAAAGTCCAGCCTTGTCCTTTGATATACTTTTTGGTTGCTGGCTTGGCAATATCATGAAGCAAAGCAGCCCACCGTAGCCATAGACTGTCCGATTTTTCTGCCACATTGTCAAGTACCTGTAGCGTATGGTAGAAATTATCCTTATGGTTGTGTTTTTCAACCTTTTCAACTCCTTTAAGAGCACATAATTCAGGGAAAAATTGCTCAAGCAATCCTGTTTGCTCAAGTAGCAGAAATCCAGTTGATGGGCGTTTTGCCATTAATATTTTATTAACCTCATCAATTATACGTTCTTTTGATATTATCTTGAGTCGCTCATTGTTTTTTGATAGCGCAGCATAGGTTTTTTGTTCAATGTCGAAGTTAAGCTGTGTTGCAAATCTAACCGCCCGCATCATTCGTAATGGGTCATCAATAAATGTTTTGTCGGGATCAAGGGGCGTTCTAATGGTTCTATTCTTAATATCTTCAAGGCCGTTGAAGGGATCAACCAGTTGGCCAAACGATTTTGGGTGTAGACTAATTGCCAAAGTGTTCATGGTAAAATCGCGGCGCAGCTGATCGTCTTCAATGGTACCGTCCTCAACTATAGGTTTGCGCGAGTCGGAGCGGTACGATTCCTTACGTGCTCCAACAAACTCCAGTTCCCACTCGTCAGCTTTTAGCTGTGCCGTACCAAAGTTCTTGAAGACGGTTACTTTTTTGACTCCTAACTTTTTACCAACAAGTTTAGCTATCTCAACACCAGAGCCCTGAATAACTATATCAATATCTTTAGAGGGACGTTTTAAGAATAAATCGCGGACAAAGCCACCAATAACGAAGGTTGGCTTATCCATTTCCCCTGCAATTTCTGATATTACTTTAAATATTTTATGGTTTAAATGTTCTTCCATTATTCAATATGACAGTAAAAGATTAATAACCTGACAAAATTACAATAATTTACCGGAGTCCACTTTTTTATTTCACTTCTATTATAATATCGATAATGTGCAGAATAGTTGTAAGTTGCATATATATAGGTGTATACATGGTTTTTTAGTTTTTTGAAGCCACTAATAAAAATAGTGGAACACTATTTGATATGCAAGCATGTAGATATGTGCATGTGACACATAGTGTTCTTTAGGTACGAAATAAATTAAGAGCTAGTATTTACTAAAGGTTCTTTATTCGAATTTAAACAAAATATGCTAATGCATGTTAACAACTGTACTATGCTGAAACCAGCGTTTAGTGAGGTTTATATTAAGCAATAATTGAGCGTAACAGATGTGTTTCAGCAAAACGAATCGTTAATTTTATTTTGATATTATTATAGTTTTATTAATTAACCAAAAACAGGAAAATAATCATGGTAGAACATTTAACAAAGGAAACATTTAAGTCGAAAGTATTTGACTTTGAGAAAAATACAGATTGGAAATTTGAAGGCGACAAACCTGCAGTTATAGATTTTTATGCCGACTGGTGTGGTCCATGTAAAATGGTAGCACCAATTCTCGAGGAACTTGCTAAGGAGTACGATGGTAAAATAAACATCTATAAAGTTGATACAGAAGCGGAACAGGAACTTGCTGGCATGTTTGGTATCCGTAGTATCCCTTCAATACTGTTCGTTCCTATGGACGATAAGCCACAAATGGCTGCAGGTGCTTTACCGAAAGATAGCTTTAAGCAGGCATTTAAGGATGTGCTAAAAGTAAATTAAACTTTCTTACAATAGAGCAAATAGATTTTACAAAAGGAGTTGGGTAGCATTTAGCATCACTGCTAAAAGTAATTTCCCTAAAATACCTTAATTGATGGTAATACATCGATTAAGGTATTCTCTTTTATAAGACATTCTGTTTTACTAGTATAACGTGGGAGTGTCTTTAAAAAATTACGACCAATCATTTTTATCTCATATAAAATTCTCTCCAAATAAGAATTACCCTATTAAAGTGTAACAAATTCTATTCTTTTCTATCTAAGCCATACAAACAACTTTAAAAGAATAGTATTATGACAAAAGTAATTAGAGCAACCATCCTACTGGCTATTTCCCTAAGTACTACACTTAGTTTTGGCTTAACCGGAGAAGCAAACCTACCCAAAGCAGGACCAAAGCCTTTTGCTGTAGAAACCGTTGGGCAAGGAAAACCCATTTTGTATCTTCCCGGATTTACAGCACCTGGTTCTATGTGGAAAGAAACCGTAGATAATTTAGACTTAGAAAGGAAATCGTACTTGTTCTCATATGCTGGTTTTAATGGCAATGAGCCCATTGAAATGCCTTGGTATTCAAGTATTAAAAGTTCGATTGTTGATTACATTAAAATCAATAATTTGACTGATATAATTATTGTTGGCCATAGTATGGGCGGTAATTTAGCTGTTGAAATAGCCGCTGAACTTCCTAACAAGGTTTCTAAAATTATTATAGTAGATGCATTGCCATGTATGCTCGATTTGATGATGCCCGGTGTGCCTGCTGAAAGTTTAGCCTATGACAGTCCGTACAACAATCAAGTACTCCAAATGGATGAGCAACAATTTAAGAGTATGGCTACTATGATGGCTTCAAATATGGCATCCAACGAAGATAAACACGAAATGCTAGCTAGTTGGACACTAGAAGCCGACCGAGAAACCTGGGTTTATGGGTATACCGATTTATTAAAAATCGATTTGAGAGATATTCTAGGCAACGTAAAGTGTGAAACATTAATTTTAGGCGCCTCTTTTCCTGATGTAGCAGTAGCACAAGAAAACTTTGAAAAACAGTATGCAAACTTATCTAACAAATCAATAGTAATGGCATCTTATAGCAAACACTTTTTAATGTTTGACCAGCCAGAATGGTTTTATGATACAGTAAAAGAGTTTTTAGAGAATGATGGAAAATAAGAACGAACTTTTTGAAACTATTTACTATCAACATCACCCAATGGTTTTACAAATGTGCTTGGGTTTTGTTAAGGGCGATACGAGTACAGCAAAGGATTTATCACAAGAAATATTTATTATCGTTTGGAACAATTTAGACAAATTTAGAGGTGCATCATCTTACAAGACTTGGATATACAGAATAACCGTAAATACCTGTTTACAGCATGTAAAAAAGGATGGGAAAGAGAGAGCGATACCAACAACAGAAATAGAGAATAAAATATCTGTGGCGGAGGCTGGAAGTGCTGTAAACAATAATGTTCCTAAATTATATAAGGCAATTGGGCAGCTAAATAAAGTGGATAGGTTGATAATTATGATGGTCTTGGAAAACCAGGATTACGATAGTATATCAGAGGTTTTAGGAATAAAACCAATCAACGTAAGGGTTAAAATCCACAGAATAAAGAAACGTCTCGAAACAATTTTAAAAAGCAATAACGATGAATAGCAATTTTGAAGGACTAAAGACCGAATGGGAAGATGGTAAAAAAACCATTGAATCACAATCTGGCAACTTTAGTGATTTACATAAGATGATAAAGAGCAAAGAGAGAGAGAATTACTTTTTTTATTATGGAACAATTACAATCTTGCTTATTACACTTACAGCTATATCGCTTTTCTTTTATTATGTTGCACCCGTAAAACAAATGCTAAGCAGAATAGGAGCAGGGTTAATGCTTTTGGGTCTGTTGTTTAGAATTGGTATTGAAATAATAAGTATTTATAAGGCAAAACGAATAAACAACACCGACAGCACATTAAAAACGGCTGAAAATACAATTAGTTTTCATCAATTTAGGAAATTAATTCATCAAATTGTCTCACCCATAATTATTGCCTTATACACCATTGGCTTTTATATAATTACTCCTGAATTTAGCTTGCATATGCAACTCTGGAATATAGTGTTAATGGATGTTTCATATGTGATAATTGGAGTAATCCTTTTTATTGTAATTAGGAAAGGGGTTAAAAAGGAAATGAGAAAACTGACTGATATTGTGAGTTTAAGGAACGAATTAATAGAATAATATTTAATAATTAAACGCTAACAAGAATACCTCAATATGGCTTTAGCCCGTATTGAGGTGTCCTGAAAAATATTAGAGTAGAACGTATGAAATTTTTAATCCGATTATCTATCTGCATTTTTTTAATTAGCTCATCCATAGTAAATGGGCAAGAACAGCTAACCTCAATTGATAGTTTATACTTGGCCTCAATAGGGCATTTTTATAAAAATGCAGAGAATGCCAAAAGTGAAATCTGGGAAGGGATGGAGCTTGCGCCTATTTGTCTGTTTAGGGTTAATGGCCCTGCTCTGTTATACAACCACCCTAACCCTCCTGAGAATTTTATTCCAATAGCTGACAAGTTGTACATTGGAGAGCAGAAACAATTGCAGCTATATGGAGCAACCCAAGTCGAAATTAATGGTGTTTTAACAGCAATTGTTGACTATGGACACATTGATTATTCTTGTACCGAAGAGGTGTATGCTGTTGCCTTTCACGAGTTACACCATGCTTATCAGCGCAATTTCATTAAGCATATAAGGTATGACAATCCTGCTGTTCTGCTTACTTACCCCGAAAACTACCTTAACGATGGTATAAAACTTTATGAACAAAAAGTACTATACAAAATGTGCTTTGCACCGGATAGTGTTGAGTTCCAGAAGTTGCTGAATCAGTATTATAGCTGCAGATTAAAAAGGGAGGAAATTATTGGTGACTATTTGAGGTATGAAGAAGCGGTTGAAAATATGGAGGGCCCCGCTTTTTATTGCGAACACCAATTTTACAATCAATTTGATTTACTCGATAAGGTCTTAAAAGACAACTACAATCAGCGGCATTTTTTTGGCGTATTAACTACCCCTTTTTATGGCCGGAAAAGTTTAAGGCATAGGCATCTTGCTGCAGGGATGGCGATGTGCTATATCCTTAGCAACCATTTTGAGGGTTGGCAAAGTGAGTATTATACTGGAAGTTTATCATTATACGATTATTTTATATCCAAGTTTAAACCAATAAATCAAGAGTTAGATATTGATGCAATGTATTATGGAATAAGTAAGCTTCATACTCAGAATGAAGTATTGGGGCATCAAGTCTCGTTTAATGAATTCAATACCCAGCAAGGGGTGAAAATTACATTAGAATTCAAGAAAACCCCTCAGTTTAAAGGGTTCGATCCTATGAGTGCAGAATCAATAAATGATAGTACAATACTACATAAAACCTTTTTAAGGCTGTCTGGTGGCGAGCAGAACAAATTATTTATAGTTAACCAAAATGCCGTTGCCATAATAGGTAAGGAGGTATGGTTTATTCAAAAGGTTATTCTTTTTGCTCCAGAGAAAAGCATTTTAGTAGAGAACAATCGAATTATTGTTGATGTTGACGGTAAGAATGTGTCATGGTTAGGTAAACTGAAAATAAAAACTGAAAATGCGATAGTTTTCGAATGTGAATAGCCATTAATTAAGCGTAGTTACAAAGTCGATACCCTACAATAACAAACCCGTCATTAGTGCTTTAATTACTAACGACGGGTTTGCTAAATCCACTGGGTAACAATTAAGATAAACTACACCTGGTAACTGTTTGCTATTTTCTGATAATGGTAGCATCCCTATCTGGTCCAACCGATACGATTGTAACAGGTACACCCGTTTCCGACTCTATGAATTTAATGTAATCGAGTAGTTCAGTTGGGAAATCTTTTTCCGATTTTATGTTGGTAAGTGAAGTTTCCCAGCCTTTAAATTCCTTGTAAATGGGTTCAATTTCAGCGTTAGTATCAAATGGGTATATTTCAGTTTCTTGTCCATCTATTCTGTAGGCAGTTGCTATTTTTATGGTTTTAAAAGTATCTAGTACATCGGCTTTGGTCATAATTAGCGATGTAATGCCATTGATCATTACAGTATATTTAAGCGCAACTAAATCGAGCCAACCGCAACGGCGCGGACGACCTGTTGTAGAGCCGTACTCGTTGCCCTCATCGCGTAACTTTTGTCCAACTTCATCTTCCAATTCAGTGGGGAAGGGGCCAGACCCAACACGCGTACAGTAGGTTTTAAATATACCGAAAACTTGTCCAATTTTGCTTGGTGCAATTCCCAAACCGATACAAGCGCCTGCACAAACAGTATTCGATGATGTTACAAAGGGATATGATCCAAAATCGATATCGAGCAACGATCCCTGTGCGCCTTCCGCAAGAATTTTTTTATTTTCATTGATATATCGGTTAACCTCATATTCTGAGTCGATTAGAGCAAACTCTCTAATGGTTTCAATACCTTTAAACCAGGCCGTTTCGTGCTGCTCAATGTCTGGATTATAATCATATTGCTTGAGTACTTGTTTGTGCTTGTTCTTTAGTTGCAGGTATTTATCCTTGAAATTTGGATGGAGTATATCGCCAACCCTTAAACCATTTCGTCCTGTTTTATCCATGTAGGTAGGCCCGATACCTTTAAGGGTTGATCCAATTTTCTCTTTCCCTTTTGCAGCCTCAGAGGCTGCATCTAGTTCGCGGTGCGAGGGTACAATAAGGTGAGCCTTTTTCGATATTAGCAGGTTTTTGGTAGGCTCTACGCCTAATTTTCGTAATGATTCAATCTCGTTTGCGAAAATTACAGGGTCTACTACCACACCATTCCCGATTATATTAATTGATTCTGTGTGGAATATTCCCGAGGGAATGGTATGCAGCACATGCTTAATCTTATTGAACTCGAGTGAGTGTCCAGCATTAGGACCACCCTGAAAGCGGGCTACAACATTGTAGTTAGGGGTTAGTACGTCAACAATTTTACCTTTGCCTTCATCGCCCCACTGAAGGCCAAGCAGAACATCTACTTTTGTCATCTTATTCAGCTATAATATTACATCATAATAAATGCCGACTTTAGTCCGGCATCATGCAGAAAACATTTTGCGGTTCTAAAATTACCCATTTTAGAACTTTGAACCTAATGATGAGGGTAAAAAGGAGGGGTTTGTTATAAGTATTTATCAACAGACTAAAATGAAGATAATTGCAATTATTTTTTTTCTGCCTGAGTACATTTTTCACAAATTCCATAGAAGTATAAGGAATGGTGGGTAATTTTGAAGTTCATCGATTTACCAGCCGTATTCTTAATCTCTTGAATGCGAGGGTCGCAGAATTCGATAACTGCCCCACAATTAGTGCATATAAGGTGGTCGTGCTGGCGGCATTCGTAAGCCTTTTCGAAAACAGCAATATTCTTTCCAAATTGATGCTTAACAACCAATCCGCACTCCAGTAAAAGCTCAATGGTATTGTATAGCGTTGCGCGACTAACCCTATAGTTTTTGTTTTTCATGTAAATGTAAAGGGTTTCAATATCGAAATGCCCTTCGCGCGAGTATATCTCTTCTACGATTGCAAATCGTTCTGGAGTTTTTCTATGACCTTTCTTCTCAAGGTATTCAATAAAAATTTTTTTTACAGATTCAATTGTTTCATCGCATCCCATGACGGTGTAATTTAAATTTAGAACAGATAAAAATAGCGATTGTGTTGCAGACAATCAATAGCAATCTCTAAATATTTATAAACATTACGGTTTATTGAATAAACACCGAATTACGAGAATAGTTTAATTGCCAAAGTTCTCAATGCGCTTCACGGAGTCAATCCCTTTTATCTTCATCACATTGCCAATAAGACTATTTAGATTGCTGGCGCTATGCACGTATAGGTCGATAGAACTTTCGAAAATGCCATCGTGACTTTCAATAAGGAGTTTGCGAATATTTACCTGTAGCTCGTCGGAAATTTCCTTAATCAATTCGCTAAGTATACCTACTCTATCTATACCCCTCACTTCAATGCGGGCAAGGAACGAGAGTACCTTGTGGGTTGTCCATTTAGCGGATACGATGCGATCACCATGCCGAGACATTAGCCTTATGGCTTCGGCACAGGTGGCTTTATGTACTATTACATTTTTTTCTGAGGTGATATAGCCAATCACTTCGTCGCCGGGTATGGGGTTACAGCATTTTGCAACTACGTACGATGTGGTTTCGTCATCGGTACTCTCTCTAAGCATATAAGGTTTTTTGCGATCGAAACTTTTTTCGCTTTGCTCCGTTTCCTTTTCATGCTTTTGACGTTTCCGCAGTGCCGATTTTGAGAATTGAAGTTCCCAATACCTTATCCATTTGTTTTTGGTGTTTTTGCGCAGTATCTTCTTCAGGTTATCCAGTAATATTAGACCTGAACCCACCTTGCTGTACAGCTCATCTTTGGAAGTTACCTCATATGCTGGTAGTATTTTCTTGAAAACTCGAGACGATGGTTGCAATCCTATTTCGGCGAGTTTAACCTCTACCATTTGCTTTCCTTTTTCAAGTCGATTTTTGGTTTCCGCCTTAAATGCAGATTTTATAGCAGATTGGGCTTTGGCCGTTACCACTGATTTAAGTAGATCCCATGTTGGTTTTTGTGTGCTTGCCGTAATAACCTCAACCTGATCGCCACTGTTAAGTTTATAGCTTACAGAGACTAGTTTATGGTTTACCTTTGCACCAATGGCCTTATTTCCAATTTCAGTGTGGATCTCGTAGGCTAAATCAAGGACTGTTGATCCTTTGGGTAGGTTTTTAGTGTCGCCTTTTGGAGTAAAAACAATTATTTCGGACGAGAAGAGGTTAAGCTTAAACTCATCAAGAAAATCGAGGGCATCGGTTTGTGGATTCTCCAGTAGTTCCCTAACCTGCTTTATCCATTTTTCAAACTCTGTTTCATGAATACTACTATCTATATCCTTATATTTCCAATGAGATGCTAACCCACGTTCGGCAATTTCGTTCATTCTCTGCGACCGGATCTGAACCTCGACCCATTGTCCATGCGGACCCATTACGGTACAGTGCAATGCTTCGTATCCGTTGGCTTTTGGAGTACTTACCCAATCGCGTATTCTGTCGGGTTTTGGTTTGTAGATATCGGTAATTAGCGAGTATATATGCCAACATTGTGTTTTTTCGGGGATATGAGGGTAGGGATTAAAGATTATGCGAATGGCCAGCAGATCGTAAATATCCTCAAAGGCCACATTTTTAGCCTGAATCTTTTTCCAGATTGAGTAGATTGATTTTGGCCTACCGCTTATATCAAAATCAATATTGTTCTCCTCTAACTTTTGGATAATCGGCAGTGAAAAGGAGTTGATAATCTGCATCCTCCTTTTTTCGCTACCCTCAATCTTAAGTTTTATGTCATCAAAAACTTTTGGATACCTGTACTTTAAGCTAAGATCCTCAAGTTCAGTTTTTATGGTGTAAAGCCCGAGCCTGTGGGCAAGAGGCGCATAAAGATAAATGGTTTCGCCAGCAATTTTCATCTGCTTTGCCGCCGGTAGCGAATCTAGAGTTCGCATATTATGGAGCCTGTCAGCAAGTTTGATGAGTATTACACGGATATCCTCGGTTAGGGTAAGCAGAATTTTCCTAAAATTCTCGGCCTGTAATGATGAGTTTACATCAAATACTTCTGAAATTTTGGTTAATCCATCAATAATAGAGGCTATTTTTTTACCAAAAATTCGTTCAATATCCTCAAGGGTATAATATGTATCCTCAACCACATCGTGGAGTAGTGAGCAGACAATAGCCTTTGGTCCAAGGCCTATTTCTGTGGATACTATTTTTGCTACGGCTAGGGGATGAAGAATATATGGCTCGCCTGATTTACGCTTAACACCTTGGTGTGCCTTGTTGGCAAGGTTAAATGCTTTAAGAACTAGTTTTTTATCTTCCTCGCTTTTGCAGCGTGGACAGCTCTTTATCAGATCATCAAATTGCTCCTGGATAAGGTTTTGGTAATCATCCTCATTTAATCCCATAGAAATGCCTGTTGTTCGAAATTATTGTAATTAAAACTTACTGTTTTGGTCCATACATTACGGTTACAGTACCCGTTTTCGATTTTATTTTCCGTAATTCTGACATTACCTCTAACCTGTATACGTATGTTCCCTCAGGAGCCAGTTGCCCATTGGGCAATCTGCCGTCCCATCCTTCACTGTTGCCCTCATAAACAACGCTCCCTCCTCTGCTGTATATAGTTAATTTATATGTTGATTCAAAACTAATTGTTGGTGCAAAAATATTTCGTGGAATTCCTTCCGGACTAACAATTGTGCTCAGAGGATCGATGGCGTTTGGCATTGTAATATCAGGGTCAATTTGTGCGCAAATTGTTCGGGATCTGCTAATCCGGGAGGTTTGTCCTTCCCCTAACATCTCATTGGCTTCTATGTAGTAGCAAAAATAGGGTAGATAACCTTGCCCTTCAAATATTGAAAGGTCATCGGTGTATTCCGTTTTCATAGGGTTTTCTGTTTGATAAATCAACTCTGATATTGATATGCCTTGGCTGTATGCTATACGGTAAAGATCATAACTAATCGCGTTTCCTTGGGCGGAGTAAAATTTCTCCCACGAAATGGTCGATTTGTTCCCAGCTGAGTGTGCTCTTATAATAATTGTGTTTGATAGGTTCGAGATTCTTTTAAGCCTATTGCAACCATCGTATGCATTTATTTTGTAGTAGAATGTGCGAGAGCGTGCAGCCCACGAGTCGGATGTATCGGCAAAGTATGTAGTGCTTGGTTTGGTGAATTCGAATACATCTTTTGACGTAAAAAAGGATTTTATTGAGTCAGAACTCTCCCAACGAATTAGCTTAAACCTTCTAAATTCGGTATTGGCGTCTATAGTAAAATGAATCTCATTCTGTTGATCCTTTGCAATTAACGAATCAACATACATGTACTGCGGAGCAATAGCAATTCGGGTGTTGATATGAGTTAGGTTTGATTTAGAGTAAAACTCCTCGTTTCTTTTTTTTGCTTCTACGTATATGTAGTAATCCTTATTAGGCAACACATCATAGTAAGCAAAATTCTGTGTACCCGGTGTGGTTGTGGTAAGTGTTAATTGATCCCAGTTTGGATTTTCTCCAATATACACGTTGTAGAAATCAATACGATTTCCCCAGCCCAGATATTGGTTCCATGCAATATCAATTTTATTGCTACAAGAATCGTATTTAGCAGTAACATTAATAGAACCATGTGGGGGCGTCAATGGACTTGGTTCAACAGGGCCCTGACTGGCAATAACATACTTTATGCTTTCGTGTAAACCATTATTATTAATATCTGTATAGGTATAAGTATTTGCATCAACGGAATCAATAGGTGTCCAACCGCCACCCTCCTCGTAGGGTACGTAAATTATATAACCAATTGGATCGAGGTGGAGTGGATTATGGCTTGGCGAGATCCAGGTAAGCGTTGGATTGCCTGACTCTGGATCTAGGGTTAACAGATTTAATGTGGGGCGTAACGGAGGATCCAATTCGCTTTGTGCAAGGCAACCTGAAGCTATAATAATTAGTGCAAGTGTAAGAATTCGATTTAGATGCATTGCTTTATTGTTAGAGTAGTTAAGCCGTAATATTTTGTAGTAAATATAGCTAACTTGCTTTATTATTATGTAGCAAAAAGTCTTAATTATGGAGTCTGACAATAATTTTGAGCTAAAATGGGTTTTCAGGACCTACTACGCACTCAACCATTAGGTCTTTGTTAAACCATTCGTTAGCCAATTCCTTAATTCTTTTTTGCGTAATATGTTTTATCGACTTAATTAGCCTATCGTGAAGTGAGTAGTCAAGACTTTTATAGTTAATTAAGCCAATCAAACTATTTGCAGTAGCGAATGGACCATTGAAACTCCTGAGAACTTCTCCCATTAAATGGCTCTGAATTTTGCTTATCTCCGCTAAGGGAACAACCTCTGTTTTAAGTTTGTCTATTTCCCTCCATATTTCTGTAAGAGCATCTTTTGTATACTTAGCACCAACCTCAGCGCTTATGGCAAGCATTGTGCTATCGCGGAGCGATACCAAGTATGAGCCAATACCGTATGTATATCCTTTGTCCTCTCTAATATTTTTCATTAGTCTAGATCCAAAGTAGCCACCAAGAATTGTGTTTACAATGGAAAGATCGGTAAAGTCAGGATGAGATCGTTGGCATATTTCTCGGCCAATTCGTATGGCAGACTGAAGTGCATCAGACTTCGAAACAAATACTTTACCCAATTCAGGATTACCTGGCTCAATTAGAGCTGAATTATCTTTGCTTTTGCCCCAAGGTGTTTCTCCAAAGTGCTTTACCAAAGTGTTAATCTGATTTTTATTAACCTTACCCGATAGGACAATAGTTGTTCCTTTTGAGCCTAGGTTATTTGTATGGAAATTTAGCAGATTATCCCTACTAATTTCATCATAATCGGTGGGCATGGCAAACATACCGTATGGGTGATTCTCCCCGTATATGCTTTTAAAGAGTCCTATTCGGGCAAGGGTTTCTGTTTTATCGAGTTCAATGGTTAGATTCTGTTTCCCTCTGCTGGTCCACAAATCAACCTCCTTTGCAGGGTAAATTGGCTCTTTTACAATATGCTCAAGTCGCTCAAGGGTTTGGTCGAGATGTTTTGTTAAAGAGAAGGCCGTAATTTTCGCAAAATCTTTGTCGGCGCTAGCGCCTATAAATGAACCCCAAAAATCGAAATATTCGGCTATTTGGTGTGAGCTATACTTTGCAGTACCTTCGGGTATCAATGATGCTGTTGCAATAGCTTCTAGCTTTTTGGACTGGTACCTCGATCCTGCATCGAAGATGATATCCACCCTGCAAACGTCTACATTGCCTTCATTAATTACAAGTAATTGCGATCCGTTATTTAGGTTGATGAACTCTGGCCTAGGGATATCAATATTTTCGGTGATTTTTATCGATGGTTGTTGTGCTCTGTTAAGCATATAATCTGGTGTTTTGCTTATTGATTTGTGTTTTCAGCCTTATAGTAAAGCGTCGAACAATTGGTATCATTTAAAATTGTTTTTGCCACACGCTGAATGTCTGTGCTGGTTACCATTCTATAGTTCTTTACAACAGAGTTTAGCAAATTGGCATCGCCAAGTAGTTCATATTGACAAAGGTTTAACGCTTTTTCGTTTGCACTGGTAAGCCCAAAGGTAAAGTTCGATTCAAATTTATTCTTCACCTTATCCATTTCGTAATCGCTTACAGGTTCGGTCTTTATCCTATCAATCTCATTATTAATAGCTTTTTCTGCGTGCTCAAAAGTGTAGTTATCGTTTAATCTTCCGTTTATAACGAAAAGTCCTTCGTCGTTGTCGCCCGTAATAAACGCATCGATATTGCTAAATATGCCTTTCTGCTTAACTAAATTTTGAAATAACCTAGATGATTTACCGTTGGATAGGATATCAGAAATTAGGTCGGTTGCTGCAAAATCGTTGTGAGTGCGGCTACACATGTGGTATGCTTTGTATATCGAATTATAAGGCACTCGGCGGGTAACCTCAAGTGTGCGTTTTTCGGTTTGTGGTGGTTCTTTTTCTATCGCTTTGCCGTTTAGCTCACGGTACGGAATTGAACCAAACCACTTTTCTGCCATGCGTAGTACTTCATCTGCCGATACATCGCCAGCAACGCAAAGTATGGCATTGTTAGGAGCATAGTGTCTGTAAAAAAACTCCTTAACCTCGTTTAGTGTAGCGTTGGCTATATGCTCGGGTGTTTTACCAATGGTTGGCCATTGGTATGGGTGAACCTTGTAGGCTAATGGGCGCAATAGCAACCAAACATCGCCGTAGGGTTGGTTTAGGTATCGCTGGTTAAACTCTTCAATTACCACGTTTTTTTGAACGTCAAGGCTTTTTTGCGAGAAGGCGAGCCCCAGCATCCTGTCGCTTTCAATCCAAAAGGCTGTTTCAAGATTCTTCTTGGGCAGCGTGAGGAAGTAGTTGGTTATGTCGTTGCTTGTAAATGCATTGTTTTCACCGCCTGCTTGCTCAACGGGCTCGTCGTAGTTGGGTATATTTACTGATCCGCCAAACATTAGGTGCTCAAAAAGATGGGCAAACCCAGTCCGATTGGGCCACTCGTGCTTGGCACCAACGTTATATAGCAGGTTAAATGCTACAACAGGCATCGATTTATCGCTGTGAACAATGACCTTTAACCCATTGTTGAGGGTAAATTTTTTAAAACTTATCATTTATGATAGTTGGTTAGCATTAGAACCTACAAAGGTAGCACAATCAGCATAAGTGCAATTTGCTAATGTTTTTTAATTGAATCTTTTATGGGGATTTTAGCTAATCTGTCCAAAACTGGTGCGCTCCAGGGCCATTTGCTCAATTTGCTGTTTAAGTAACCTGTTTTTTTGAAGTTGTAGCATTCCGTCCTCTTCAATAACCTCTGTAGCAATGTGCCTAGAGAACTGCAATATTTGGCCATCCTGACTAAGGTTAGCAATTTTAAAATTGAAGGGGAGACCGCTTTGCTGAGTACCTTCAATATCGCCAGGTCCACGTATTTGCATATCTACTTCGGCAATTTCAAATCCATCGTTGGTTGAAACCATGGTCTGTAGCCGTTTTTTCGATTCGTTGGAAAGTTTAAACCCTGACATTAGTACACAGTAGCTTTCGTCAGCACCTCGCCCAACTCTGCCGCGCAGTTGATGTAGTTGAGATAGTCCAAATCGCTCGGCACTTTCAACAACCATAACCGTTGCGTTGGGAACGTTAACGCCAACCTCGATAACCGTTGTGGCTACCATAATATGTGCCTGTCCCTTGGCAAACAGCTGCATTGATTCATCCTTCTCCTGTGCTTTCATTTGTCCATGAACAACTACCGTAACATATTGGGGGGGGGGAAATGCACGTGCAATGCTATCGTAACCATCATTAAGGTCTTTGTAGTCCATTTTTTCCGACTCTTTTATCAGTGGATAAACTACGTATATTTGCCTTCCCTGTTTTATCTGCTCTCGCATCAATCCAAAAACAAGGTTTCGTTTGCTGTCGAAATAGTGTATCGTTTTTATGGGCTTACGACCTGGTGGCAATTCGTCAATAACGCTAATCTCCAAATCTCCGTAAACGGTCATTGCTAATGTGCGGGGTATGGGGGTGGCGGTCATAACCAGTATATGTGGTGGTGCTGATGGATTTTTATCCCATAGTTTAGCCCTTTGGGCTACTCCAAACCGTTGTTGCTCATCAATAACTACAAGCCCTAAGTTTTTAAACTGTACTATATCTTCAATAAGCGCATGAGTACCAATTAAGATTGATAGTTTGCCGTTTAAAAGAGACGAATGAATTCCTGTCCTATCGCTTTGTTTTATGCTGCCGGTGAGTAAACCAACTTCAATATCCATCCCCTTAAGCAAAGTAGTTATGGTCTCGTAGTGCTGATTTGCCAAAACCTCGGTTGGAGCCATAATGCAGGCTTGGTAGTCGTTATCGATAGCAATTAGCATAGACATGAGCGCAACCAGCGTTTTCCCGCTGCCCACATCGCCTTGAAGAAGCCTATTCATTTGCTTTCCCGAACCCATATCCCGCCTTATCTCCTTTATAACTCTCTTTTGTGCATTGGTTAGGCTAAAGGGAAGGTTTTTATGATAAAAATGGTTAAATATATCACCAACTACAGGAAATATATGCCCTTTAACCTTTTGGTACCTTGAGTTTTTTTGATAGAGCAAATTAAGTTGAAGAAAGAATAATTCATCAAACTTTAACCTAGCCCGAGCCTTTTTAAGCATAGTTGTTGATGTGGGGAAATGTATATTCTTAAGCGCCTCAACCAGCGAGATTAGTTTTACCCTATCGGTAAGGTAAAAAGGGAGAGTTTCTGAAACTATACTAGGTATAAGTTCATAAATGCTTTGCTGTAGTTTAAGGATGGTGCGCGAGCTAATGTAACTACTCTTTAATTTTTCTGTAGTGCTATAAGTTGCCTGCAATGGAGCATCTAGGTTTTGCTGGTTAGGGTTATACTCTTCAACCTCGGGGTGTGCAATGTTGTATCGTCCGTTGAATAGGGTTGCTTTGCCAAAGACCAGATAGTTAACGCTGGGTTTTAAACTTTTTGCCACCCATTTAACCCCTTTAAACCAAACTAGCTCAATTGTACCTGTTCCATCGGAAAATATTGCGGTTAACCTTTTTTTGCGTCCAACTCCAATTTCCTGAAAACGAACAATTTGCCCCACAATTTGTATGTATGGTAAATCGTTAACTATATCTTCAATACGGTAAAACTTAGAGCGATCGACATATTTATATGGAAAAAGATAGAGCAAATCGCCAATGGTGTCTATGTTTAACTCCTTTTTAAGGAGTTCAGCCCGTTTAGGCCCAACACCCTGAAGGTACATTATATTGGTGCTTAGATTAAGTCCCATGCAGCAAAAATAGGAAATGATTTGAACTATTTGCCCCGTAAACCAGCTGAAAAGTTTAATGATTACCCTTGAAAGATGAAAAAGTAAACCATAAGCGATGGGTTTTAGCCTAAGGGTTAAACTAAATTAGTGAGTTTTATTTACGATAGATTTTAGTTGGTAAATTTAAATGATATATTCGTCAAATAGTTAGGCTTAAACGCAATAAAAATCGAACTGTATCGCTATTTTAGTGAGCTTAAAAAATAAAAAATTGTGATTGACGTAAACCATTCAGTTAAACTTGCACAGGATTTCATGGTGTACAAAATGTCCTCAAAATCATCGGCAGGGCATGGTATTCATTCACCGCTAGTATATAGTTTTGCCCGTGATGTTGTGCACAAAAAGGAGAGAGACCGATATATTGACGAGATTGAATGGTACAGGGATTGGCAAATTCAATCACCACTGCTAATCAAAAAAAGTCATCATGGTGCAGGGAGCAAATTACCTTACAACGAGATGCCAATAGGACGGCTAATACGTTCCTCGTCCGTATCATCTAAACATGGAGTCTTTCTTTACCGTTTAGCAAAATGGCTTGATGCAAAGCAAATTTTGGAACTGGGAACATCTGTTGGTATTAGTACAATGTATCTTTCGGGTGCTCAGCCCCATGCCAAAATTGTTAGCCTTGAAGGTGATAGAGAAAGGGCATTGCTTGCAAAGCATTCGTTCGACTATATGGAGTGTAATAATATTGAGGTAATTGAGGGCGATTTTGATATCACCCTGTCCACAGCGCTTTGTCGCCTTCCAGTGCTCGATATGGTTTTCTTCGATGGTAATCATAGTGCCGAACCAACGCTCAAGTACTTTAAACGATGCTTAGGGCATATTCACACCAATACTGCTTTTGTTTTTGATGATATACGATGGAGCAATGAGATGTTCCGTACATGGCAGGTTATTGCTAATCATAGCAGCGTTTCCGTAAGCATTGATTTATTTAGTCTTGGCGTTGTACTTTTCCGAAAAGATATCCCTAAACAACACTTTGTAATAAACTTTTAGTAGGTTTGCTTGACTGTATGCAACAGTTAATTTTAATTCGACTTTTTTATGAGGAATGCAAAAACCCTAATTGATATAACCGATATCAAAAAACACTATAAGGTTGGTAGCGTAGTGGTTAAAGCCCTTGATGGAGTCTCAGTTCTGATACAACAGAATGAGTATGTTGCTATTATGGGACCATCGGGTTCGGGTAAATCAACCCTTATGAATATTTTAGGATGCTTAGATACTCCAACCGACGGAACTTACATTCTTAATGGTACTGATGTAAGTAAACTTGAGGATGATAGCCTGGCTGAAATTAGGAATAAGGAGATTGGTTTTGTTTTTCAAACATTTAATCTTTTACCACGATACTCTGCTTTGGAAAATGTTACGCTACCGTTAATTTATGCTGGTATAGGAAAAAATGACAGGGTTGTAATGGCCAAAGATGCCATTGAGAAGGTAAGCCTTACCGATAGGATGCTTCATAAGCCCAATGAACTTTCTGGTGGGCAGAGACAACGGGTAGCAGTTGCTCGTGCACTTGTTAATAATCCTTCAATAATTCTTGCTGATGAGCCAACGGGGAACCTCGATTCTAAAACCTCAGTTGACATAATGAATCTTTTTGAGGAGATTTACCGACAGGGTAATACTATTATTGTTGTAACACATGAGGAGGAAATTGCCAGGCATGCAAGGAGAATAATTAGGTTAAGGGACGGCTTAGTGGAATCTGACGAGTTTAATCCAAATCCTATTGCACAGCAAGAAATTGTTTTACCAGAATAAAGTTTTCCACCCAAATTTTTTAAGAGTTCCCCAAAAGGGTAAGATGCTATCCTGCATGTTTACTCTATTTTTACAAAAAACCAATTCAGATTAGAGGTTAATTGTAAAATTCGCAAAAAAACACCTATAATCATTGAACCTTTTTGTATTCTATGCATTTTATACTTTGAGTTTATTGTAGTTTGTTTAATATTGAAAAATTAGTTAAAGTGAAAATATATACAAAAACTGGCGACAAGGGGAGTACAGCATTGATAGGTGGAGCCCGTGTGCCTAAGTATCATCCCAGGATAGAGGCTTATGGAACGGTTGATGAGCTTATGGCCTTTGTTAGTTTGCTTAGGGATCAGGATATTGGGGAGCATTGGAAGGAATTCCTATATCTAGTTCTCGATAGGCTGATGAGTTGTGCATCAATTCTAGCAGCCGATTGTAGTGATTGTGAGGTTAAAATACCGGAAATTCCTGACTTTGATATTGAAGAACTGGAGCAACAAATTGATTTTATTGATACTCAGGTTGAGCCCCTTACCTCATTTGTGCTTCCAGGGGGTCATCAGGCCATATCACTTTGCCATGTTGCCCGCACTATTTGCCGCAGAGCCGAAAGGCTTTCTATTCAGGTTGCAGAGCAAAATCAGATACCTGAAAATTTAATAAAATACCTGAATAGGCTCAGCGATTTTTTCTTTATGTTATCGAGAATTTTAGCGAAAGATTTAAATGTTAAACAAATTCCTTGGCAACCTAGGGTATGATATAAATTTTTTTATATATTTGCATTAATGCAGTAAAATGCAACTATCTAATAATCAAATAAATAACATATATTTAACTTATGTATTGGACACTAGAATTAGCATCGAAGTTAGAGGATGCACCTTGGCCTGCTTCAAAAGAGGAGCTTATTGACTTTGCAATTCGCTCAGGAGCACCACTTGAAGTAATTGAAAATCTTCAGGAGTTAGAGGATGAGGGTGAGAATTACGAGAGTATAGAGGATATTTGGCCCGATTACCCAACAAAGGACGATTTCTTTTTTAATGAGGATGAGTATTAGTTAACTCTTTTTTAAGCAATATCAACCCTG
Organism: Bacteroidales bacterium; assembly: GCA_028680705.1. Taxonomy (GTDB): domain Bacteria; phylum Bacteroidota; class Bacteroidia; order Bacteroidales; family Tenuifilaceae; genus Perlabentimonas. Next base: position 29,504 of record JAQUJY010000014.1, read on the forward strand.
CTCATAATTTTTCGGCAGGGTTCTTTTTTTTATCACGAAACAGGTTTGCCTTATTTTCTATTGGTATATAAAAACCTAAATTTAGCCCTTTGGGAATTATCTCATTCTCACTTTTGGGGCGCTTATCGTTCTGCCAAGCAAAGCCTTTTAGCGTAACCTCTTTTATGTTGATATTTTGAATAGGGAAGAGGGTAGCCTTAGGCGTATCTCGGAACATTATGCTTGAAACCTTATTATCATTTAGGTTAATGGTTAGATTACTGCTTTCTGCTTTATTTACAGCGCTAAGTTTGCCCTTATCACGAACATAGTAGGCGGTTTGTCCGTTTCCTTTCACATCAATTTTTGTTAGCCTGCCGGCATTAAAAAAACCCTCCATTTCTTTACCCCTAATCTGGTTAAAGTGAATAGAATCTTCCTGCGAGCAAATAAACGCTGAACCGTTGAAGTACATCCTATTTATGGTTTCGTTCTTAAATAGAATGTCTAGCTTGTCTGACGAGAGTTGGTTTTCTTCGTTCCAGATAATTGGGCTAACGTACATGGTTAGCAACGAGTCGGTGCTATGGTAAATCATTGAGTCGCAAATGCCCTGTATATCTTGGCGATAGAATCGGACATCACCAATACCCTTCATTAAATGGAACAAGGTTGAGTCAGTTTTAACTGAGTCTCTTATGGCATTGCCTATTAGTTTATCGGCTCTTAGGTAAAGCGTATCACCCTCTTCGGAGATTGAGAGAACCAATGGGTTTTTTGAAGCTTCACCAAACTCAGTGTGCTCAAAATACTCTATATAATCGGCATATAGCGTTAACCTTTGGGCAGTATCGATAATGCACCCATTCTTTTCAATTTCGGCAAAACCTTGTTGCTTGTTGTAGTATATTCTTTCTCCAAAAACTCTTTGCTCCCCATTATCAACAAATGCATTTTGCTGAAGTTCAGTTATATTGTCCCTTCGATTGTACCAACCTCTTTCGCCATAAGCATAGTTATTATCATTATAAACTCTTGTGGGGCCATAAAACCATATTGTTTCGGAGCGTGTATTATACTGTAACGAGTCTGTATTTAGCACAATATCCTTATCCTTGTAGGCTACATTCTCAGCAAATGCAAAGAGTTTTTGCCTTGAAAAGTAGATGCCTCTTTTACTAGAGAAATGTGCACTGTCGGTTGTAATAATCCCTCCTCCAAAGAAGTTTGCTTTCTGCTCATTTGTATTAAAATCCAGAAAATTAGTTATTAGGCTAGCGTCCTCATCAACAAGTCTTACTATTTTTCCTCTTACTCGTCCTTGCTTTGTATCGCTGTTGTAGTGCAGCGTGTCGCCATATAGTGTGCTGCTTTCCTGAAATACGACTACGTTGCCAAACGCATCAAAGCGACTTTGACTAGTATAGTCGTAAGCGCTATCGCAATGCATAATCACATCTTCGTGCCGAATAACCACATTGCCAATAAGCCGTCTTATGTCTTGACCCTCGTGCTTAAGGTTTCGCATTCTATCGGCTTTCTCAATAACAATCTGCTTGCGCTGCTGTGCAACAAGCGAGTAGGAAGCACTACCGACAATACAGAATAGGCTAAATAGTATTCGCAGGATAGTGCTAGTGTTTCTCATTGTTAGGCTTTAAGGGGTGCTATTTAACCCATCCTAAAAACTCGAAGCTACAGTTTTGGAAAGATGGGTCGATGCGTATAAATGTAGCGTTAATCTTTTTCTGAGTCCATTCCGTAAAAGCTTCTTGCTTTTTCTGCATCATGGCCATTTGCTGAATGGTTGCATAATCCTGTTCGATGTTAGCAATGTGTTGCGGGATGATGTTTGTAATGGTTAAAATTTTATTCACCACATTGGCATGCTCATCGCGCGATTCGAAAGGGGCACTGTTCTCACCAACCTTAAGGTTTTTAATAACATAAAAATCGGAGGGAGCTAGATGCTCTTTTTCGAAAAGTGATGTGTTAGTTCTTGGATTGATTGCAAGCCCACCGCTTAATCTGGTTTTTTCATCCTCAGAAAAGCGTTGTGCTGCTTGCTTGAATGTAAGGGAATCGGCATTGATTAGGTTAACAATGCTGTCGAGTTTATTTTGGTTTTGTAAAAGTTGACTTTGGGTATAGGAAGGTTTCATTAGGATATGTCTAACATTTACCTGATCGTTTCTACGTTCTATCATTTGGATAAGGTGAAACCCATATTCCGATTCAACAATTTGGCTTACTTGTCCATCCTTTAAATTAAATGCAGCATCGGCAAAACTTTTTACAAGTTGATCGCGGGAACTAAAACCTAATTCGCCTCCATGGGCTACGGTTGCCCTATCCTCAGAATAGGCTACTGCCAAGGTAGAAAAGCGTTCGCCCTTAAGAATCCTTTCGCGTAATTCGAGAAGCCTCTCTCTCACTGCCAATTTGGCTTCGCCAGAGGCTGGGGGGTAAAGTATAATTTGCCTTATTTCATACTGCTCAGGAATAGTTGGTAAGCTATCTTTGGGGAAACTGCGGAATATTTTTTTTACTTCCGATGGTGTAACTGTAACGTTTTTAACAATGCTCTCTTGCATTTGCTGTGCAATAAGGCTTTCTTTAATTGTTTTTCGGAGATCGCTCTTAATCTGAAAAATTGATTTGTTGAAGTACTTTTCCAACTCGGTTTCAGATCCTACCTGATTAATAAAATAGCGCAACCTCCGCTCCATCTCAGATTCAACCATGGCAGGTCCAACCTCAATACTATCTAGTGCAGCTTGGTGGATTAACAATTTGTGGATGAGTAGATCCTCAAAAACGTTACACTTAACATCACCCTCTGATTCAACGCCTTGCATTTTAAGCCTAAGGTGCTCTTGTTCAATGTCGGAAAGAAGAATCTTCTCTGATCCAACAACGCCAAGAACTTGATCAATTATATGTTGGGCATTTGCAGGGTTAAGGCTTAAGGTAATGGTTATTGATATGATTAACGCCTTTAAAAAACGATTGAGTGCTAAGTTCATCTTTGAGGGAAATGTTAGTTTACTAATATATTGAAGTGATTATGGTTCTTGGCATCGGTATATATTTTCGATTCAAGATTTGTTATTAAGCGTTGCTTGCGTTTGTTGATAATTATGCTTTGAATGTTTTTCTTCTCAAAGCCGATAGGTGCTTGCTGCCCTTGGTGCATTGTTTCTCTAAAACTGATAAGATAGGCATGTGTACCATCATTCATCTCTATGCTTTTGTTGTATAGTAAGTATCTTTCAGCATTATTCAGCGGTTCGGGAAGTTCCCTAAGGATTCTAGAGAATGGAATCCATTTATCATTAAAGAAGTCGTACTTAATTGCTACCTGATAGGCCAAGTTATCCAGAGTTTTTATATCATCCTCTTTGCTCGATTTATATAGGCTTTTAATTTTCTCATATAGGGGGTCATCTAGCCTAATTTTAATAAAAAGCGCCTTAACAATACTCTCGTTTAGTATAAAGTTAGAGGCGTTCTCGTTGTAGAAAAGGTCAACTTCTTCATCGCTAACAATCGTGTCGAGACGTTGCCGGATAAACTCCTGTTCGTATTTAAAGATTAGCAACGATGAGCGGTAGTCCTCAATTTGTGAGGAAACGTTTTTTTGTCCTTCGCTAAGATTTTTCTCGGCTTTATTAAGCAAAAGTTGTTTTTTTACCCAACGATCGGTGTATGCCATAAGTAGTTGTATGCTATCTGCTGGGCTTATGCTTTCTGGAAAAATATCCTCAACCTCGCTGATGTATAAGTATTTATCGTATACTCGTGCTATTGGTTCTCCATTCTCCTTTTTAGGGTTTATGCACCCCGTATAAAGGAAAATGAAGAGTATAGCTATGAGCGCAAGTTTAAAAGATGTATTATTCATGCCACTTGTTTTTATATGGCTATTAAGTAAAGTCAAATGCAAAGGTTAGCAAAAAAAAGAACCTGCAAAAGCTAATTAAGGTTAGAACCTATATCGTTATAAAGTACTTTGTTAATGGTTACAGAATGCTTTTTTCTCAGTTCGTCCAACCATTTCTTTTCAATATGCTCTTGATAATCGGCTATAACCTGTCCTTTAATTTCATTGAGGCTTTTAGGCTCATTGGTAACAGTTTTTATCACTCTGATAAAAGTAAAAATATCATCTTGCTTTTGAACAGGCGATGTATACTTATTCCAGTTATTATGATTTTTTACCTGTTGCGAACTGGCTAGAGTCACAAGGGGTTCAATGGTAATTAATGTGTCTGTTTCATTGTTAAATTTACTCATGAACGTAGCATCGTCATAACGCATTCCACGTCTCGATTTAGCCAGTTTATGTGCTTTTTTAGCGGTTTTTTCATCAACTGCTTTATAAAGTTTTGCATGCACCCTTTCTTCCCATGTATACCTTTCAATGTTTTCATTGTAAAACTTTTCAATGCCTTCAGTATCATTTGCCGCTTTGCTCCATACCTGTTGATCCATAATCTCGAAAAGAAGAATGCCATCGTTATACTCCTTTAGCAGATAGTAAAAGTCTAGGTTATTTTCAAGTAGCTGTTTTTCTTCATAGGCAATTACAACATCCTCAACAAAATTGCTGAATGTATTTTTGGCTATTGTATATAGAGGGATCCCTCTTTGGGCTTTTTTTTGCGACTCAATCCTCTTCCCTAGTTCGCCAAGGGTATAATCGTTTTTAGCAAAGATAAAAACCTTCTTGTTCTTATATTGAGATGGCATTTGCCATGAACCTTTATAAACTGAAGAGTCCAATAATCCATAAAATGTATGTAGTACATCTGCATTTATTTCGAAGCCATATTTTTCCTTTATCTTTTCAACAAATACCTCTTTGCCAAGTTTTCCTCTTTCGTCGCGGGCAAGCTTAGTTTTAATCTCTGGTAGCATTTCGTTTAGGCTACCAATTGTTTTACGGTCGATTAGTTTTATGATATGCCAGCCAAATTGCGATTGAATTGGTTGGGTAATTTCACCAGGGTTAGTAAGGCTAAATGCTGCTGATTCGAACTCAGGTACCATTCTACCCGAGCCAAACCAAGGGAGTTCTCCGCCATTACGTGCACTGCCTGGGTCTTGACTATGTTTTTTTGCAAGTTCGGCAAAATCTTCATTCTGAAGAACTAGATTATATATTGATTCTGCCTTTGCTTTAGTTTCTGCCATCTGTTCTTCAGTAGCGTCTTTTGGGTTCATAATCATTATGTGGGCTACCTTAACTTGGCCAATTGTTGGTCGTTTATCGTTAAGCTGTATAATATGGTATCCATAGCTGGTTTTAATTGGCATAGACACATTGCCAATTTCAAGGTTGTAAGCAGCTTCTTCGAAAGGATAAACCATTTGGAATGCAGTAAAATATCCTAAGTTTCCGCCATTTCTGTTAACGCTTGCGTCGTCACTGGTTGCCCTTGCAACAGTTTCAAATGGTTCTCCATCAATAATCCTATCCCTAATTTGAAGTGTTTTGTTGTATAACGTTAAAGTATCCTCTGGTGTAGCATCTTTTGGAACTAAAATAAGGATGTGACTTGCGTTTATTTCATATTTAAGCCGTTCGTATGCTTCATTGATTAATCTATCCTCAGTTTTAGTGTCAACCATATAGGGCTGTATTAGTTGTTTACGATACGAGTCGAGTTCCGTCTGGAATTCACTGGTTTTGTCAATCCCATTCGCTTTTGCTTCGGCCACCTTAAGTTTATAGATAATAAATAGATCGAGGTACTCATCCAAACTTTTTTTATCAACATCGCTTACCATCTGGTTGTTCTTAAGGTAAAACCTTTCAAACTCATTCCTGGTTACTGTTTCATTGCCAACGGTAATAAGGGTTTCGTTGGAGTTTTGAGAAAAAACGCTAAATGCGCTGATTAAGGTTACTAAACCGATAAAAAATACTCTTTTCATGATTGTGTTTTTTAAAAGAAAAAGGGTGATTTGTTTTTTTGTTTTATCCTCTACTGTAGTTTGGTGCCTCTCTGGTAATGGCAACATCATGGGGGTGACTTTCGGTTACCCCAGCATTGGTGATTCTTACAAATTTTGCTTTTTTCAGGATTTCAATATTGGGTGCACCGCAATAGCCCATACCTGCTCTTAAGCCGCCAACCATTTGGTATAGTACTTCAGCAAGGGTTCCTTTATAGGGTACTCGTGCTACAATTCCTTCGGGAACCAGTTTCTGTATATCGTCTTCAACATCCTGGAAGTAACGGTCTTTTGAACCCTGTTGCATTGCTTCGATAGATCCCATTCCTCGGTACGATTTAAATTTCCGTCCGTTATAAATAATTGTTTCCCCTGGCGATTCATCAACACCAGCAAACATTGATCCAGCCATTATAGAGTCGGCGCCAGCCGCTAGTGCTTTTACAATATCGCCAGAGTATCTTATGCCACCATCGGCAATAATAGGTACACCTAGTTTGGCTAACGCCTCAGACACATCGAATATTGCGTTGAGTTGAGGTACACCAACTCCGGCAATAACACGGGTAGTACAAATAGATCCGGGGCCAATGCCCACTTTTACTGCATCTGCACCTGCTTTGGCGAGTGCAAGAGCTGCCTCGGCTGTAGCAATATTCCCAACCACAACATCTAGGTTAGGATACTCTTTTTTTACCTTTTTAAGCATTTCAATAACGCCCTTTGTATGCCCATGCGCTGTATCAATAACAATAGCATCAACTTTTACCTTAACAAGAGCCTGAATACGTTCCATGGTATCGTTGGTTACACCAACACCAGCCGCAACCCTTAATCGGCCTTTTGCATCCTTAGATGCAGATGGGTTATCCTTTGCTTTGGTAATATCTTTATAGGTTAACAGTCCTGCCAGCTTATAATTTTCATCAACAACAGGTAGTTTCTCAATTTTATATTCTTGAAGAATTGCCTCTGCTTCATCGAGGCTAATGGCTTTTGTTGTAGTCACAAGCCCTTCGCAAGTCATAACTTTTGTTATGGATAAACCCATGTCGCGTTGGAATCGTAAATCACGATTTGTAACTATGCCAATTAGTGTTCTTTCCTCATTAATGACTGGAATTCCTCCAATTTTATAATCCTTCATTAACTTTAGGGCATCGCCAACTGTAGCATTGGGATTAATGGTTACCGGATCGTAGATCATGCCGCTCTCGGCTCGTTTTACAATTCTAACCTGATTGGCTTGCGCTTCGATGCTCATGTTCTTATGGATAACCCCTATGCCTCCTTCGCGTGCAATGGCAATGGCTACAGCCGATTCTGTTACTGTATCCATAGCCGCAGAAACTATTGGTGTATTTATTCTGATATTGCGAGAAAACTGGGTAGAGATATCAACTTCGCGGGGTAAAACCTCAGAGTATGCTGGTATTAGCAAAACATCATCAAACGTGAGCCCTTCGTTAACAACTTTATTCTTTTGAAATGACATGGTATTAAGTTTACTTTTTCGGGCGCCAAGTTACTAAAAAAAGTCTTCCCAATATGGTTTGTTTTCAATAATAAGGTTTACTGTAATAATGTAATTACTTTTACTTTTGTATAAAACAAAATCACACCCATTGAATAAGTTTGAAAAGATACTATATCACTACTGGGGATTCACTTCGTTTCGCGAGGTTCAGGAGGAGATTATTCAATCGGTGTATAGCGGTAACGATACGCTTGCCCTAATGCCTACCGGTGGGGGTAAGTCCATTACTTTTCAGGTGCCAGCATTAGCACAAGAAGGAATTTGCATTGTAATTACTCCGCTTATAGCGCTAATGAAAGATCAGGTTGAAAATCTACAGGCAAAGGGGATTAGAGCAACAGCCATTCACTCGGGATTGACAAAGCATGAGATTGAGGTGATGCTCGACAACTGTGCGTATGGCGATTATAAATTTCTTTACCTCTCGCCAGAAAGGCTGAGTACAGAACTTTTCAAGGTTAGGCTACGCAAGATGAATGTGAGTATGGTGGCCGTTGATGAGTCGCACTGTATATCGCAGTGGGGATACGACTTCCGCCTATCCTATCAACGCATTATTGACATTAGAGAACTGCTCCCCGATGTTCCCTTTTTAGCCGTTACTGCAACTGCAACCCCCGAGGTTGTTGACGATATACAGGAGAAACTTGGCTTTAGGCAGAAGCGTGTTGTGAAGATGAGCTTTGAGCGAAAAAATCTGGTGTATCTAGTGCGAAATGTGGAGGATAAGCTTAAACATCTAAAAAAAATAGTTGAAGCAATTCCGGGTACGGGGGTTGTTTACGTTAGAAGTAGGCAAAAAACCAAGGAGATTGCTTTAGAGTTGCAAAAGCAGGGTGTTAGTGCCGATTTCTATCACGCAGGTTTATCAACAAAAGAAAGGAGTGGAAAACAAGACGATTGGCAGCAGGATAGAACACGCATAATCGTTTCGACAAATGCCTTTGGGATGGGGATTGATAAGCCAGATGTTAGGTTTGTGGTGCATATGGATTTGCCCGATTCGCCCGAAGCGTATTTTCAGGAAGCGGGCAGGGGAGGTCGCGATGGCAAATTGGCCTATGCCGTTCTGTTGTATAACGAAAGTGATAAGGCAAAGTCGGAGCAGCGGATGGGGACTACCTTCCCTGAACCGGATGAAATTAAGCGATGCTACAATGCACTATGCTCGTACCTTAACGTTGCCATTGGAGGAGGTAAGGATGAGATTTACGATTTCAATCTCATTGATTTTGCATCTACCTATAAGTTTAACTTTGTAACAGCACACAGCTCGTTAAAACTACTCGAACTCGAGGGGTACATCCAACTTACCGATGAGTTAGATAATCCTTCTAGAATAATGGTTATTGTAAATAAAGTTGAACTTTATAAATACCAGGTTGCCCATGCTGAACTCGATTTGTTTGTTAAGGTTATACTTAGAACCTATGCAGGTTTGTTTAGCACGTATGTTAAAATAGATGAGGCTTATTTGGCAAGAGCTGCAGGAATACCTCTCAATAGAGCAACCGAGAATTTGATAAAGCTTAGTCGCGCAAAGGTATTGAACTATATTCCTCGCAAAAAGACACCCCTTTTGATTTTTACTGAGGAACGACTGGATGACAAGAATCTAAGGATATCGCATGAGAACTACCATTTGCGTAAGCAAAGATACTCTAAGCGCATGGAGGCGATGATTAGCTACGCATCGGGGGTGACAAAATGTAGGAGTACTACATTGCTTGAGTACTTTGGAGAGCAAAATACTTCGCGCTGTGGAAAATGTGATGTTTGCACATCAAGGAATGAGCTAAATATTAGCAAGTATCAGTTCGACATGATTGTTGAGCAGCTAAAGATTAATTTAGCGGATAATAATTTTAGCCTTGAGCAGGTTGTTGATAGATTAAAATTCCCTCCTGAAAGAACTACACATGTTATTCGATGGCTCCTTGATAATCATAAAATCATTAAAACGAAGGAGGGATTTTTGAAATGGGCTAAAAAGGAGTAAATATTTTAAGTTTATTTGCTTACTATTATGTGGGAAATCGTTTTTTTAACCTCACCTCAAAATTCTTAATATTTTGAAAGCAGCAGTTATTGGTTCAGGAGTAGGAGGGATGGCCATAGCCATTCGTTTGGCTATTAAAGGTTACAAAGTAACGGTTTTTGAGCAATCTAGTAGAGTGGGCGGTAAGCTAAACGAGCTAAGGATGGATGGATTTAGGTTTGATACCGGTCCATCACTATTTACTCTGCCTGAGCTGGTTGATGAGCTATTTGCCCTTGCGGGCAATGAAGGGACAAAACTTTTAAGCTATAAAAAACTTGAAAATGTAACCCGTTATTTTTATCCAGATGGTAAGGTTTTAAACTCTTGGGCTGATCCTGTTAGATTTGCCAATGAAGCAGAAGCGGTACTGGGCGAACCCGCCGAAAATATTCAAAAGTACTTATCGGAATGCAGTGAACTGTACCGTTTAACCTCTAAGATGTTTATTTTTAGTCCATTCCCTACTTTAGAGGGCTTTAAATCGAAGGAGGCTCAGGAGATAGGTAAGAACATTAAAATGCTGAAGGCCTTTGAAACCATGCATGGGGTAAATTCGCGCAGTTTCTCCAAAGAACAAACGGTGCAACTTTTTAACCGATTTGCTACCTATAATGGTTCAAATCCGTATAAGGCACCCGGAACACTAACAATTATTCCTCATCTTGAGCATAATGTGGGAGCCTATTTTCCCGAGAAAGGAATGTACTCTATTGCAGAGGCAATGCAGGCGTTAGCAGTAAAATTGGGTGTAAAATTTGAATTAGGCTGCCCAGTTCAGCGGATTGAATATAAAAGTAGTAAGGTTGCCGGTATAAGGGCAAATGGTGTTTCAGAGGCCTATGATATTGTTGTTAACAATACGGATATCTTTAACGCATATCCCAAGCTAATGCCAGAGCGTAAACTTAACTGGTTTTATAAGAGACAGAAGCCATCATCGTCGGCATTAATTTTTTACTGGGGGGTTAGGGGAGAATACCCAAAACTCGATTTGCATAATATTCTTTTTAGTACGAATTATGCACAAGAATTCAAGGTATTGGGAGATAAGGGTATATCGAGTGACCCAACGGTTTACATTTTTATAAGCTCAAAATTGGTTAAGCAGGATGCCCCAATGGGGCATGAGAACTGGTTTGTAATGGTAAATGCACCCGAGGATTGCGGGCAGGATTGGAATGAGATTACAAAGACTACCCGAACCAATATTCTAAAAAAAATAAGACAAGAAACAGGGATAGATATTGAGCCAAACATAGTTTGCGAGGATATTCTAACTCCGCCTTTGATTGAGCAAAAAACGGGCTCGTATCGTGGAGCATTGTATGGCATTAGCTCAAACAACCGATTTGCAGCGTTTAGCAGGCACCCAAACCGCTCAAAAAGTATTAATGGACTTTACTTTACTGGTGGAAGCGTGCACCCAGGTGGCGGAATTCCCTTATGCCTTGCATCGGCCAAAATAGTTGATAATCTAATAAAACCAGTTTAGAGATGATATCATTTATAGAAAAGCATAAGGTTTTGCTTGCAAAGCTGATTATTTTGATGGGATACGGAATTTCAGTTCCCGGGCTATGGATAATGCGTGATAATCCCGCTGTTTTCCAGCTAAGTTGGGTTTTTACCACGTTAACCCTTTTACTGGTTCTACTTTTTCACAAGCCATTCACCCTAAAGTTTACTTTGGCAATAGTAGCAGTTGGGGTTATTGGGTGGGTAGCCGAAGCAATTGGTACCAATACGGGAGTAGTTTTTGGCGGTTATACCTATGGGCCATCACTTGGGCCAAAAGTTTTAGGGACACCTTTTGCTATGCTAATAAACTGGATGATATCGGTTTATTTAATCACCATGCTTTTGCGACCTAAAATAACCAATACTTGGCGCTTGGGATTTGCTGGGGCATTTCTTATGGTAATTTATGATATTTTGCTTGAGCCTGTTGCCGTTCGTTTAAATATGTGGAGTTGGGAAACAACCACGCCTCCATTGCAGAATTATATTGCTTGGTTTGTGATTTCGCTCCCTTTGGTTATGCTCCTGGGTCGATATGTAAAGAATATTCGAAATCCTTTAGTAATAGTGGTTTTTGTAGCCCACCTAGTATTTTTCAGTCTCCTAAATTTGATGATTGTCTTTCTTGAAATGTAGTTTTAATCTTCGGATTTACAGCGCATTGCTGTTAATTATTTTAGCGCCTTTTGATATTAAATCATTTTTTGCTTTCACAAAATCCGACTCGCTCAACGGACGGGTTGCATCCTCAATTAGTGTGGCATTAAAGCCTTCTTTTAGAGCATCAAGCACGGTAAAGTAAACGCAGATATCGGCTGCTAGACCACAGAAATAAAGGTCGTTAGCCTTTAGCTCCCGAAGATAACCTGCTAGTCCCGTGCTTTTTAAATGGCCGTTATCGTAAAAACCACTGTAGCTGTCAATCTCAATGCTCATTCCCTTTCTAAAGGTTGCTGCAATTCTATCAGTTTGCAACTCGCCATGAAATTCCGCACCTCTGGTACCCTGTACACAGTGATTTGGCCAAAGAACTTGCTTTAACCCTTTAATCTTTACTGTATCATACTCCTTTTTCCCAACATGATTGCTTGCAAAGCTAGCGTGGGTTGGTGGATGCCAATCCTGTGCAGCAACAACTAAATCGAATTTCTCCTGTATGCTGTTAATCACTGGGACAATGGCATCACTATTCTTGACGGCCAGGGGACCACCGGGCATAAAATCGTTTTGAACATCAATTATAATAAGTGTTTTCATTGACTGTTTTTTTATTTGTAAGTTACACCAATCTGCCTGCAAGTAGGCAGGCCATAGGTAGGCACGGAATATCCACCCCTCTTGTGTCTTGATGATGTTGGTGTGGATATTTCATCGGTGCAGAACTTATAAATTACTGGTTTCTATGTGAAACAATGAGGGCATCTCTTTGTTTCCTGAGCTCTTCGCTAATTCCTACCCTATAAACATGAGGGTTTTCAAACCGCTTATATTCAGCGGGCAGAAGTTTTAACCTTTCATTTGAGTATAACGAAATTTCATTTAGAGACAAACCCTTGGTAGTTCGTTTTCCGTCTTCCATAACTTTATGAAGCAGAGCTGTTTTGGTGCAACCCTTAACTGTTGTCTTTTTGTGGGGATCAAATGGATGATAGATTACCTTAATATCTGCTTCATCTTTTAATGCAACTGCATCGACGCCAATCCATTGGCCATTGGAATTTGAAAATCTGTAAACTTGCTTTTTGCCTGGTAGCGTGGTTTTAACAATGTTTTCGGAGATTTTTATTCTGGGCTCACCCTTAAAGGATGAAAGTTTGTAAACACCATCAAGTGCGGCATCGGGATGGCCTGTAACAAGGCTGGTGCCCACACCAAACACATCGATTGGGGCATCCTGTTCCAAAAGACTTTTTATTATAATCTCATCGAGCTGGTTTGAGGCGGCAATCTTAACGTAATTAAGCCCTGCATCGTCAAGCATTTTTCTGCTTTCTTTGGCCAGGTAGGCCAAGTCTCCGCTATCAAGGCGAATGCCTTTAAGCTTATGCCCTTTTGTTTCCATTTCCTTACCAACTTTTATTGCGTTAGGAATGCCATTTTTCAGGGTGTTGTATGTGTCAACCAGCAAAATACAATTATCTGGGTGTGTTAGGGCATAATCACGAAAAGCGGAAAGCTCATCATCATAACTTTGGATAAACGAATGGGCCATGGTTCCTGAAACTGGGATACCAAAATCGCGACCAGCCCTAACATTGCTTGTTGAGTTGAATCCGCCAACGTAGGCGGCTCTAGTAGCGTGGTAACCTCCAACGCCTTGGGCACGTCGTAGTCCAAAATCTATTAGCTGCCTGTTACCAGCAACCTGCCGCATTCTGCTTGCTTTAGTTGCTATTAGCGTTTGGAAATTGAGAATATTGAGTAGTATGGTTTCAATGATTTGTGTTTCAATAATGTTTCCCTCGACCTGAAGAATGGGACTTGTGGAAAAAACTACCTCACCCTCAAGGCATGAGTAGATATTGCCAGTAAACTTAAAATCCTTTAGGAAATCGATAAAGCGTTTACTGAATCCAACTTGGCTGAGGAATGAAAGGTCCTTTGAATCGAATTTAAGGTTCTCGAGAATATCTAGCAGATTATCTAACCCTGCGAAAATAGCATATCCTCCGTCGAAGGGCAATCTTCTGAAAGAATAATCGAAAACTGCTCTTTCGTTATGCCTGTTCTTTTCAAAATAGGAGTAAGCCATTGTTAATTCGTAATGGTCGGTGTATGAGGCGGTGAAGTTTATCATTTTGAAGATTTTTTAAGAGTTACGGGTTTAGGGTTACGGGTTTTTATCTCATCATTACAATCTTTCAATAAGCACATCTTTCATCCCAATAATTTACCCCTGTGTAAAAGATTGCTTCTCCCGACAAAAAACGTCGGTATCGCAATGACGAGTTTTCCCTTTTCCATTCTCGTAATGGCGGAGTGGGGAACAGTCGAGTGTAAGCAATATTAACTAATTACATCCTACCTTACCTTTTTGTAGAAACCGTATTGTAACTCAATGGTTCAAATAAAAAGGAATAATTGTTCGGGCTATAAAATGGTAAGAATATCGCCGGTTTTAATTTGTAGGCCATTAAAAATATTTCTAAAGTCCTCTACAACGTGGGTTGCTGTGCAATGCGATGGGTAAACCCGTTTAATATGATTTTCTTTAAGATACTCAATTGTTTTCTGAGTTTGCAGGTTATTCTCTTTTAAATGAAAACCTCCCATAATTCCTGCAATCGATGTTTGACCTGTTACCTTTTTTGCATGCTCAAGGGTGTTCACAATCCCCGCATGGCCACAGCCGGTTATCACAAAAACTCCATTTTTAACCCTAAACGCTAAAGCGCTATCATCCATCACATAATCTGGTGTTCCATCCTCAAAGACAAAAGACGTTGTTTTCGATTCGAAATCGGTGATACGAGGTATTTCACCGAGGAAGTATGCCCCATCGAATATTTGGTGAGGCTGGGCAGTTGTAAGCAGGTTAAACTTATCTCTAATGGTATCCTCATCGTTTTTAAGCCCAATGTATGCATCGCCATCTTTTTTGTATCGCTTAACAAAGCAACCGGGATGGCAAATTAAATTGCCTCCATTTATGTGGTTTAGCCCATTTCCATGGTCGTAGTGTCCATGGCTAAGAACAATCTGGTGAACATCTTTTATATCCAGATTCATTATCTCTGCATTCCGGAGGAATAAATCGGTTTGACCTGTGTCGAAAAGGATTTTTTTATCCTCATATTCAATAAGATATGAAAGGCCATGCTCTGCCAAAGTGTTTGGTCCTGGAATATTATCGACTAAAATTGATACTTTCATTTTTTGGTGGTT